>NZ_DATMFZ010000315.1:0-31335 GCF_035556675.1 Geminicoccus sp. | reverse complement strand
TCGCAGTCGCCGTCCTCGTCGCAGGAATCCGCGCAGACGGTGCCGCTGCCGCAGCAGGCGTAGTCGAGCCCGGAGCCTACGCAGACACTCTGGCCGGAGGGGCAGTTATCGATGATGTTGCCCACCTGCGAGCGCGGCAGGAGCTCCGCGTCGACATTGTAGGCGGCAGCGCAGGTATCCAGGTCCAGCCTGGTCAGGCCGGTCGGCCGGCCGAAGGCGCGGTCGAGGGCGGCCAGCGTGCCGGCCTCGGTGTAGGTGGGCGAGCCCGCCCGGCGGTCGAGCGTGCGCAGGACGTCGACCGCCGCCTTGCTGGGCGTGCCGGCGGCCAGGACCTTGTTGCACTTGTAGAGGGAGCGGTCGATCTGCTCCAGGCTGCGCACATACTGGATGCGCCCGCCGATCCGCATGTCGGCCAGCCGCATGCAAGTTTCGAGGTCACGCCTGGACAGCTTGCCGGTGCTGGCCGCATCGCTGAGATGGGCATGGGCATCGTCGACCGCCGCATCGAACCCGCCGGGCTTCAGCGCCACGCCCTTGAGGATGGCGTCAACCTTCGCGCGCGGGAAGTTCTGGCCGAAGAAAGTCTGGCAGCGGTCGATCGACTTGCGGACCTCCGCGAACCGCCGCTGCAGCACGCCGCGGACGTCCTCGGGCCGGTCGCTGACCTGGGCTGCGATCCGTGACAGGCCCATGGAGCCGAGCAGGGTATTCAGGTCGGACGGCTCGGCAGCACTCGCCGGCACAGCCGCGATAGCCAGCCCGCCTGCCAGGGCCAGGCTGGCGACGAGCGACCTTATTTTTTCTCGAAATCGCACAGGCACCCGACGCCGCACGTCCATGATCGGAAACTCCCTGTCCTCGGGCAAAGTCTCTGGTCGCTCTTGACGGTCATTTGCCGGAGTGCAGTTCGCTTTGTTCGGGCTTCGCGCAATCCGGCCGCAACCGCGCGAGGTTGTTGCAGATGCAGCGAACCGTGCAATAGTTTTTAGTATAACTCTTCCGGAAACATGACTGAAGTTGCCTTGGACCTGTGGATCGAGGGCAATGTGGGACAGCGCTCGGTACAGGGAGCTTCGGCACGACCGGTTGCATTTTTAGAATGGCTCGAAGAAGCTGCGCCGGCAGCGGCCAGGGAGGTGGCGACCGTCGGCCGGACACGGCGCGGTCGCGGCTGGAGACGCCAGAACAGAAGGCCGTCCTGGCAGGACATTGCTTGCACCGGGGCTTGCATAGCGCTCGGCACGACGAGGAGGGGGCGATGGCGGGATCGGCGAACGGCGGCGGGCTCTACCTGGCGACTTCCCTGCCC
The DNA here is from genome assembly GCF_035556675.1 of Geminicoccus sp. Taxonomy (GTDB): domain Bacteria; phylum Pseudomonadota; class Alphaproteobacteria; order Geminicoccales; family Geminicoccaceae; genus Geminicoccus. The sequence goes on along the minus strand of NZ_DATMFZ010000315.1, from coordinate 30,026 downwards.
GATGCGCTGGCGGCCCTGGCCGAGCGCGGTGCTGCCGGCGCACCCATGGCCGGTGCTACCTGGATCATGCGCCGGCCCGGCCAGCAGGGCCATGACGGGCGGGCCTATGTCGGGCTGTCCCGGATCGCGGCGCTGCGGCAGATCACGGTCGAGCCCGACCAGATCCGAATCGGCGCCTGCGCCACCCATGCCGAGCTGGCGGTGGCACTGGCAGACCTGCCGGAATGCCGGGTGCTGGCCGAAGCGGCCGGGCGGTCGGCCAACCCCTCGGTGCGCGCGGTCGCGACTGTGGGCGGCAATCTCTGCGCCCATGACTTCGCCGCCGCCGACCTGGTGCCGGCCCTGCTCTCCCTGGGCGCGACCGTGGAGGTGACGGGGAAGGGGGGTACGGAGCGGCTGGCGCTCGCCGACTTCCTGGCGATGCGCGCGAGCCTCGAGCCTGGCCGGGTTCTCACCGAGCTGGTCGTGCCGCGGCGGGCCATGCGCTCGGCACATGTGCGGCTGCCGCTGCGCGTGGCCGGGGACTATCCGGTGGCGATGGTGAGCCTCGCGGCCACGCTCGACGGGGGCGAGCAGGTGGAGGCCGTGCGGCTGGCGGTGGGCTCGGTGGAGAAGGTGGCGCGGCGCTGGCCGGCGCTGGAGGAGCGGCTGCAGGGACAGGCCCTCGATCCGGACGGGGCGGCAGAGGCGGCAAAGGGGCTGCTGGACGGGTTCCAGGCCCGCGACGGCGTCGAGGTGTCGGGGTCCTATCGGCTGCGGGTGCTGCCGGCGCTGGTGCGGCGCGCGGTCGCCGCCGCCCTGGCCTGAGCGGAGAGGGGGAGCCATGGCGATGCAGATCACGGTCAATGGCGAGGCGCGGACGATCGCCGCGGCGCCGATGACGCCGCTGGTCGAGGTGCTGCGCGAGGAACTGTTCCTGACCGGAGCCAAGCAGGCCTGCAGCGAGGGGTTCTGCGGGGCCTGCACCGTGCTCGTGGACGACCAGCCGGTGGCGGCCTGCCTCCTGCCCGTAGGACTGGCCGAGGGACGGGCGGTGCGCACCGTGGAATCACTGGCAGCGGCAGGCAACGGGCTGTCGCCCTTGCAGGCGGCCATGCTGGAGCACGATGCCGTCCAGTGCGGCATGTGCTTTCCCGGCATATTGATGGCGCTGACCGGCCTGCTGGAGCGCCGGCCCGATGCTTCGGATGCCGAGATCCGGACGGCGCTCGCCGGCAATATCTGCCGCTGCACCGGCTATGAGCGGATCATCGAGGCGGCACTGGCAGCCGGTGCGGCGCTGCGCCGGCCGGAGGGAGCCACGCCATGAACGCACCCATGATCGGCCTGGACCTGCCGAGGCGCGATGCCGCGGACAAGCTGCGCGGCCAGACCCGCTACACGGTGGATCGGGCACGCCCGGGCATGCTCCATGGAGCGCTGCGCCGCGCGGAGGTGCCTGCGGCGCGGATCGTCCGGGTCGACCTGGAACCGGCACGGCGGATGCCCGGCGTGCGCGCGGTGGTGGGCAGTGCGGAGGCACCCGGCCGCTCCGGCATGGTGGCGGGCGACCAGACGCTGTTCGCCACGGGCGAGGTGCGCTTTGCCGGCGAGCCGATCGCCGCGGTGGCGGCGGACACGGCCAAGCAGGCGCGGGCCGCCGCGGCCGCGATCGTGGTGGAGCTGGAGCCGCTGCCGCCGGTGCTGACCATGGCCGAGGCGCTCGCTCCCGACGCACCGCTGGTCCATCCGGGCTGGCGCGACTACCCGCAATTCGTGCCGGGCGGCCAGCGCGCCGGCAATGTCGCCTGGGAGGCGACCGTGGTGCGCGACGACGTGGCCGCGGCGTTCGCCCGGCCGGACGTCACGGTGGTGGAGAGCAGGTTCCGGGTGGGGCGGCAGAATCAGGCCTCGCTGGAGCCGCGTGCCTGCATCGCGACCTTCGAGGACGGCCGCGTCCTGATCGAAACCTCGACCCAGGCGCCCTGGACGGTGCGCGACGCCACCGCCAGCCTCTTGGGCATGCGCCCGGCGGACGTGCGGGTGGTGGTGCCGGCCGTGGGCGGCGGGTTCGGCCTGAAGTTCGCGTTCGGGCTGGAGCCGTTCGCCGCCCTGCTGGCGCGCGCAGCGGGCCGGCCGGTCCGGCTCGCGAACAGCCGGCGCGACGAGATGCTGACCGCCCTTTGCCGGGAGAACGCCGAGATCCGGATCCGCTCGGCGGTCACCGTGTCGGGCGAGATCGCGGGGCGCGAGGCGGTGGTACTGATGGACTGCGGTGCCTATGGCGGCGAGCAGCCGTTCCTGGCCAGCATGACCGCGCACACGCTGGGCGGCAGCTACCGGCTGGGGGCGGTGCGCCTGGTGAGCCAGGCGATCTACACCAACACCCCGCCGACCGGGGCATTCCGCGCCTGCAACGGCGCCTACAACGTCTTCGCGCTGGAGCGGCATACCGACGAGATCTGCCAGGCGATCGGCATGGATCCGCTCGAGTTCCGCAAGCGCAACGTGATCGGCGATAAGGCGATCGGCGCTACCGGCCAGGTGTTCGAGGGCGACGTGCTGGGGCCCATGCTGGACCGCATGATGGCGCTGCGGGACAAGGCGCCGAAACGGCCGCTGGTGAGCGACGGGCGGCTGGTCGGCCGGGCCACCGTGGTCGGCACCTGGCTCATCCTCGTGGGCCCGTCGGCCGCCACGGTGAACCTCAACCCGGACGGCACCGCCACGGTGGTGACCTCGGGCGTGGAGATCGGCTCGGGCGCCATGGTCCAGGCCCTGCCGCAGATCGTGGCCCACTCGCTGGGCCTGCGCCCGGAGGACGTGGTGGTGCGCCAGGCCGACACCGATGCGGCCGGCTACGACGTGGGCGTGGGCGGGGGGCGGACCACCGTGTCGCTGGGGGCGGCCAGCATCGCCGCCTGCCAGGAAGTGCGCACGAAGCTGCTCCAGATCGCCTCCGACATGCTGGAGGCGGCCCCCGACGACCTCGTGCTGGAGGCGGGCCATGTCCAGGTGGTGGGCGCACCGCAGGTCAGGGTCTCGATCGCGGCGGTGGCCCAGCGCGCTCAAGGTGTGAGCGGGCCGATCTCTGGCAGCGGTGCGTTCACCGCACCGGGCACGGCGTCGCGGCCGGGCTGCACCGCCGGCAGTTTGGTCGACGCGCTCGATCTGCCGGTGTTCGCGGTGCACGAGTGCGAGGTGGCGGTCGATCCGGAGACCGGCCAGGTGGAGGTGCTGGCCTACCGGGTCGTCCAGGATGTCGGCCGGGCGATCAACCCGCGCGCCATCCATGGCCAGATCCAGGGCGGGGTGGTGCAGGGCCTGGGCTATGCGCTGCATGAGGAGGTGACGATCGGGCCGGACGGCCAGGTGCGCCAGCAGGGCTTCGAGACCTACCGGGTGCCGCTGGCCCAGGACGTGGTCCCGGTCGAGATCGACCTCTACGAGGGCGCGCCCTCGATCGGTCCGCTGGGTACCAAGGGGGCCGGCGAGGTGCCGATCCTGAACGTCGCCGCCGCGGTGGCCTGCGCCGTCGCCAACGCCACCGGCCGCCCGGTCCGCGAGATCCCGCTGACCCCGCCGCGCGTGCTGGAACTGCTGGATGGCGCGGCGGACGAGCTGCGCCTGCCGCACATCAAGGCGCGGTGGGAGGACAACCTGCTGGGAGCGGGTGCCGGCTAGAGGCGGTTACGAACCGGCAACGGCTGCCCGGTTCCTAAGCGGAGCCAGCAGCCATGCCCTCCCTCATGTCATTCCCCGGTCGAGCCGGGGGATGACATGAGAGGAACATGCGCGCCTACAACAGCACGAGCAGCCCGGTCAGCGTGGCGATGGCGAGCAGGTGGCTGGCGAACACCACGAGCGCGATCGGGCGCTCGAGGACCTGGTAGCGCTGGGCCAGCACGAACACGCTGGCCGCGGTCGGCAGGGCGGCGGTGATCAGGGTCGGCTCGACCAGGTCGGCTGGGAGAGGCACCAGCGTCAGGGTGAGCATCATCAGGGCGGGCAGGCCCACCAGCTTGGCGATGACGATCTTGGCGGCGAGGCCGAGGTCGCGGCTGGGGCCGAAGCCGCCGGTCAGCGTGGCGCCCAGCGCGAACAGGGCGCCGGGGCCCGATGCCGGCCCCAGCAGGGCGAGGAAGCCCAGGATCGGGGAGGGTAGTTCCAGTTCCAGGAAGGCCACTACGAAGCCGGCGATCACCGCGACGATCAGCGGGTTGGTGAAGATCCCGCGCAGGATGCCGAGCACGCCCAGACGCTTGCCGCGCGTGCCCCCGCCGGATTCGATCACCGCCACGGTCAGGGTCTGCAGGACGATGTTGTCGAGTGCGGTCGCGATCACCGCCGGCATGGACTGCTCGGGCGCATAGGCCGCCAGCAGCAGCGGCACGCCCATGTAGCCGACATTGCCCCAGCTCGAGGCGAGAGCGGCCAGCGCGCTCTCGGCGCGTGAGCGGCGCAGCACCAGATGGACCAGGGCGAACACCAGGCCGTAGAGAACCAGGCCGCTGCCCTCATAGACGAGGTAGAAGGTCGGGTCGGAGAGCCTGCTGAACGGGGTTTCCGCGACCCGCCAGAACAGGAGGGCCGGCAGGGCGAACCAGTAGACGAAGGCGTTGAGCCCGCGGACTCCATAGTCGTCCAGGATGCGCAGGCGCCGCGCCAGGAATCCGCACATCAGCACGGCGAAGAAGGGGAGTGCCACCCCGACGACCATCTCCATGGGTCAGAGCAGGTCGCATAAGGGGGCGATCAGGGGCAGGTCGGCAGCCGGCATGGCCAGCTCGTGCAGGCGCTGCGGCCGGACCCAGCGCAGCGCCTGGTGCTCCCGGCCCACCGGCTCGTTGTGCCAGCGGCGGCAGACATAGAGCGGCATCAGCAGGTGAAAGCCGTCATAGGCATGCGAGGCGAAGGTGAGGGGTGCCAGGCAGCTCGCATGGGTGGAGACGCCCAGCTCCTCCTCCAGCTCGCGGATCAGCGCGGCTTCGGGGCTCTCGCCCGGCTGGACCTTGCCGCCGGGGAACTCCCACAGGCCGGCCATGGGCTTGCCTGCAGGGCGCTGGGCCACCAGCACGCGCCCGTCGGGATCGACGAGCGCGCAGGCGACCACGAGGACGATCGGCTTCTCAGGAGATGGCAAATGATCTGCAGACGCGGGCTGGACGGTCAGGAACGGTAGCTGCCGTTGATGTCGATGTAGCCGTGGGTGAGGTCACAGGTCCACACCCTGGCCCGGCCGGGGCCGCTGCCCACGCTCACGTCGATGCGCACGTCCCGGCCCTTCAGGTGCCGCTCTACCGGCGCCTCGTCCAGGTCGGCGACGGCACCGCCGTCCTTCGCGACCGCGATGCCGCCGAACGCGATGGTCAGCGCACCCAGCTCGATCGGCAGGCCGACCTTGCCCAGCGCCATGGCGACCCTGCCCCAGTTGGCGTCCTCGCCGGCCACCGCGGTCTTGACCAGCGGCGAATCGGCGACCGCCATGGCCAGCCGGCGCGCCGAACGGTCGTCGGCGGCACCTTCCACCGTGACGGTGATCAGCTTCTGCGCACCCTCGCCGTCCTTGGCGACCTGGATCGCCAGATCGGTGCACAGCTCGGCGAGCGCATCGGCGAACGGGCCATGGTCGGCCTCGATCGGCGGGTTGCCGGCCTTGCCGGTGGCAAAGCACAGGAGCGTGTCGGAGGTGGAGGTGTCGCTGTCGACGGTCACGCAGTTGAACGACCGGTCGGCGGCCGCCTGGAGCATGGCCTGCAACGTGGCCGGGGCCACCGCCGCGTCGGTGAACAGGAACGCCAGCATGGTCGCCATGTTGGGTGCGATCATGCCGGAACCCTTGCAGATGCCGGCGACCGTCACGGTGCGGCCGTCGATCTCGACGCTGCGCACCGCAGCCTTGGGGAAGGTGTCGGTGGTGACGATGGTGCGGGCGGCATCCGCCATGGCGGCGGGATCGAGCCGCCCCGCCAGCTCCGGCAGGTGGCGGGCGATCAGCTCGGCGTCGAGCTTCATGCCGATGACACCGGTGGAGGCGACGAACACCTCCTCCGGCGCACAGCCCAAGGCAGAGGCTGTCGCCTCCGCCTCGGTGCGCACCGCCCGGTCGCCCTCCGCACCGCGGAACACGTTGGCGTTGCCGGCATTGACCACGAGGGCCCGGGCACGGCCGCCCGGCAGGATCTGGCGGCACCAGGTCACCGGGTGGCCGCACACGACGTTCTGGGTGAACACCCCGGCCACCGTAGTGCCGGGATCGAAGGCCGCGAGCAGCAGGTCCTTGCGGTTCTTGTAGCGCATCCCGGTCTCGGCGCTGGCGAAGCGCACGCCGGCGATCGGGGGAAGGTCCGGCAGGCGTTCGGGTGCCAGCGGCGAGACGGGAAGGCTCATCGACGGTTCTCGGTGCGAAGCGTTGCTTGGCCGGCAGTCTTACTCGGCCGGCGCCGCAGCACCACCCTCGGCGGGAGCTGCCTCGCCCGCGGGTGCGGGGGTCGAGCCATCCGGGTTGAACTTCTCGATCGTGACTCCCTCGCGGGCCTCGGCCACGGTCTGCTCGATCGCCTTGCGCGCGTTCTCCTGGAACAGCTCCTCGCGCATCTCCTCCAGGCTCGGCTCGCGGCTCCGCTTCTCCTCCAGCAGGATCACGTGGTAGCCGAACTGCGACTGGACCGGCTCCTTGGAGTAGCTGCCGGGCTCCATGGCGAACGCGGCGGTGCTGAACTCCGGGACCATCTTGTCGCGGGTGAACCAGCCGAGCTCGCCGCCCTGCTGGGCGCTGCCCGGATCCTTGGACGTGCTCTTCGCCACCTCGGCGAACGCCTCGCCCTGGTCGAGCCGGGCGATGATCTCCTTGGCCGCCTCCGGCGTCTCCACCAGGATGTGCGCGGCGCGCACCTCCTCCAGCGCGAAGCCGTCCTCGCCCTTGGCCGCGTCGAAGGCCGCCTGGAGCTGCTCGGCCGAGGTCGCGGCGTCGACCGCGCGGCGCAGCAGCTCGTCGCGCAGGATGCCCTGCTGCGCTTCTTGGACCTTGGCCTGCACGGCCGGCTCGGCGGCGATGCCGTCGGCCTCGGCCTTCTCGGCGAGCAGGCGGGTATCGATCACCCGATTGAGCAGCGGATCGAACACCATCTCGAGCGGCATGCTGCGATACTGCTCGGGCAGGCTCTCCTGGAAGCGCTGGACATCCGAACGGCGGATCTCCTCACCGTTCACCCGGGCGACCACCGGGTCCCCGCCAGGCGTGGCCGGGGCGGCCTGGGTCTGTGCCTCGGCCGGGGCGGGCGCAGACTCCTGGGCATGGACGAGCGCGCTCGTCGCCAGGAGGAAGGAAACGCCGAATACCGCTAGACGCACCGATGGTGCTCCTCTTCATGTCGTTGGCCGGAACATGGCCTGAGCGGAATGGACTGGTGCCATCACGGGCAGGCTTGCACAAGCAGGGTCGCGTTGACACCTTTGGGATGACGGCGTAGCTCACCGACCCTGGTCGGGCGCAGGCTGCGCCTGGTCCACTCTTTGGCGGGATTTCCCAGCGGCATGTTCGGCGCCATCGCAAGGCGGCTCTTCGGGTCGCACAACGACCGTGTCATCAAGAGCCTGAAGAAGAACGTCGACGCCATCAATGCGCTGGAGCCGCAGATGGTGGCCCTCACCGACGAGCAACTTCGGGCGAAGACCGACGAATTCAAGGGCCGGCTGGCCGGCGGCGAGACGCTGGACGACCTGCTGGTCGAGGCGTTCGCCACCGTGCGCGAGGCGGCCAAGCGCACGCTCGGCCAGCGCCACTACGACGTGCAGCTGATCGGCGGCATGGTGCTGCATCAGGGCAAGATCGCCGAGATGCGCACCGGCGAGGGCAAGACCCTGGTCTCGACGCTCGCGGCCTATCTGAACGCGCTGTCCGGCAAGGGCGTCCACGTCGTCACGGTGAACGACTATCTGGCCCGCCGCGACGCCGGCTGGATGGGCAAGGTCCACCGCTTCCTGGGCCTCACGGTCGGCGTGGTCGTGCCGCAGACGCCCGAGCAGGAGCGGCGCGACGCCTATCGCTGCGACATCACCTACGGGACCAACAACGAGCTGGGCTTCGACTACCTGCGCGACAACATGAAGCACAGCGTCGAATCGATGGTCCAGCGCGGTCACGGTTTCGCGATCGTGGACGAGGTCGACAGCATCCTGGTCGACGAGGCGCGCACGCCGCTGATCATCAGCGGTCCGGCCGAGGACAGTTCCGAGCTCTACCGTGCGGTCGACGCGGTCATGCCGCTGCTGGTCGAGGGCGACTGGGAGAAGGACGAGAAGCAGCGCTCGGTCTCGCTGTCCGAGCAGGGCCAGGAGCATATCCAGGAGCTGCTGGAAAAGGCCGGCCTGCTCAAGGCGCCGGATCTCTACGACATCGAGAATGTCAGCCTGGTCCACCACGTGAACCAGGCGCTGCGGGCGCATCACCTGTTCACCCGCGACGTCGAATATGTCGTCAAGAACGGCAAGATCGTCATCGTCGACGAGTTCACCGGGCGCATGATGGAAGGGCGCCGCTATTCGGAAGGGCTGCACCAGGCGATCGAGGCCAAGGAGAAGGTCGCGATCCAGCCGGAGAACCAGACCCTCGCGTCGATCACCTTCCAGAACTATTTCCGGCTCTACGAGAAGCTGTCCGGCATGACCGGCACGGCCGCCACCGAGGCTGCCGAGTTCGCCGAGATCTACAAGCTCGACGTGGTCGAGATCCCGACGCACCGCAAGATGGTGCGCAAGGACGAGGACGACGAAGTCTACCGCTCGGCGCGCGAGAAGTACGAGGCGATCGTCCAGGAGATCGAGGCTGCCCACCAGAAGGGCCAGCCGATCCTGGTCGGCACGGTCTCGATCGAGAAGTCGGAGATGCTGTCCGACGAGCTGAAGAAGAAGAAGGTCCCGCACCAGGTCCTGAACGCCCGCTACCACGAGCAGGAGGCCTATATCGTCGCCCAGGCGGGGCGGCTGAATGCGGTGACCATCGCCACCAACATGGCCGGGCGCGGCACCGACATCCAGCTGGGCGGCAATGCCGAGATGCGCATCCAGCACGAGCTGGGCGAGAGCCCTGACCCGGAGGAGGCGGCGCGGATCCGGGCCGAGGTCGAGGCCGAGCAGGTCCGGGTCAAGGAGGCGGGCGGGCTCTACGTGCTGGGCACCGAGCGCCACGAGAGCCGGCGGATCGACAACCAGCTGCGCGGCCGCTCCGGCCGGCAGGGCGATCCCGGCCGCTCCAAGTTCTTCCTGTCGCTCGACGACGACCTGATGCGGATCTTCGGGTCGGAGCGTATCGATGGGATGCTGCAGAAGCTGGGCCTGAAGGAAGGCGAGGCGATCGTCCATCCCTGGATCAACAAGGCGCTGGAGAAGGCGCAGCAGAAGGTCGAGGCGCGCAACTTCGAGATCCGCAAGCAGCTCTTGAAGTTCGACGACGTCATGAACGACCAGCGCAAGGTCATCTACGAGCAGCGGCTCGAGCTGATGCAGGCCGAGGACGTCGCCGATACGATCGCCGACATGCGCGAGCAGACCATCAACGAGATCGTGCGCAAGCACATCCCGGAGAAGGCCTATCCGGAGCAGTGGGACACGGACGGCCTGACTACCGACGTGCGCCGCTACCTGGCCCTCGACCTGCCGGTGGCCGACTGGGCCAAGGAGGAGGGGATCGCCGACGAGGAGATCGTCCGGCGCCTGACCGAGGCCGCCGATGCCCATTACGCCGCCAAAGTCGAGCGCTATGGCCCCGACGTGATGCGCCAGGCCGAGAAGAGCCTGCTGCTCCAGGTGCTGGACCATGTTTGGAAGGACCACCTGCTCCACCTCGACCATCTGCGCCAGGGCATCTACCTGCGCGGCTATGGCCAGAAGGATCCGCTGAACGAGTACAAGCGGGAAGCGTTCGACCTGTTCGACGCCCTGCTGCTCGAGCTGCGCCAGATGGTGACCCAGGTCATGATGCAGCTCGAGGTGCGCATCGAGCCGCCACCGCCGCCACCTACCCAGTTCGCGAGTGCCGAACCGGAGGCAGGGCGCGGCCGGCCCGGCGGTGGGGTGTCCGCTTTGGCGCGCAACACGGCCATGGCGATGGCCGGTGCGAGTGCCGAGGCCGCGAGCCTGGCCATCGATCCGGACGACCCGTCGACCTGGGGCCGGATATCCCGCAATGCGCCCTGCCCCTGCGGCTCGGGCAAGAAGTACAAGGCCTGCCACGGCAGCCTCGTCTGACCGGGCAATGAGCAGGGCGGCCATGCGCTGGTCCTGCTTGCCGGGCCTGCCGGCGCTGGTCTAGCTGGCCGCCCAGCCAGGCGGTGCCTCTTGTCCCAGATCCTCATCGACCATCTCGTGCCGGTCTATGCGCTGGTCCTGCTCGGCCGCGTCCTGGCCGGCGTCCGGCTGGTGCAGGACCAGCAGGCCCAAGGCATCTCGCGCTTCGTGTTCGACGTGGCCCTGCCGATCATGCTGGCCCGGCAGATGCTCACCGTGGATCTGCCCGCCCAGATCGAGTGGCGGCTGGTCCTGGTCTATTTCGGCTGTGCGTTCGCGGTGTTCGCCCTGTCCGCCTGGTTCGGCCGGCACGTCTTCGCGGCACGCGCCGCCAGGCCCGCGATCTTCGGCATCACCGCCTGCTTCGGCAACGTGCTGGTCCTGTCGGTGCCGATCACCATCGGTGTATTCGGCGATCAGGCGGCCGTACCGCTGTTCCTGCTGATCGCGTTCCACAGCGCCACGCTGTTCACCCTCACCACGGTGGTGGCCGAGCTCGGCATCGGTGCCGCCGGCGAGCTGCGCAAGCTGCCGCGCTCGGTCGCCCGCAGCCTGATCACCAACCCGATCCTTGTGGGCCTCGCTACCGGGCTGCTGCTGCGCCTCTCGCCCGTGCCGGTGCCGGCCGCCCTGGACCGCACCGCGGCCTTTCTCGGCCAAGCGGCGATGCCGATGGCGCTGTTCGCGCTGGGCGCCAACCTCGCCCGCTTCCGGCTGGGGGCGCTGTGGCGGGAAGCCCTGGTCCTGTGCCTGTTCAAGAACCTCCTGTTCCCGCTCCTGGTCTTCGCCATGGCCACCTGGGTGGTCCCGCTCGACCCGGTGGCGCGGGCGGTGGCGATCGTCACCGCGGCGATGCCGGCCGGGATCAACGCCTATCTGTTCTCCGTGCGCTACGACACCGCCGTGGGCGAGGCCGGCGCCACGATCGTGGTCTCGACCATCGTCACCTTTCCGATACTGGCCTGGCTGCTGCCGGTGCTCCGTGAGGCACTCGTCTCCGGCACATGACCTATTTGCAATGTGGCGCCCTATTCCCGCCGCAGGAACTACTGGATACTGTTACTGGCAAGACGCAGTACATACGATTCCCGCGGCTTTGCCGGGCGACGATGTAGTCGTTCCCGGCTGTTCAGGGGAGGCCGGAAGGATGCTGGTACGCAGGCCTGAGGCGCAACTGGAGCCCGAGACAACGTGGTCCGGAACCAGTGTTTATTCACCCTGGGATGCACGGGTGGAGCGCCTCGAACGCCGGGTCAGTTTCTGGACGCTGCGGCCGCCTATCCAGCGCCGTCGCGTCGGGCTGGTCGGCCGGGTCGAGCACATGACCCCGGCCGGCAGCGCCTAGGTCGATTTCCGCTTCCGCGCCGTCGCCATCTCCTGGACAGCCATCGCCGGACTGATATGGGCCATATTGCCCCTTCTTTGCCTCCCCAGAAAAGCGGCCGCCGCCGACAGGAGCCCAGCGGCGCCTGACGCCTTCTTCGATCACAATAGCGGGTTCGGCCCGGTGAACAGATCGCCCAGGGCGCGTCTGGCGCGGGCGCGTGCCCGGCGCCGCAGGAGGTTGGCGGCCCGGTCGTGGCGCAGGTGGCAGCGCTGGCAGAACGCCTTGAGGTTGCTGCCATTGGAGTTGCCCGGATCGTGGTCCAGATGCGCGGTGCCGAGCCAGATGCGCCGCTGCCGCTGCATGGCGAGGTCGACGATGTCGGGCCAGGGCACCTGCTGGCCCTGGTCGTCCAGCCATTGGCCGGCCATTTCGTCGAACCAGCGCCCGTCGGCCAGCTGGCAGATCAGCCGGCCATGTGGCCGGGCGCACGCTTCGCAGCGGCCCCTGGCGCGCACGAAGCGGATCTGCCGGCTGATGATCGGCCAGTCGATCGGATAGAAGTAGCGGCGCTCGGGGCGGATCGGCACTGGACACTCGTTCCCGCTGTCCTTCCGGGACTTAGCGCCTTCCAGCGGCATAGAAAACAGCCAGCTCTCCCGCGGCGCTGGCCGTGTGGCGGCGCGCCGGCATGGCCGGACCGGCTGCACCAGTAGATGAACCAGTAGCAGCGCCGTGTCCCATAGATCTTGGGCACGGGTGGTTGTGTGGAATTGGCCGGATACTGGCCGGTTGCAGTGAAAATTATCCGCGGAACTATCGGTGGCGAGTTCCGTTTACGCCACATGTCCAACGTGATCAGCACCCCATCTGCCGATCAGAAAGTCGAGCTGCTCGAAGAGCAGGTCAAAGTCGGGGTGCGTCAAGTAGATCGTGCTCGGGTCGTGGTGGAGACGCAGGTCGAGACCCGCCAGCACGCCGTCGAAACCTGGCTCGATCACGAAGAGGTCCAGGTCGAGCGCGTGCCGGTCGGCATGGTGATCGAGGCAGTACCTCCGATCCGCGAGGAGAACGGCGTCGTGATCGTGCCTGTGGTCGAGGAACGGCTCGTGATGCGTACGGAACTCGTCCTGAAGGAAGAGCTCCGGATCGTTCGCACCGTGCACAAGCAGCTCGTGCGCCAGGAAGTGCCGCTGCGCTCCGAGCACGCAACCATCCGGCGGGAAGAGATTCCTGCCTCACCCGAGACGGTCAGAGGAGAATAGCCATGGGTACTGTTACCGCTCTCTATGACACCCGCGGCGCTGCCGAGGCTGCCCGCGACGGGCTGATCGGGATCAGCATCCACGAAGAAGACATCACCATCCGCGGTACGAACGACCTCAGCCAGCCGGTCGAGCAGGAGAGCAAGGGGTTCTGGGCCAGCCTGGGCGACCTGTTCATGCCCGATGAGGACCGCTCGCTCTACTCCGAGGGCATGCGGCGCGGCGGCTACATGCTGATCGCCAACGTGCCGGAAGGCATGGAGCGCGAGGCCGAGGAGATCATGGACCGGGCCGACCCGATCGATCTCGACGAGCGCAGCGCCAACTGGCGCAGCGAGGGCTGGACGGGCGAGGCCTACCGTTCGGATGCCAGCTATGGCGCCGGTGCCGGAGCAATCGGCGCCGGTACGATGGGGGCCGGTACGATGGGCGGCGCCTCCAGCACGGGGACGGACGATCTCCGCACTCGCAGCGAATTCACCGACACCACCGACATGGGCAGCAGCCAGGATCTGGCCGGCGCACGCGCGGCCGGGGCGACCTCTGCAGGCGTCGGGGACATGCCGGCCTATGGCTCGGTGACCCAGTCCGGCGACTATGAGGGCGATGTCCGCGGCGGCGACCGGTTGGGCACGATGGGCGACGACCAGACCGTGCAGCTCGCCAAGGAGGAGCTGCGGGTCGATAAGCGCGATGTCAGCGGCGGCCGCGTGCGGATTCGTACCTATGTGGTCGAGCGTCCGGTCGAGGCGGACGTGAACCTCCGCCAGGAGCATGTCACCATCGACCGCCGCCCGGTCGACCGCGAAGCGACCCTGGGTGACGATGCGTTCCAGGAACGCACCATCGAGGCCACCGAGCGCAGCGAGGAGGCGGTGGTCGACAAGGTGGCGCGGGTGAAGGAGGAAATCGGCCTCCATCGCGACGTCCAGAACCGTACCGAAACGGTCCGCGACAGCGTGCGCGAGACCGAGGCCGAGATCGAGGACGATCGCGCGACCAGCCTCGGCACCGACCGTACCGGCCGGCGCAGCATCTGAGGGCAGGGTGGCCGCCTCAAGGGGCGGCCACCCCTCGACCTCGCACGGCGTCGCTCCCCACATCGGGGACGGCGCCGTTGCCGTCTGGTCCGCCTGGGATCAGGCGGCAGCGTGGCCAGCAACCTGCCGCAATGCCCGCTCGAACATCTCCGGCGGCTGGCCGCCCTGGAGCAGGTGGCGGTTGTTCAGGATGACCGAGGGCACCGCGCTGATGCCCAGTGACGTGAACCGCCGCTCCTGCGCCCGGACCTCCTCGGCATAGCGGTCACTGCCCAGGATCTCCCGGGCCGTGGCGCCATCCAGCCCGGCTTCGATCGCGAGCCTAGCCAGCACGTCGTGGTCGGCGATGTTCTCGCCATGGGTGAAGTAGGCGCGCAGCAGCGCGTGCTTGAGCGCTGCCGCCCGGTGCTTCAGTTCCGCCCAGTGCAGCAGCCGGTGGGCGTCGAAGCTGTTGTAGGTCCGCTGGCGGGCACCGGCACGGAACTCGAACCCGACCGCCGCCCCGCGCTGGCGCAGCACCTCGGCATTGGCCGCGACCTGCTCGGGCGTGATCCCGTATTTCTCCGTCAGGTGCTCGACGATCTCCTGGCCCGCCTGCGGCATGTGCGGGTTCAGCTCGAAGGGCTGGAAGTGCAGCTCGGCCTCGACTTCGCCCTCCAGGCGCCGCAGCGCCTCCTCCAGGGCGTACAGGCCGACCGCGCACCAGGGGCAGACGATGTCGGACACGAAGTCGATCCGGACGGTGACGGACATGGGCGGGGCCTTTCCTCAGGCGTGACATGTGGTGGGGGCAGCGCCGCCGGCGACGCCTCCCGGCGGATGCCGTGACCATGAACTCACCTGGCGTGCCCTTCCGCCCGCCGGCAGCGCCACGGGCGGACGCCGTTCAGGCGGCGAGATGGCAGACCGCCTCCAGATGGTACCCGTCCGGGTCGATCACGTAGGCGGCATAATAGTTCGGGTGGTAGTGCGCGCGGATGTCCGGCGGGCCGTTGTCCGTGCCTCCATGGGCGAGCGCCGCCCGGTACCAGGCATCCACCGATGGCCGGTCCTTGGCACCGAAGGCCACATGCATGCCGTCGATCGGCACGGGCGGCGGGTCGGCCGGATCTGTCGAGGCGCCGATCCAGAAGCCGGGCTCGTGGCTGTCGCCGCCATAGCCCACGCCCTTGAAGTCGGGCGCGTCGTCGATGGTCACCACGGCATGGTAGCCGAGAGCCGGCAGGCAGGCATCGTACATCCGGCGGGACCTGGCCAGGTCCGCCACCCGGATGGAAAGATGGTCGAGCATCGTTCGCCCTTCCTGTGCGATTGAGCGACTGACGTTCCTGGCTGGATCGGGTACCACGCCCGGGGCCCATCTGTGGAGAGCGACCATTGCGTGACGACCCACCGCACCGGGTCCTGCCATTGTTCCAGGCGGACGCCATCGCCCAACGGGTCGACGAGCTGGCGGCGGCCATCGCCGTCGAGGTGCCCAAGGACGTGACGGTGGTGGGGCTCCTGAAAGGGGCCTTCGTGTTCATGGCCGATCTCGCCCGCGCCCTGGACCGGCACGGGCTGCGCCCGGAGATCGAGTTCCTCCAGGTCAGCTCGTATGGGCTCGGCACCAGCAGCTCCGGCTCGGTCAAGGTGATCGGCGCCATGCCGGACAGTGTCGGCGGCCGCGACGTGCTGCTGGTGGACGACATCCAGGACACGGCGCGCACGCTGGCCTGGACCCGCGACCTGCTGGTGGCCCACGGCGCCAACTCGGTGCGGACCTGCGCGCTCCTGGACAAACCGTCGCGCCGCCAGGTGCCGTTCGAGGCCGACCATATCGGCTTCACCATCGAGGACTGGTTCGTGGTCGGCTACGGGATCGACTGGGCCGAGCGCTACCGCCATCTGCCCTGGATCGGGCGGGTCAGCTTCGACGACGCGGACTGAGCGCGTCGCCCTCCCGCTCCCGGTCGATCCGCCAGCGATAGAGCACCGCGGCCACTGAGGTCGCGAGGTTCAGGCTGGACACGCCCGGGCGCATCGGCAGGCAGAAGGTCCGTTCCGCGCGCCGTCGCCAGCGCTCGTCCAGCCCGCGCCGCTCCGAGCCGAACAGGAGGATGGCGTCGTCCGGCACGGAGCCCGGCCGCAGCGGCGCCCCGTCCGGGTCCAGCGCCACCAGCGGCCGCCCGGTCTGGTGCGGCAGGTCGTCGATGCGCATGACCGGCAGGGCGAAATGCAGCCCGGCCGAGCCGCGCAGGCAGGAGCGGTGCCAGGGATCGTGCGGGCCGGTGGTGAGCACCGCCGCCGCGTCCGCCGCCGCCGCGGCCCGGACCACCGCCCCGACATTGCCGTGATGGGTCGGCCGGTCGAGCAGCACGATCGGGCTGCCGCTCACCGCCAGCACATCGGCGAGCGGCTGGCTGCGCGGCTCGGCCAGTGCCACCACGCCGGTCGGCACGGCGCCCCCGGCCAGGGCCGCGAACCGCGCGGTCGGTACCTGCACGAGCAGACCGTCCAGCTGTGGGACCAAGTCCGGGCAGAGCTGTGCCGCCAGTTCCCTGACCTTGGCAGGGTCGGGGGTCAGGGCCTCGCGCACCCGGCCGCCGAAGCGCAGGGCGTGCTTGAGGGCATGCAGCCCCTCGAGAACGACGTCGTGCGATGGCTGGGCCAGCTGGATGATCCTTTCCGGTCGGATGCTGCCGGCTTGCCGGCGGTTTCCCGGTTCGCCGCTGCCTGTTCGCCATGGAAGATTTACGCGGAACCGTCCACGAAATCGTTGGTTGAACGCCCACCTCCGCGCTCACGCGGAGCGCCGAAGCGGACAGCACTTTGGCGGGTCAGGCAGAATCATGCAGGAGCAGACGAGGATGGCAACACTCGGCAGGGCCGACCGGCTGGCGGTGGCCGAGCCGCTGGGCGGGCTGCGGCCGCGCAAGCGGATTTCCTGGGGCGCGATCATCGCCGGCGTGGTGTTCGCCCTGGCGATCCACATGGTCCTCTCGATGCTGGGGCTGGGAATCGGCCTCACCACGATCGAGCCGATGACCGAGGGCACGCCGCAGCTGAGCTCGCTCGGCACTGGCGCTGCGATCTGGTGGGTGGTGAGCGGGCTGATCGCCACGGTCGGTGCGGGCTATGTCGCGGCCCGGCTATCCGGCGTCTACGAGCGGCGCGACGGGATCCTGCACGGCCTGATCGCGTGGGCGTCGGTGCTGCTGGTCTCGGTCTGGCTCCTGAGCTCGCTGGCCGGTACGGCGCTCGGCGGCGCCTTCAACCTGATGAGCAATGCGGTATCCGGTGCGGCCCAGTCGGTGGCCGCCGCCGTGCCGGAGGCGACCGAAGCGGCCGGAATCACGCCGGAGCAGATCGAGGAGCGGGTCGGCCAGCTCCTGCGCCGCAACGACGTGCCGGCCGAGCCCGAAGAGGCGCGCCGTGAGCTGACCGGCCTGCTGGGCCAGGTGCTGACGGGCCAGCAGGATGTCGACCAGGCCCGGCAGCGGGCGGTGGAGATCGTGGCGCAGCAGGCCGGCATCCCGCCCCAGGAGGCCGAGGCGCGGATCCAGCAGCTCCAGGACGAGGCGGAGCAGCTCCGTACGCAGGCCGAGGAGACTGCCCGCCAGGCGACCGAGGCGACTGCCGAGACCCTGTCGTCCGCCTCCCTGTGGAGCTTCGGGGCACTGGTGATCGGGGCAATCGCCGCCGCGGTGGGTGGTGCGATCGGTACCAGGCGTGAGGAAGACGTGCTGGTCGGCCATTACTGAGCCGGCTGGACACTCCGGGGCGCCCGTCCGTCCTTCAGGTGGTTGCGCCGGGACGGTGGGTGCCTATCGTCCGGCCCCGGACGGATTTCCAGGTGGCCTCATGACGGCGCTGATCGGCAGCAGGATCTACGACGACGCGATCTACGCGACCGAGCGGCCCGTGCCGAGCCTGTGGGAAGCCACCGCCGGTCCGCGACCCGCCGACGACGGCAGGCTGGCCAGCGAGGCCGCGACCGAGGTCGCGGTGATCGGCGGAGGCATCGCCGGCCTGTCCCTGGTCTGGCACCTGACGAGGCGCCACGGGATCGAGGCGGTGGCCCTGGATGCCGGCAAGATCGGCTGGGGGGCGTCGGGGCGCAATGGCGGCTTCGTCAGCATGGGCTACACCAAGCGCTCGCTGGACGAACTCGCCCGGTCGTTCGGCTGGGACGATGCCCGCACCGTGTTCGAGGCGCAGAAGGCCGCCTGCGGCTATGTGATCGACGTCGCCCGGAGCGAGGGGCTGGAGATCGACCTGGCCGGGCGCGGCGAATATGTCGTGGCGCACCGGCCGGACCGGCTGGCGGGCCTGCGGGCCGAGAGTGCCGCGATGAAGGCGCAGTTCGGCGAGGACTGGCCGGTCTTCACCAGGGAGGAACTGCAGGAGCGGGGCTATGCCAGTCCCGAGGCGCATGGCGGGATCCATGTGCCGCACGGGACCGGCCTGCATCCCCTGAAATACACCTATGGCCTGCTCGGACTGGCGCGCAGCCATGGCGGGCGGGTGCATCCGCACTCCGCCGTGGTGCGCTGGGAGCGCGACGGCAACGGCCGGCACGTGCTGCACACGCAGGATGGCGGAAGGCTGCGCGCCAGGACCGTGGTGGTCGCGACCAACGGCTTCACCACCGAGGGGCTGGACGGACGCTTCGACGGCGTGACCCTGCCGGCTTTGTCCAACATCCTGGTGACCCGGCCGCTCACGGAGGCCGAGCGGCAGGCGCAGGGCTACACCACCGACGTGCCGGTCGCAGACAGTCGCAACCTCCTGTTCTACATCCGCCTGCTGAAGGACGGCCGGCTCCTGTTCGGCGGCCGCGGCGGGACCAGCGCCAGCGAGGCGGCGGGCCGGCGCTATGGCGACTACATGCACAAGCGGCTGACAGAGGTGTTCCCGGCCTGGAAGGAGGTCGAGATCACCCATCGCTGGCGCGGCTTCGTCTGCCTGACCGCGGACCTGATGGGCAGGGTCGGGTTGTTCCCCGACGACCGGCAGACCGGCTTCCTGTTCGGCTGCCACGGCAGCGGGGTGGCGATGTCCGGCTATGCCGCCAAGTTCCTGGCGGCGCGCATTGCCGGGGCCGGGTTCAACGAGCCGTTCCCGCAATGCTTCCAGCGCGTGCCGAAGCGCTTCCCGCTGCCGTCCCTGCGCGTACCGGCGCTGGCGGCGGCCTATGCCTGGTACCGGCTGAAGGACGAGGTGCTGCCGGCTTGAGGGCCCGCAGCGCACCATCGGCCGCTGGCCCCGCGGCCATCATCTGGTGCATGGTCGAGGCGGGCAGGTTGGTCTGCCCCGGGAGCAGGAGCGATGCATCCGACGGTCGAAGCCAAGCTGCCGGAGATCCGGGCGTTGTGCCGCAAGTATCGAGTGCGGCGGCTGGAACTGTTCGGCTCGGCCGCACGCGACGATTTCGATCCCGTCAGAAGCGACGTGGATCTGCTGGTGGAATGGGATGCGTCCGAGCCGGCCAGCAGTCTGCCCGACCGCTGGTGGGGGCTGGAGCGTGAGCTGGAGGAACTCCTGGGGCGGCCGGTCGATCTGGTGACCCTGCGCTCGATCCGCAATGCGCAGCTTCGCGCTCTCATCGAACGGCAGCCGCGCGATGTCCTCGGCCCGTGATGCCGCTATCTGGCTGGAGGATATCCGCAGCGCCAGTGCGAAGATCCTCCACTATGTCGGTGATCGCAGCCAGGATGAGTTCCTAGCCGATGAAGCCTGCCATCTCATCATCGAACGGTTGATGATCACGCTCGGTGAAGCCTGCGTGCAGATCCGCCGCCACCACCCCGGTATCGCGCTCCAGATCCCCGACATCAGCCAGATCTGCGCCACGCGGAACCGCTTCGTGCATGGTTACTGGACGATCGACCCGGTTCTGCTGTTCGGCATGTGTGCCGTTCAGCTGCCGATGCTACGGGAGGCAGCCGAACGTCTGCTCGATCAGTGTGGCTCAGGCCCGCCGCCGCCGTGACTTGGCGAAGGTGTCGAAGGCCACGGCCAGCACGATGATCAGGCCGATGATGATCTGCTGGACGTAGGGGCTGACATTGTTCAGCACCAGGCCGTTCTGCAGCACGCCGATCAGGATGGTGCCGATCACCGTGCCGAAGATCGTGCCGATGCCGCCGAACAGGCTGGTGCCCCCGATCACCACGGACGCGATCACGATCAGCTCGTAGCCCATGCCGGCCACTGCCTCGGCCGAGTTCAGCCGGGCGGAGAGGATGAAGCCGGACAGGCCCGCCATGAAGCCCATGATCACGTAGACGGACATGGTGATGCCGCGCACGTTCAGGCCCGACAGGCGTGCCGCCTCCGGGTTGCCGCCCACGCCATACACGTGGCGGCCATAGCGCGTGTAGCTCAGCACGATGTGGGCCAGGACGGCGAACAGGAGGAACACCACCACCGGCACCGGGATCCGGCCGATCAGCGGCAGGGTGAACAGGTAGCCCTGGCCCCACCAGGTATAGCCCGGGTCGAAGCCGGAGATCGGGCCGCCGCCGGCCATGAGCAGGGCGGCACCACGGAAGGCGGACATGCCGCCCAGCGTCACCACGAAGGGGGGAACCTTCAGCCGGGTGATGGCGAAGCCCTGCAGGGCGCCTGCGAAGGTGCCGAACAGGATCGCCACCAGCATGGCGAGCGGCCAGCCATAGCCCAGTGCCGAGGCATCGGCGCCGGCGGCAAAACGGTTCTCCAGGCCGCCCTTGGCGACCGCGGCCGCGGCCAGGCCGGCGAAGGCCACGATGGCCCCGATCGACAGGTCGATCCCGGCGGTCAGGATCACGAAGGTCATGCCCAGCGCCAGCAGGCCGTAGATCGAGACCTGGCGCATGACGTTGACCAGGTTGAGCGGCAGGAGGAAACGCGGCTCCAGCCAGGCGAAGATCCCCATCAGCACCAGGAGGAAGATCAGGGGCGCGTAGGTGGCGAGCAGGCCGAACAGGTCGATGCCGCCATTCCTGGTTTCGCCGGTCTGGGTCGCGCTGGCCATGTCCTCAGAATGCTCCCGGCTCAGGCGGCCGTCTGGTTGTGCGTAAACAGGTGCATCAGGCTCTCCTCGGTCGCCTGATCGCGCATCAGCTCGCCGGTGACCCGGCCCTCGCGCATGGTGACGATCCGGTCGGCCAGGCGCAGCAGCTCCGGCATCTCCGAGGAGATCACGATCACCGCGATGCCGGCCTCGGCCAGCTCGAACAGGAGGTGATGGACCTCGTTCTTGGCGGCGATGTCGATGCCTCGGGTCGGCTCGTCGACGATCAGCACCTTGGGATTGAGCGCCAGCCAGCGCGCCAGCACCACCTTCTGCTGGTTGCCGCCGGACAGGTTGCCGACCGGCTGCTCCTGGCTCGCCATGCGGATCGACAGCTTCTGCCGATAGCGCTCGACCAGCGCGCGTTCCCTGCTGCCCGAGACGAAGCCCAGGCGCTCGGTGAGCCCGTCCAGGGCGGCCATCGACAGGTTCGGCCGGATGGCGAGCGAGAGGAACAGGGCCTGCTGCTTGCGGTCCTCCGGGACCAGGCCGATGCCATGGCGGATGGCGTCCTGCGGGGTCGCGATGGCGACCTCCTGGCCTTCCACCAGCACCTTGCCGGAATCGATCGGGTCGGCGCCGAAGATGGCGCGGGCCAGTTCGGTGCGGCCGGCACCGATCAGGCCGCCAATGCCCAGAATCTCGCCGGCATGGGCGGTGAGCGACACGTCGCGCACCCGCACAGCGTGTGGGTCGTTGGCATCGCCCATCCGGGTCAGGCCCTGCACCTCCAGGACCGTGGCGCCGCGATGGGCGACCCGGCCGCCCCGGCCGTGCAGCTCGACCTCGCGGCCGACCATCATGCGGATGATGTCGTCGACCCGGATGTCCTTTACTTCGGCCGAGCCCACCAGCTTTCCGTCGCGCAGCACGGTGACCCGGTCGCAGGCGCGCATCACCTCGTCCAGCCGGTGGGTGACGAACACGACCGCGATGCCGTGCGCCTTGAGGTCGGCGATGATCCGGAACAGGCGCTCGACCTCGGTCTCCGACAGCGCCGCGGTCGGCTCGTCCATGATGACGAGCTTGGCCTCCATCGAGAGCGCCTTGGCGATCTCGACCATCTGCTGCTCGGCGACCGAGAGGTCCTTGACCAGGCGGCGCGGATCCATGTCCAGGCCGATCCGCCGGGTCACCTCCCGCGCCTGCTGGTTCAGCTTCCTCCAGTCGACGAACGGGCCGCGGGTCGGCTCCCGGCCGACGAACACGTTCTCGGCGATCGTCAGGTTCGGCAGGAGGTTGAACTCCTGGTAGATCGTGACGATGCCGAGTGCCTGGGCATCGGCCGGCCGGGCGATCTCGACCGGGCGGCCGTCGAAGGTGATGGTGCCCGTATCCGGCCGGTGCGCGCCGGCCAGGATCTTGAGCAGGGTCGACTTGCCGGCACCGTTCTCGCCGAGCAGCGCATGGCACTCCCCCGCACGCACCTCGAGCGCCACCCCGGTCAGGGCCTGCACGCCGGGAAAGCCCTTGCTGATGTCCTGGACCTGGAGGAGCGGGGTCAAGCGGTCGGCTTTCCTTGCCTGCTTGGATGCGTACGGCCGGACCGGCCCAATTGGGATAAGGGCCGGACCGGTGTCAGACCGACCCGGCAGGAACGGTTACTGCACCTCGCCCAGGCGCTCGGCCTTGTCGAGATTGTCCTTGGTCAGGACGATCGGAGTGAGCAGGACCGGGTTCTCTTCCGGCGACTTGCCGTTCTGGACGTAGTCGACCAGGATCTGCACCGCCTTGCGGCTCTGGCCGCCCGGGAACTGCTCGACCGTGCCGGCCAGGCCGCCGTCGCGGATCGAGGCCAGCGCCTCGGGCAGCGCGTCGAAGCCCACGATCTTGATCTGGTCGTCCAGATTGCGCGCGCGCACCGCTTCCAGCGCACCCAGCGCCATGTCGTCATTGGCGGCGATGATCACGTCCGGCGGATCGCTCATGCCGGCCAGCAGCGACTCGGTGACCGACAGGCCCTGGTCGCGGGCGAAGTTGGCGGTCTGTTCGGCGACGATCTGGTACTTGTCCTTGTGCTGGTCGAGGACGTTGTGCAGGCCCTTGTTGCGGTCGATCGCCGGCGAGGCGCCGGGCTGGCCCTGCAGGTTGATGATCTTCGCCCCGTCCGGGTAGTTGGCGATCAGCCACTCACCCTGGGCTTCGCCACCCTTGACGTTGTCGGCACCGACATGGGCGAGAATGCCCTCGACCCCGTCCACCCGCCGGTCCACGGTGACCACCGGCACGTTGTTCTCGACTGCCGTGGCGAGGGCCGGCGCCATTGCGTTCACGTCCGACGGGCTGATCACGATGCCCTGCACGCCCTGCACGATGGCGGCCTCGACGTCGGCGGTCTGCTTGGGCGCGCTGTTCTGGCCGTCGCTGTCGATCGTGGCGACACCCAGCTTGGTCGCCTCGTCCTTGATCTCTTTGAGCATGTGCACGAAGAACGGGAACGTCAGCGAAGGCACGGATGCCAGGATGGTGGTGTCCTGGGCGCGAGCACCGAGGCCGCCCATCGACACGCCCGCAAGAAGTACCGCAGCGGCAAGCGCACTGCGCCGGACCAGCTTCATTCTACGACCTCCCTCATCGCCGCGGCATCCTGGCCACGTTGGCCGGACAGTAATCCCACCGGCAGGGGAGGAAAAGTAGGCTTTTTCAGGCCGCGACGGGCAGGGCGGTGCCGATCAGGCAGTCGCGGGTGACGATCGCGGCGAGCTGGTCCTCGCTCCAGCCCTCCGTCCCAGGCGGCCGCACCGGCACCACCAGATAGCGCAGCTCCGCCGTGCTGTCGTGAACCTCGATCTGCACGCCGTCCGGCAGGTCGAGGCCGAACTCCGCCAGCACGGCGCGCGGCTCGCGCACCACCCGGGCACGATAGGCCTTCGACTTGTACCAGTCCGGCGAGCCGCCCAGGAGGAAGCGCGGATAGCAGGAGCAGAGCGTGCAGACGATGACGTTATGCCGGTCCGGCGTGTCCTCCACCGCCCGGATCGGGATGCCACCGGCATCGATACCGAGTTCCGTCGCGGCCGCGTTCACGTCCTGGAGGAGCCTGGCCTTGAAGTCCGGATCGAGCCAGGCCCGCGCCACCAGGCGGCCGCCCGCGGCCGGACTGGCCGCGTCGATCTTCTCCAGGGTGCGGCGGATGTCGGCCTGCGTGCACAGGCCCTTTCGCACGATCAGCTCGGCCAGCGCCTCGGTCAGCGCCATGTGCCAGGTCAGCGGCGCGTCCTCGATGTCCGGCTGCCTGGGATGCGGGTGGGCGTGCCCGTCATGCCCGTGCTCGTGCTCGTCATGCGCGTGGGTCATCGCCGCGGCTCCAGCCAGTGCTCGTAGAGGTCCAGGACCACCGTGTCGCGGGGGTCGCCGACATAGTCCGGCCAGAGCGTGGTCTGGCGGAAGCGCACCCGCCAGACCGGCTGGTCCGGGCCGCGCCCGCCATAGGCCAGCCGCTCCGCGTCCGGCATCCGGCCGGCGAGCCCGACCACCACGCCTTCCTTGCCACGCACGAAGCGCGGCGTGCGGTGGTGCCCGGGCGGGTCCATCTGCAAGACCCGGACGGTGGTGCCGACGGTCACGGACATGCAGCCGCCTCCGCATGACGCGCCTTGGCCGCCTCGATCGCCCGGCCGAGCTCGCTGGGCGTCACCAACCCCTTTTCCAGCGCCAGATTGGCGGCCGCCTGGATCCAGCGCTGGTAGTAGCTGAGCTCCTCATACGCACCAGGCCCCAGCTCCTCGATGGTCCGGCGCATCTCGTCCAGCGTGAACAGATCCGCTCCGATCATCAGCCGCATGATCGCGTCGACCTTCTTCTCCCAAGGAGCGTAGTCGTGCGGGCTGCGGTCCACCGGTCCGGCCGGAAGACCGCCGACATCGTGGATGCGCTGCATGGCAACCGGTCGCCTTTCCCCAAAGGTCACGGAAGGGCGCCAGGGTGGCCGCTCCGCAGGCACGATGCAATCGGCTTGCCGCTGACGCCGCCCGGCGCGACTCTGACCCCCAACCATCGGCCAGGCGAAGACGGGTATGTCGGCGGAGATCGAACGCAAGCTCACCACCATCCTGTGCGCCGACGTCGCCGGCTACAGCCGGCTGATGGAGTCCAACGAGGTGCGTACGCTGGAACGGCTGCGCCGGCTGCGCACGCTGTTCGCCGGCCTGATCGAGCGCCGCCGCGGGCGGGTGGTCAATACCTGGGGAGACGGGCTGATCGCCGAGTTCCCTAGCGTGGTCGAGGCGGTGCAGGCCGCGATCGAGGCGCAGAAGGAGCTGCTTCTGGCCGATGACGGCACGGGCGAGAGCGAGCGGCTGCGGTTCCGGATTGGCGTCAACCTGGGCGACGTGATCGTGGAAGGGCAGGACCTGTACGGCGAGGGGGTCAATGTCGCGGCCCGGCTTCAGGCCCTGGCCGAGCCGGGCGGGGTGGTGGTCTCCGGAACGGTCTATGACCATGTCCGCGGCAAGCTGGCGGTGGGCTTCGACTTCGCCGGGCCGCAGCAGCTGCACAACATCGCCGAGCCGGTGCCGGCCTACCGCGTGACCGATGGAGCGACACCCCCGACCACGCGCCGGCCGGCTCCCGCCGCCATGCTGCCTGCTGCGGCCAAAGGGGTGCGGGCCGGGCTCGGTTCGCGGCTCCTGCGCACCTACATCCTCATTGTGGCGTTCTTCTTCCTGATTAACCTGTTCTCCGGCATGCACACGGTCTGGTTCCAGTGGCCGGCACTCGGCATCGGCTTCGTCATGGCGCTGCGCTGGTCCCTGTCCCGCTGAGCGGGCATGCTCGCTCCGGTGCATTACAGGGGGCGGCCATGGATCTCGAACTCACAGGCAAGACCGCGCTGGTGACCGGCGGCGCCAGGGGCATTGGCTTGGCCTGCGCCCGCCTCCTCGCGGCGGAAGGGGCGAAAGTCGCGATCTGCGCCCGCACGCAGGCCCATCTCGACCAGGCCCTGGCGGGACTGCCCGGCGCCATCGGACTGCGTGCCGACCTGACCGATGCCGAAGCCGCCCAGGACATGACGAGAGAGGCCGAAGCGCGGCTGGGGCCGCTCGATATCCTGGTCAACAGCGCTGGTGCCGCCAGGCGCACCCCGCCGGACGAACTCACCCCCGCCATCTGGCGGGCCGCCATGGAGGCCAAGTACTTCACCTACATCCATGTCATCGACCCGGTGATCAAGCGGATGGCGGCGCGCGGCAGCGGGGTGATCGTCAATGTCATCGGTGCCGGCGGCAAGGTCGCGGCACCGACCCATCTGCCGGGTGGTGCCGCCAATGCCGCGCTCATGCTGGCCACCGCCGGGCTCGCCACTGCTTATGCGGGGCAGGGCGTGCGGGTGGTGGGTGTCAATCCGGGCCTGACCGCGACCGACCGGGCCGCCGAGGGCCTGGCGGCGGAGGCGCGGCTGGCCGGCATCGATCCCGAGGAGGCCGGACGCCGCGCGGTGGCGGGCATTCCGCTCGGCCGGATGGCGCAGCCCGAGGAGATCGCGGCGGCGGTCGCGTTTCTGGCCTCGGCGTGCGCCAGCTACCTCACCGGCGTCACGATCGGGATGGACGGCGGCCGCTACCCGTCGGTGGTCTGAGCCGGACAGGGCGAGAGCCTGGCAGGCTCGCCGTCGGCCGGGCGGCCGGCAAGCTCGGTGACGGTGGCGCAGCGGCCGGCACGGCAGATGGTCCAGTCGGCCGTGGCGTCACTGCGGGCGAGATCCAGGGAAGGAAGCGGCGGCAGGTCCGGGCGCCACGACCAGCCGGTCGCCGTGCGCCTGGCGCCATCGGGCGGATCCATGCCGGCACCGCTGCCCTGGATGGTGGCCTCCAGCGCCACCAGGCCGTCCGGCGTCGCCTGCCACTGCTCGCTCCACTGGCTCCGCTGGACGCTGTGGGTCCAGCGGAGCTCGATCGTGGGGCTGCCCAGATCCAGGATCAGGCCGCCAAGCGCGAGACAGATCGTGAGCGGGTCCGCCACCAGTGCCAGCCCAGGAACAGGAGGGACAGGCCGAAGCCCAGTTCGTCGGTGACCGGCAGGGCCAGCACCAGCAGGGTCGCTGCCGCGGCGGCGAACACCCGCTCCGGCCAGTTCAACGGCCCCAGCAGCCAGCCGACCGTGGCACCACCCCACAGGCCGATCGAGACCAGCGCCTTGATCACCACATAGGCGGTGGCGAGGTAGTCGTCGCCCTGCAGCATCAGGGCCGGGGAATAGACCGCCATGAACGGGACGACATAGCCGGCGATCGCGATCCGCGTCGCGGTGAAGCCGATCCGCATGTGCGAGGCGCCGGCAATCGGCGAGGCGGCCAGTGCCGCCAGTGCCACGGGCGGGGTCAGGTCGGCCATGATGCCGAAATAGAACACGAACATGTGGCTGACGAGCAGCGGCACGCCCAGCTCGGCCAGTGCCGGCCCCGCGATCGAGGAGGTGATGATGTAGTTCGGGATGGTCGGGATGCCGGTGCCCAGCACCAGGCAGGCCAGCATGGTGAGCAGGAGCGAGAGCAGCAGCGAGTTCTGGCCGATGTCGACGATCCAGCCGGCGAAGTTCGACGCCATGCCGGTCAGGGTGAGCGTGCCGACGATGGTGCCGACCAGCGCGCAGGCGATGCCGACCGGCAGGGCGTGGCGCGCACCGTCGGCGAGCGCGTCGCGGCAGAGCAGCAGCGTCGTGCGGCCACCCTTCACGACCAGGCAGGCCAGGACCAGCAGGACGATCAGGAGCGCGATCACCCCGATCCCGTAGCGGCCGAACGCGGCAGCGCCCAGGCCGATCGCGATCCAGAACAGGATGCGCAGGGCGTGGCGCGGGATGGCCTGGCTGATTGGCGTGCCCAGGACCACCAGTGCGGTCAGCGCCAGGCCGATCGTGCCGGCGAACATCGGCGTGTAGCCGGCGAACAGCAGCCAGACCAGAGCCGCCAGCGGCAGGATCAGGAACCAGTCGCGCCGCAGCGCCCCGAGCGCACTCGGGCATTCGCTCTTCGGCAGGCCCACCAGGCCGTGCCGGCCGGCCTCCAGGTGGACGACCCAGAAGGCGGTGGCGAAGTAGAGGATGGCGGGGATGGTCGCGGCGATCGCGATCTCGACATAGGGGACGTCGATGGTCTCGGCCATGATGAAGGCCACCGCCCCCATCACCGGCGGCATGATCTGCCCGCCCATGGACGAGGTGGCTTCTACGGCGCCGGCAAAGGCCGGGCGGTAGCCGAACCGCTTCATGAGCGGGATGGTGAACTGGCCGGTGGTGACGACATTGGCCACGCCGCTGCCGTTGATCGTGCCCATGAGGCCGGACGAGATCACCGCTACCTTCGCCGGACCACCCTGGCTGTGGCCGACCGTGCCCATGGCGATGTCGTTGAACAGCCGGATCATCCCGGCGCGCTCCAGGAAGGAGCCGAACAGGATGAACAGGAAGATGAAGGACGAGCTCACATAGATCGCGGTGCCGTAGATGCCCTCGGTGCCGAGGAACATCTGGTCGACCACCTGGGCGAAATCGTAGGGGCGGTGGTCGAGCGGCCGGGGCGCGTACTCGCCGAACAGGGCGTAGAGCAGGAACACCGCGCAGATGATCGGCAGGGCCAGGCCCAGCAGCCGGCGCGAGGCCTCGAACACCAGCAGGATGACGAGCACGCCCACCACGAGATCGGTCGTGGTGGGATCGCCCGCGCGCAGGATCAGCGCGTCGTGGAACACCCAGTGATAGAGGCCCAACACGAAGCCGCCGATACCCAGCGCCCAGCCGACCAGCCGGGACCGCCCGGGGCCGCGCTCGGCCAGCAGGGTGAAGCACAGCAGCAGGAGGAAGCCGACATGGACGCTGCGCACCACCATGGACGGCAGCGGCGAGAGCGCGGCGGTCCAGAGCTGGAAGGCCGAGAAAGCCAGCGCGATCGCCATGATCGTGCCGCCTGCCAGGCCCTTGCCGAAGGCCAGTGCGCCGGGATCGTCGCCTGCTGCCAGACCGCTCAAAGCTGCATGCCCTTTTCGCCGTAGAAGCGCTCGGCACCCGGGTGCAGCGGCAGCGGCATGCCCTTGAGGGCATCCTCGAGCCTGATCGCCTTGGCCGCGGCATGGGCCGAGGCCAGCTGGTCCAGGTGGGCGAACAGCTGGGCGGTCATCTGGTAGGCGGTCTCGTCGGGCACGTCGCTGTGGGTGACGAGGTAGTTGGGCACCGCCGCGGTCGGCACGTCGCTGTCCTGGCCGTCATAGGTGCCGGCCGGAACGGTCGCCGCATAGAAGGGCTGGCCGATCTGCTCGATCAGCGCGGCCTCGATCGGCACCACCGTGATCGGCACCGAGGTGGCGAGGTCGCGGATCGAGGCCACGCCCAGTCCGGCGGACTGCAGGGTGGCGTCGAGCTGGCGGTTCTTCATGAGCTCGACCGATTCGGCGAACGGCAGGTACTCGACCTTGCCGAGATCGTCATAGGACATGCCGGCTGCCGCCAGCACGGCGCGGGCATTCAGCTCGGTGCCGGACTTGGGGGCACCCACCGACAGCGCCTTGCCCTTCAGGTCGGCGATGGAGGCGATGCCGCTCTCCTTGGAGGCCACCACCTGGATGTAGTTCGAGTAGATCGCGGCCACGCCACGCAGCTTGTCGAGCTTCTTCGGGAAGCCCGCCTCCTCGCGGCCGTTCCAGGCGTCGATCAGGCTGTCGCCCAGGGTGAAGGCGATCTCGCCCTTGCCCTGCTGGAGCAGGTTCAGGTTCTCGACCGAGGCCTTGGTCGCCTGGGCGGAGGTGCGGGCATCCGGGATGGTGTCGCCGTAGATCTTCGCCAGCGCCACGCCCAGAGGATAGTAGACGCCGGACGTGCCGCCGGTCAGCACCGTGACATAGTCCGCGGCCTGGAGCCGGCTGCCGAGCAGGGCGGTGCTGGCTGCAGCCGAGCCCAGGAGAAGGCGCCTCGAGATCATCCGCATAGCCTCCGTTGGTTTCAAGCTGCCGTGGCAGCGCTTGCCGAGCATGCTTGACCGAACTGGCCGGTGCCGTCCATCGGTTGCGCCAAGGACAAAGATGCCGGGGCAGGTGAGGCGCGCATGCAGACAATCCCGGAACAGCTCGGCCGTACGGTCTATGCCGAGGTCGACGAGGCGG
>NZ_DATMFZ010000314.1:0-20084 GCF_035556675.1 Geminicoccus sp. | reverse complement strand
CGGCTAGCGGCGTCCCGGCTGCATCTCGACGCGGCGGCAGCGTATCCAGCCGCTCCGTCATGATCCGGTAGAGCCCGAGGCCGCCGCCTGTCCCGATCTCAAGTGCGAGCGTGTCGTCCTGCAGGAGCAGTGGCGGCAGCGTGAGGTCGGGCTCCTGCCCGGAGGCATCAAGCGTCCCAAGATAGTCGGCCTGCATCTCCGGTCCGGCACCGCGAACCCGGCTGACCGCGAGGCGCGTGCTTTGCCCGGGCATGCCTTGGACGCGGAGCTGCCAGAATGCTGCCCCCGCGCTGTCCCCGGCACGCCAGTGGAACTGGTCCGATCCCGATGCCCCGCTGCCCATGACGCAGATGGCGCCGTCGAGCGGCTGCGCCTGCTCCGGCAGATCATTCGGCTCGATCTCGCCGCTGCAGCCATGCACTACTTCGGCGCCTGCTATCCGGCCGGCCAGAAGCAGGAAGCCCAGGACGATCCCACCGATCAAGCGGACTTGCATTGCCCAGCCACCTTCGCCGCCTGCTGGCCTGCCTGCCGCTGCTTCTCCTCCGCCTCGATGATCTTCGCGATGTTCTTGGCATAGTCTGTGCCAGCCTTGATCGCCTCCGGATCCCCATTGGCGACGCCGAGCGCCATGGCGATGGCGGCCGCGGTGCCATTGGCCCAGCAGAAGATCTTCCGGCCGAGGACACGCCACGAGCGCGCAGAACCCTCCGGCACCTTATTGGTCTGGGCATGCTCGGTTGCCGCCATGTGCAATCCGTTCTCGAGCTCGTCGCGCGGGACGGCATTGTCCGGATCGAGGCGCCACCAGCCGAGCCAGGGCTGCCCGTCGAGGAGGACCGCCCGTTCCGGGGCGAGCACCGTCGCACCTGCGTCCAGCGCCGCGGCAAGCCGCAGCTTAGCTTCCGCGGACGCCTCGATGCCTGCGACGGGTCCGCGGTCGCCAGGATCCCAGCGGCGAACAGGAACCGAATCACGCTGCGCCGCCGCGAAGATGCGGGCTACGTCGACGCGCGCCGGATCGATGGCAGCCAGATCCGAAGCATTGTCGGGCGCGAGCCGCTCAAGCAGCCGGTTCGTCTCGACGACCAGCCGCTCGGCCACCAGCGAGGCGGCGGCCCACGCAGGTGGCAGGCCTGGCGCTGTCCCCGGCGAGCGGACGCGGTCCATCGCCAGATCCATCACCAGATCGCTGGCTGCCGGTGGCGCGCCCGCCCGCGACGGAGTCCAGCGCAGCACCGAGATCACCGGGAGATCCAGCTCGACCGAACCGCTCGCCCCATCGCCCAGCATGGCATCCACCAGAGCGCGGCGCAGATCGGCATGCGCCCCGTTCAGCCGGCCCATCGATTGCAAGAGCAGCGCCAAGTCGTCGCCGGCCGGCGAATCGTCCGGTGCCGGCGTCGCACCGGTCGCGAAGGCCAGGTGCACAGCGCCGCTCAGCGCGCGATAGTCCTCGTCGGTTTCCTCCAGCGGCGCAGCGTCTGGCTTCCCTCGGGCGCGGCCTACCACCCCCAGCCGATCGAACACCGTGATCCGGTGGGTGATCTCGGGCCGGCCTGGAAGGCGCACCCGGACATCGAGGAACTCGGCGAGCACCCGATCCTCGGCCGCTTCGGCGTCCAGTACCGGTGGTGCCGGTGCTGCCGGGCCATCAGTCGAGAACACATCGGTCAGCGCATCCCCCAAGCCCGCCATGCTACCTGCCGCTGGCGCGCTCGCCGGCCGCCTCAGCGGGAAGGCGTTCCCCACCACCCGGGCCTCACCGATGCGGAGCACGGGCGTGTAGCCCTGCATGCCGGCAGGCGGTGCCATGCCGCCGGGCTCGCCGAACGGCTCCGCATGATGGAGCGAGATGCCCGAAGCGAGATCCGCCAGACGGACCTCATGCTCCAGCAGGGCACGCTCGGCGGTGCCGGTATCCTGCCGTTCCTCCAGCACCACGTGCAGGCCCACCACGGCGAACCACTCGTCCGGCGGCTGAGGGACCCTGGCGGAAGCCTTGCACGGCGCATCAGCACGGTCCGGGTCGAGCACGTCCAGGTCGCGCCAGTTGCCGTCCGCGAAGATCTGCACGAAGCCATGGCGCCGCAGCGCGTCGGGAACTTCCGCAACCCGTCCCAACGGCCGTTCGATTCCGGCAGCCAGCAATTGCGCGGTCAATTCGTCGGCAATGCCCGTGGCTTGCCGGTTGGCATCCGCCCAGGTCGCGGCGATCGCCTCCAGCAGCCGCCGCGCGTCCGGATCCTGGACCAGAGGTACCGCGTCCGCCGCACCTTCGGCGATCAGGACCTGGCGCGGCCGGCCCCAGGAACTCGCCCGCTCCTGGATCGCGCGCAGGGAAAGCTCATCCAGCTCGCACTCGGCCCAGCGCAGCTCCGAACCGAGCCCCTTCGCCTGGAGCAGCGACCACAGCAGATAGGCCTTGTCGTCAGGGCCGCCACCGCCCGCGCGGATGGTGGCCTCCGGCCCGCGGAGGATGCCCGGATAGGATTCTAGACCCAGGGCCGCGATCTGCTGGCGCAGCGTCTCCGGATCAGCGGCGGCCGCCGCGGCAAATGCCCCGAGTGCCGGCGCCGCGTCACCGGCCTGAACTGCCATCGCGTCCGGCGCGTAGCCGGCTGCAGCGGCCTGCGCGAGCAGCCGCTCGACAGCCTGCGGGTCCGGCGGAGACATCCGACCGTCCCGGTAGAGACGGGCCAGAGCGAATGCGGCGGCCGGATTACCGGAATCGGCCGCCCATTCGTAGAGACGGGCCGCCTGTTCGATCTCGCCTGCACGCTCCAGCGCCCGGGCCTGGGCCAGTTGCAGGTCCGGTGCTGCGGGATTGCTGCCGAGCGCATCGGCGCAAGTCATCAGTGCCTGGTCCGCATCGATCTGGTCGATTGGCATGCCCGGCCCTGCGGTCGGATCGCCGGCCAGGGCACGGCACGCAGCCGCGGCGTCTTCCACGGCCACGGCCGGCGGACAGGCATGCAACGCCACGCCTGTTACCAAGCCGAGCATGACCAGCCACGTGCGTCGCGAGATCATGGATGCTGGCTCCCTGATCTGCCTGCGCAAGCGCAGGCTCACTCACGCGACGGCGCCGGACTGGTTCTGCATCAGTAAGACGCCCGACATGAGCTTCGTGGAAGATTTGCTTGCGCATCGATGCTGCACGTTGCCAACAAATGGGTCAACGAGTATTGACTCCTAATAAAGGCTTCTGGTTCTGGAGGCAGTATAAGCTTCGAGACAAGAAGTCCCAGGAATTCTGGGTAGCAGCCGATGTCACCATGGTCAGGCTGCCGGGCTTTGCTGGTATTGGGTGATGGCAGCGTCGGCTGCACTGTCCCTTTTTATTGAATGGCCATGGGGCAATCGCAATGGTTGGAGCCGAGCGAGGCCAGACGCCACTTCGCCCGCTGGGTGGAAGCGGCCGCCTCGGAGCATGGGTCCGCACAGGGTGAGTTCCTGGCGGCCTATGAGGCAAACCGGCAGAACGCGGCGCAGATCGTGGGGAGGGCGAACTCCCGGTGGCACCGTTGCGCGCGGTGCTGACGGCCAGCAGCGGCAGCTTCTATCGAAGCGCCGATTCTCTGCTCGGGTTCCTTGC
The DNA here is from genome assembly GCF_035556675.1 of Geminicoccus sp. Taxonomy (GTDB): domain Bacteria; phylum Pseudomonadota; class Alphaproteobacteria; order Geminicoccales; family Geminicoccaceae; genus Geminicoccus. Next base: position 16,486 of record NZ_DATMFZ010000314.1, on the reverse strand, counting down.
CCACGCCCGCGCTGTCGACAGATATATTGACGTCCGGCCGAGCGGACTGCTCATCGACAAGGATTGGAACATACTACCCACACCTCCTCTACGAGCTGGCGACCCAGCTGCAGAAGAATGATCCTTCCGGCGGCACCGAAAGTTAGAGCGACGGTGGATAGGCGTAGGTCATGGCCAGAGTGCTAGCTATCAGGCCTCATCTCGATGACCATCCGAAACCGTGCCTTGTTGGCGAGCATCCTGGCATAGGCTTCGGGTGCGCGCTCGAAGGGCACCGTCTCGATCATCGCGCGCACGTCCTGCAGCAGGCTGAAGTTCAAGGCGTCTTCGATCTCCACGGGCGTGCCGGTGTTGATCCCGGCGATCGAGCGCTCGCCGAACAGGAGGTCGGCCACCTTGACCTGCATCGGCTCAAGACCAGCACCGACGACGACGAGCTGCCCGTTCGGGCCGAGGCCGCCCAGCAGGGGCCCGAACGTCCCCGGATTGGCGGCGGTTGCCACGACCACGCTTGCGCCGCCAAGCTCCCGCAGGCGCCGGGCGGGATCTTCCGCCTCGCTGTCGACATAGTGATGAGCGCCCAGCGAGAGGGCGAGGTCCCGCTTGTCGGGGCCGCGGGCGATGGCGGCCGTGCGGAAGCCCATATGGCGTGCGAACTGGACGGCAAGGTGACCAAGACCGCCGAGCCCCTGGATCGCGACCAGTTCGCCCGGCCGCGCCACGGACTTGCGCAGCGCGTTGAAGGTCGTGACGCCGGCACACTGCAGGGGAGCCGCTTCCGCGGAGTGCAGCGACTCGGGGATGGCGACGAGCGCATGCTCGCTCGCGAGCATCATTTCGGCATAGCCGCCGTCGAGATGGATGCCCGTGATCAGCTGGTTGGTGCAATTGACGAAGTCGCCACGCCTGCAGGAGGGGCACTTTCCGCAGCGCCCGGCCAGGAAGCCCACGCCGACGCGCTGGCCGGGCGACCAGCGTGCCACCCCCTCGCCCACGGCATCCACCCGCCCGACCGCTTCATGGCCGGGCACCCGTGGATAGTTCACCCCGGGGAAGCCGCCCTCCACGGTCAGCACATCGGTATGGCAGACGCCGCAGGCTTCGACCGCAACCCGCACCATGCCCGGAGCCGGCGGCTCGAGCGGCCGGTCGACCAGTTCCAGCTTTCCTCCGCCGACAGCCTGAAACGCTCGATAGGTTGCCATCGCCATATCCGTTCTCCGACAGCCTGGCCGTGCCTACCGGCCTGCAGTGTCGCCGGTATCTCCGCAGCCGGCGTGCAACAGGCTTGCTTGCGGCTCAGGGCGGTCTGCACGGCTGATTCCGAAGTTCCGGCTCTCATGCCGGGATGCGGCCCCGGGCCATCTGCTGCGCCACTTTCGCCACCCGTTCCCCCAGCTGCTCGGCGGTCTGCAGGTCCGACGCGGGCGGCACCAGGTCGGGTCCCTGGTCGGCATTCGACTGTGCCGCGGCCCCGAGCCAGAAGCCCAGGCGATTGAGATCGTCCTCGGACCCCGTGGACTGGTTGTTCCCGGCGGGCACCCCGAGATTTACCCAGTGCATCCCGAGCTGCGCGGCAAGGACAACAAACTGGAGCAGTGTCACCTCCTTGTCGCCCGAGCGGGACGCCGAATTGGTGAACCCGGCAGCGATCTTGTCCCGCCAGGCACCCGAGACGAACACCTTCGACGTGGAGTCCATGAAGCTTTTGAACGGGCCCGACACGCTTCCCATGTAGGTCGGTGCGCCGAAGATGATGGCGTCGGCCTTGGCGAGGTCGTCCCAGCGCGACTGCGCCTCCTCTGATGTCAGGAAGAGCACGGACGTTCCAGGCACCCGTTCCGCGCCATGGCGGACCGCTTCGGCCTGGCGGGCGGTATGTCCGTAGCCGCTGTGAAAGACGATGGCGACCACGACATCGGCTCTGGTGGGTGGATCGTACGACATGGCGATCACGCTGCGCTCGAACCGCGGGCCGGGGACTGCATGTCGGACAATAGCTTCAGGAGGGCCTGCGCCCCTGCGGTCGAGGAAGCCGGGTTCTGCCCGGTGATCAGGCGTCCATCAGTGATGGCGAAGCTCTGCCAGTTCGGCACCTTCTCGAACCGTCCACCCAACCGCTTAAGCTCGTCCTCCACCAGGAACGGCACCACATGGGTGAGCCCCACTTCCTCTTCCTCGTCATTCGTGAAGCCGGTGACGCGCTTGCCCTTCACGATCGGATCGCCCCGGTAGGTGACCCGGTGAAGCGCAGCCGGCGCATGGCAGACGGCAGCCACCGGCTTGCCGGAATTGTAGAACGACTCGATCAGGGCAATGGAATCCGGGTTGTCGGCCAAGTCCCACATCGGCCCGTGTCCGCCGGGGTAGAAGACGGCGTCGAAGTCGTCCGACCGCATGTCCGCGAGCGGTACGGTGCTCGCGAGTTCCCTTTGCGCCACAGGATCCGCCTTGAAGCGCGTCATGGCGGGGGTCTGGTTTTCCGGCAGGTCGCTCTTCGGGTCGACCGGCGGCTGCCCGCCCTTCACCGAGGCGAGCATCAGTGCCACGCCGGCATCGCGGAACACATAGTAGGGTGCAGCGAACTCCTCGAGCCAGAAGCCGGTCTTGCGGCCGGTATCGCCGAGCCGGTCATGCGACGTCAGCACCATCAGGATCCTCATTTCGCTTCTCCCTGGGCAAATGATGGAAGTCATCGACATGAAGCCACCGCCAGAAGGCCAAGTCACTTGCACCTTGGTAGCGGCGACACCTTGGTGTCGGTGCGAGGCGAACGCAGCCGACGCAGAGCTTCCCACGAAGAAATAGTCAGTAGACGCGCTCGCCAGGTGGGATCGAGGCGACCTCGTTCGACAGCGGCTGCAGATGGACCGGCCGGTAGCCGACACGGGCCCGGCCGACATCATCCAGCCAGCAATAGGTGTGCTTCAGCCAGTTCCAGTCGTCGCGCTTCGGGAAGTCTTCCCGCGCATGCGAGCCGCGACTCTCGGTCCGCGCGATGGCCGAGTGAAGACTGACGACCGCCTGGGCCATCATGTTGTCGAGTTCGAGTGCCTCGACGAGCTCGTTGTTGAAGGTCAGCGAACGATCCACGATGCGCAGATCGCCTTGCAGCCGCGCGGCGACGCCGCCCAGCCGGTCCGCCCCTTCATCGAGCAGCGGACCGTTGCGGAAGACGGCGCAGTGCCTCTGCATGACCTGCTGCATCGCCAAGCGGATGGCCTGGGCGCTGCTGCCGCCATTGGACCAGCGCAGCCTGTCGAACCGGGAGATCGCCCGGTCGGTCGCGTTGCCCGGAAGCGGCGCATGTTGCTCTCCCGCCCGGATGGTGGCGGTCGCGCGTTGTGCCGCGGCACGGCCGAAGACGATGATGTCGAGCAGGGAGTTGGACCCGAGGCGGTTGGCACCGTGCACCGACACGCAGGCGGCCTCTCCGATGGCCATGAGGCCTGGGACGACGGCTTCCGGGTCGTCGTCCCGCCCGGTCACTGCCTCGCCGTGCAGATTGGTGGGGATGCCGCCCATGTTGTAGTGGACGGTCGGCAGCACCGGGATCGGTGCACGCGTGACATCGACCCCGGCGAAGATCCTCGCTGTCTCGCTGATGCCGGGAAGGCGCCGGTGGAGCAGGTCGGCACCGAGATGTTCCAGGTGAAGGAGGAGGTGGTCCTTCATAGGTCCGCATCCCCGGCCCTCGTTGATCTCGATCGTCATGGCGCGGCAGACGACATCGCGGCCGGCGAGGTCCTTCGCATGAGGCGCATAGCGCTCCATGAACCGCTCGCCCGCGGCATTGGTCAGATAGCCACCCTCGCCGCGCGCACCCTCGGTGATGAGGCAGCCGGAGCCGTAGATGCCGGTCGGATGGAACTGGGTGAACTCCATGTCCTCCAGCGGCAGGCCGGCGCGCAGCGTCATGGCGTTGCCGTCGCCCGTGCAGCTGTGCGCGGCGGTGCAGGAGAAATAGACCCGGCCATAGCCTCCGGTCGCGAGCACCGTGCGTTGAGCGCGGAAACGGTGCAGCGCACCCGTTTCCAGGTTCCAGGCGATGAGGCCCCGACACACGCCCTCCTCGTCCATCAGCAGGTCGAGCGCAACATACTCGACGAAGAACTCGGTGCGGTGCGCCAGGCATTGCTGATAGAGCGCATGGAGGATCGCATGGCCGGTACGGTCGGCCGCAGCACAGGTCCGCTGCGCCATCTTCCTGCCGTACTCGATGGTCTGGCCACCGAACGGGCGCTGGTAGATCCGTCCATCTTCGGTGCGCGAGAACGGGACGCCGAAGCGCTCGAGCTCGAGCACGGCCGGAACGGCCTCCCGGCACATGTACTCGATCGCGTCCTGGTCGCCGAGCCAGTCGGAACCCTTGACCGTGTCGTACATGTGGTAGCGCCAGTGATCGCCATCGCCCATGTTGCCGAACGATGCCGCCATGCCGCCCTGGGCCGCGACCGTGTGGCTGCGCGTGGGATAGAGCTTGGTGACGCAGGCCGTCTTCAGGCCGGACGCCGCCATGCCCAGGGCCGCGCGCATGCCGGCACCGCCGGCGCCGACGATGACCACGTCATACCAATGCTCGATGATCTCGTAGGCCCGCGTCATCCCGGCAGCCCTCCATGATTGGTCAGTGGCCGGCGATCTGGCCGCCATCGACATGAAGGATCTCGCCCGTCACGAACGGCGCGGATTCCAGGTAGAGCACCGCCTGGACGACGTCCGCGATCTCGCCCATGTGCCCGACCGGATGCAGCCGATCGAGCGCCGCGTGGGTTTCCGGCGGATGCATCGGCGTCCGGATGATGCCGGGCGACACGGCGTTCACCCGGATGCCGCGCAGGGCGTACTCGATGGCCAGCGCCCTTGTGGCGGCGTTCAGCCCGCCCTTGGTCAGCGATGCCAGCATCGCGGGAACCTGCGAGTTGGCCTGTTCGGCCAGCGTCGTGGTGATTTGCACCACGTGGCCCGCGCCACGCTTCTCCATCTCGGCCATGACGAGCTGGGTGATGTGGAAGAAGCCGGACACGTTGACCGCGATGGCCGCGCGATAGTCCGCCTCGGAATATTCCGTGAATGGCTTGGCGATGAAGATGCCGGCATTGTTGACCAGCGTATCGATGCGCCCGAACCGGGCCATGCCCTCGGCAACCGCGCGCCCGGCGGTCCGGCGGTCGGCGATGTCGCCGGCAATCGCCAGGACGTCCGGATCGTGCCCGGACTTCACCGAGCGTGCCGTCGCCACGACGCCGTAGCCGCGCTCGCGGTAGGCAGCGACCAGGGCCGCCCCGATTCCCTGGGAGGCTCCGGTGATGATGGCCACTTTCTGTTCCATCCTGGTATCCTCACCGGCCGATCTGGCCGACATAGCGGCCAAGCCGCGCCTCGACGTCGCCCGGCGTGTGAAAGCCGAGCGTCATCAACGTCCTGATCCGCTCCTGCGCCGCCGGGCGGTCCAGGGAGGCAAGGAAGGCTGTCCATTCCGGCGCGATATCGGCATCGGCCGGCAGGCTCGCGACATCGACCAGGCGCTTGGTCTCGGCGACGGCCTGCCGGTCGAAGGTCGAGATCCGCGATGCCAGGCCATCGACGAAGCGATCGAGTTCCGCATCGGGAAAGGAGCGGTTCACGTAGCCGTACTGCGCAGCGAGCTCGCCATCGATGTCGTCCGCGCCGAGCAGCACTTCGAGTGCCCGGCCGCGTCCGATGAGCCGCGGCAGCCGCGCCATGGGCCCTCCGCCCGGCACGAGCCCGGCACCGACTTCCCACTGCGACAGGATCGCCTTTTCCCGGCTGGCGAAGCGCATGTCGCATGCCAAAGCGAGTTCGCTGCCGACGCCGGTCGCCCGCCCACGGATCTTGGCGATCGAGACCACCGGCGCGCGGCTGATGCGCACGAGCAGGTCCGGCAGCTGCTGCAGGCCGGTAGGCCCCGGTGGCAGGCCGAGCGTTTCCTCCGGCTTGGCCAGGAAATCGTAATGAGTGATGAAGTAGCCTTCGACGGCGCTGTCGAACACCACGACCTTCACGTCGGGATCCGTCTCCAGTGCCGTGACGATCGCGTTCAGCTGCGGCAGGGCCGCCGGCCCGAAGATGTTCAGGGGCGGATGGTCGAAGGTGACGCGCCAGAGCGCTGGCGAATGCCGCTCCAGGCGGATCTGCTCGGTGTCGGACATGTCTGCCTCCGATGGCCGGTGCACCGGGAAAGCCCGGCAGCCCCTAGATGACAGACAGTGAAATCGGCTTCCATCAGACCAAGGTATCGCCGACACCATGGTGTCAGTTGCGAACGGATATGCCGAGCCTCGCTGCAATATTGATGAGATCTGCCAGCGAGGTCGCTGCCATCTTGCGCATGACCCTGCCACGATGGGCCTTCACCGTGATCTCGCTGATGCCGAGTTCGCCGCCGACCTGCTTGTTCAACAGGCCGGTGACGACCAGCGCCATGACCTCCCGCTCCCGTGTGCTGAGTGAGGCGTGACGGGCCTGCAACGCCCGCAGTTCCGTCATGTGGTTCAGCGCCGTACGGCTGTGCTGGATGGCACTGCCGATCGTTTCCAGCAGGGCCTCGTCGCTGAACGGCTTGACGAGAAACTCGATGGCGCCGGCCTTCATCGCGCGCACGGTCATCGGCACGTCGCCATAGCCGGTGATGAAGATGATCGGCATGTCGCTGCGCTCGGCGACGAGTTGCTGCTGCAGGTCGAGCCCATTGAGGTCGGGCAGCGAGACGTCGAGCACCAGGCAGCTCGGGACGGTCGGGCGCGGGTGGGACAGGAAGGCCTGGGCCGAAGCGAAGACATGGGCCTGCCAGCCTGCCTCGCGGATCAAGGCCTCGAGCGCCTCGCGCACCGAGATGTCGTCGTCCACCACGTAGACGACTGGCGTGACCTCGACCATGGTGCTGCGGCTCACCTTGCCGGCCATCGTGCACGACCATTCCATGTGTGACCTCCACTGCATCGCCGCCACCGGCACGGAGGACGGCGATCACGGTTGCAGCACGGCTTCGAGCGCATCGAGCAGTGCCGTGTCGGTGAACGGCTTGAGCAGACACTCGACCGAGCCGCTCCGCCGCAGTTGCCGGCAGAACTGCTCGTCGCCTTGAGCAGTGATGAAGACAATCGGGATCGTGCGCCCGCGGCGCGTCAGTTCCTGTTGCAGCTCGATCCCAGACATACCCGACATGCCGATGTCGAGCACCAGGCACCGGGTCTGGTCCAGCAGGTCCGCCGCGAGATATTCCTCGGCCGAAGAGAATGCCCGGGCGACGTAGCCGAACATACCGATCAGGTCCGGCAGCGACTCGCGGATCGACTCGTCATCGTCGATCACCGCGATGTATGCCGGCTGCTGCATCATGCACTTCCCGTCGCATCCGCCGCCGGCGAGGGTGCCAAGGGCCAGTCCGGTTCAGGCGCGATCGGGCCCGCAAGCTGAGCCAGTGACACTCCGCCTGGTCCCGGCGGAATGGTCTTCATCGCGAAACTCCTTCGTGTGGAGGGGATTCCACCATCTTCCCCGGATGATGCGCCCATGGCGGGCGAACGACCCATAGTACCTTAGTATCGGTTCGCGCTTTTCGGCCCTCTTGCTAACGAGCGCTGTGCGGCGGCGGCGTGCCCTGCCGCTGATATCAAGGTATCGGCGATACCATCGTCCAATCGCCGCCCGGTGACCGATCATCGAACATGACGGACGAACGTGCTCATCCAGCCATGCCCTTGGCTGCGGAGGAGAACCGTCATGCCGGAACCCCAGCCATCCCTGACGCGACGCGACATGCTCGTCGCCGCTGCCGCCGCCGGAGTAGCCACGATGACCTCAGAGCCGCGCGCTGCCGAACCCGATGCCGTTCGTCCGTTCCAGGTCCATTTCCCGGACGATGCACTGGCCGATCTGCGCCGGCGGATCACCGCTACGCGCTGGCCGACGCCGGAACCGGTCGCGGGCGCCTCGCAGGGCGTGCAGTTCGCCACCATGCGCAAGCTCGCCGAATACTGGCAGACGGAACACGACTGGCGGAAGGTCGAGGCGCGGCTGAACGGCCTGCCGATGTTCCTCACCGAGATCGACGGGCTGGATATCCACTTCATCCATGTCCGCTCGAAGCATCCGGGCGCCCTGCCGGTGATCATCACCCATGGCTGGCCGGGCTCGGTGATCGAGCAGTTGAAGGTCATTGGCCCACTGACCGACCCGACCAGCCACGGCGGGACGGCCGAGGATGCGTTCGACGTGGTGATTCCGTCCCTGCCGGGCCATGGCTTCTCGGCCAAGCCGTCGGCCACGGGCTGGGATCCCCAGCGCATCGCCCGGGCCTGGACGACCCTGATGAAGCGGCTGGGCTATGACCGCTTCATCGCCCAGGGCGGCGACTGGGGCGATGCCGTCTCGGAGCAGATGGCCGTGCAGGCACCGCCGGAGCTGGTAGCGATCCACACCAACATGCCCGCGACCGTCCCGGACGAGATCGCGAAGGCGCTCGCCGCGGGCGAACCGGCGCCAGCAGGCCTGTCCACGGAGGAGCGCAACGCCTACGAGCAGCTCGACTTCTTCTACAAGCACGGCCTGGGCTACGCCCAGGAGATGGCGAACCGCCCGCAGACCCTCTACGGGCTGGAGGATTCGCCGATTGGCCTTGCCGCCTGGATGCTCGACCACGATGCCCGCAGCTATGCGCTCATCGCGCGGGTCTTCGACGGCGCCAGCGAGGGCCTGACCCGGGACGACATCCTCGACAACGTCACGCTCTACTGGCTGACCGGCACGGCCGTCTCCTCGGCGCGCCTCTACTGGGAAAACAAGCTCGCCTTCTTCGCGCCCAAGCACATCGCCATTCCCGTCGCCGTGAGCGTCTTCCCGGACGAGATCTATGCGGCGCCGCGAAGCTGGGCGGAACAGGCCTTTCCAAAGCTGATCCACTTCAACCGGCTGCCCAAGGGCGGGCATTTCGCGGCCTGGGAGCAGCCGGCGGCATTCACTGCCGAACTGCGCGCCGCCTTCCGGCCGCTGCGCGCCTGAGCCCATACCCCGCCCCTTTCACAGGAGAAGCTGCATGGAGCAGCAGGACAAGCTGATCTACACGGCCAGGGTCCACACCACCGGAGGGCGCGAAGGCGGTGCCTCCCGCAGTTCGGACGGCAATCTCGACATCCGGACCGCGCTGCCCGGCAGCCACACCGCCGGCACCAACCCCGAACAGCTCTTCGCCGCGGGCTGGTCCGCCTGTTTCGAGAGCGCCATCGGCATCGCCGCACGCAGGAAGCGGGTAGCCCTTCCGCCGAGCTTCGCGATTGATGCGGAGGTGGATCTCAGCCTGGTGAACGGCTTCTACACGCTGGGCGCCAGGCTGGCCGTCAGCCTGCCGGGCCTGCCGCGCGACGTCGCCCAGGCACTCGTCGACGAAGCCCACACGCTCTGCCCCTACTCGCGGGCGACCCATGGCAACATCGACGTCGTGACCACGATCGCCGTCTGAACTCAGGTCCGTCGCCAGCCAGGAGCAAGAAAGCAATGCCCAAGCATGTGCAGGACGGGCCCGTCGATCCCGTTCGCCGCCGGTTCATCGGCACGACGGCGATGATCGCCGCCGCTGCCGAACTCGGGGTCCTTCCCGCAGCGCGAGCTCAACCTGCCAAACCGTCGACCGGGGCCTTCGACCGGCTGCGCGAGGTCGAGACCGGGCCGCTGAGCGTGAGCTACGCCGAGAGTGGCCCCACCGATGGCCCCGCGGTGATCCTGCTCCATGGCTGGCCCTATGACATCCACAGCTATGCCGAGGTCGCACCGATCCTGGCGGCGCAGGGCTTCCGGGTGATCGTGCCCTATCTGCGCGGCTACGGCCCGACGCGGTTCCTCTCCGATCAGACGCCGCGGAATGGCCAGCAGGCCGCCCTGGCCGCCGATGCGGTGGCGCTCATGGACGCCCTGCAGGTACAGGACGCGATCCTCGCCGGCTACGACTGGGGGGCCCGCACTGCCAACATCGTGGCGGCCCTCCATCCGGAACGCTGCCGCGCCATGGTGTCGGTGAGCGGCTATTTGATCGGCAGCCAGGCGGCCAACCAGAAGCCCCTGCCGCCGACGGCGGAGCTGGCCTGGTGGTATCAGTTCTACTTCGCGACCGAACGCGGGCAGGCCGGGTACCGGGCGAATACGCGCGATTTCGCGCGGCTGATTTGGAGGACCGCCTCGCCGGAATGGCGGTTCGACGACGCCACCTTCGAGCGCAGCGCCGATGCCTTCCGCAACCCCGACCATGTGGCGATCGTGATCCACAACTATCGCTGGCGCCTCGGCCTGGCGGAGGGCGAGCCGCAATTTGACGGGATGGAGAAGGTGCTGGCCGCGGCACCGGCCATCTCCGTCCCGACGATCACCCTGGAGGGTGATGCGAACGGCGCACCGCATCCGGAGCCCAAGGCCTATGCCGCGAAGTTCGTCGGCAAGTACCAGCACCGGACGATCGGCGGCGGCATCGGCCACAACCTCCCGCAGGAAGCGCCCGATGCCTTTGCACAGGCGGTGGCCGATGCCAGCCGGATGTGAGCGCCATGGTCCGGCCCACCACCTATCGCACGATCACCGTCCAGGACCTCCCGATCTTCTATCGCGAGACTGGTGATCAGGCGGCGCCGGCCATCCTGCTCCTGCACGGGCTGCCGTCGTCCTCCCGCATGTACGAGCCGTTGCTCACGCGGCTGGCCGATCGCTTCCACCTGATCGCCCCAGACTATCCCGGCTTCGGCCACAGCGCCGCACCGCCACCCGGCGACTTCGCCTACACCTTCGACCATCTGGCCGAGGTGATGATCCATTTTTGCGAAGCGGTCGGCCTGTCCCGCTACAGCCTCTACATGCAGGACTATGGCGGCCCGGTCGGCTTCCGGATGGCATTGGCCCATCCAGACCGCCTGGACGCCCTGATCGTGCAGAACGCCGTGGCGCACGAAACCGGGCTGGGCGATCTCTGGACAGCCCGCCGCGCCTTCTGGGCCGACCGCGCCACCCACGAGGCTGCGCTGCGCCGCAACCTCCTCTCGCTGGAAGCGGCCCGCCAGCGCCACGTCGGCAGCGATCCCCGGGTCGAACGCTACGACCCCGATCTGTGGACGGATGAGTTCGCCTTCCTCAGCCAGCCCGGCCAGGCAGAGATCCAGGCCGAGCTGTTCTATGACTATCGCCACAACGTCGCCGCCTACCCGCTTTGGCAGGCGTGGCTGCGCCGGTCCCAGCCGCGCCTGCTGGTGCTGTGGGGCAGGTACGATCCCTCGTTCGACATTTCCGAGCCTGAAGCCTTCCGGAAGGACGTGCCGCAGGCCGAGATTCATCTCCTGCAAGCCGGGCACTTCGCCCTCGACACGGCTGCCGATCAGGTCGCGGCAATCGTTCGCGACTTCCTCTGACCGGCAGGCTTCAGCGCCCACCGACTGCTGCCCCGTCTGGGCAGACCTCCTGATGAAGGAACGGGACATGAGTGACACCCCGATCGTCGACTCCAGCTTCACCGCAGTCATCAACGCGCCGATCGAAAAGATCGACCTTCCCGGATGGTGCTTCTCGCTCGCCGAGAAGGAGTATCAGGGATGTTCTCCCGCCCACATCGCCGCAGGCTTCACCACAACGCCCGACGGCAGGCGAATGTCGATCAATGTCGAGATCATCGGCGGCAGCCTCATGGTCCAGCACTATGTCGAGACCCTCGGCAGGAAAGACCACCTGGTCCTGGAATCGGTCTCCGACGTGTTCACGCCCTCCGGCAGGACCACGATGCATATTCTCTGGGAGATGAGCGTCCGGGCCATTGACGACCAGAGGTGCGAGTTCACCAACCACGTCCGCTCGACTGCGACCGACGAGTTCCGGATCTTTCTTGATCGTCAGGGCATTCCTTTGGACGTGGCCCGCGCACAGCGACAGCCCATGTCGATCGCGCACAACCAGAACGAGACGCCCCTGTTCGCCGCGAGCATCGAACGCGCCGCGCTCAGGAACTGAACGGCCAGGCCGACACTGGCCATAACGGGGAACGACAATGTCCCAACCAAGCTACGACCGCCGGTCGACGGCGCTCCTGTTCGTCGACCCCTACAATGACTTCCTTTCCGAAGGCGGCAAGATATGGCCACGGGTCAAGGAGGTCGCCGAGGAAGTCGGCCTGATCGATAATCTGAAAAGCATCAGCCAGGCGGTGCGGCGCGCCGGCATGAAGGTCTTCATCGTGCCCCACCGCCGCTGGGAGCCGGGCGACTACGCGTGCTGGTGTCATCCCAACCCGACCCAGCGCGCCATCATGAAGCGGCATTCCTTCGCTCGTGGCGAATGGGGCGGCGATTGGCATCCGGATTTCGCTCCCCGGGACGGCGACATCGTCGTCAAGGAACACTGGGCGCAGAGCGGCTTCGCCAACACCGATCTCGACCAGCAGCTCCGGCAACACGGCATCACGCACGTCGTCGTCGTAGGTCTGCTCGCCAATACCTGCATCGAGTCGACCGGCCGCTACGCCATGGAGCTTGGCTTCCACGTCACCCTCGTCCGGGACGCCACCGCCGCCTTCTCCAGGGAGATGATGCATGCCGCGCACGAGCTCAACGGGCCGACCTATGCCCATGCCATTCTGACTACCCGGGAACTCATCGCAACCCTGCCGGACGCCGGAGCTGGCGGAGCCGCCTGACGCCGATCAACGTTCTGCGGCGACGACAGCAGCCTGCTCCAGGTCGTCGGCCTTTCCCGGCTGCCGCTGCCCGGCGGCGGTCGGGCTGCAGGGGATGGCGAAGGAGAACATGGCGCCCGGGCCGGGATCGTTCGGCCGGGCCAGGATCCGTCCGCCATGGGCCTCGATGATCGAGCGGCTGATCGAGAGGCCGATCCCCATGCCGTCGGCCTTGGTCGTGTGGAAGGCCCGGAAAAGCCGGTCGATGTCGTCTGGGTCGAGCCCGATGCCAGTGTCGCGGACGTGGAAGCTGACCAGCCCGTCCGGCTCGGCGCGGCTGGACACCCGCAGCTCGCGGGCGCGGTCCTCCACCTCGGCCATGGCGTCGGCAGCGTTCAGGACGAGGTTCAGGATGACCTGCTGAAGCTGGACACGGTCGGCCAGCACCGGCGGAAGATCGTCGCGCAGCTCGGTGCGCACGGTCACGCGCCGCCGCTGCAACTCGCTCGACGACAGGGCGAGCACCTCCCGGGCGGCATCGTTGAGGTCGACGCACTCCAGGCTCGGCCGCTTGCGCGTGAACAGGCCGTGCAGGCGCTTGATCACCTCGGAGGCACGGTTGCCGTCCCGGATCGTGCGCCTGGCGGTCGTCCGCGCGCCCTCCAGGTTGGGCGGGTCCGCGTCCAGCATCCGCAGGCAGGTGCCGGCATTGGTGATGATCCCGGCGAGCGGCTGGTTCACTTCGTGGGCGATCGACGCGGTGACCGCACTGAGCGCCGTCACCCGCGCCACATGGGCCAGCTCGGCCCGCGCGTGGTTCAGGTCGGCCTCCGCCAGCTTGCGCGCCGTGATGTCCTGCAGGGCCCCCATGAAGACCGGGCGGTCAGTGATCTGATTGATCCGGTGGCCTATGACGTGAGCATGACGGATGTCGCCGCTGGCCCTGAGGATCCTGAACATCAGCTCGAAACTTTCGCCGCTGACGGCCTCGGCTAGCCGTGCCTCGACATCGGCCAGATCCTCGGGGTGGACAGCGCTGATCATCCTGCCCAGGGTCACCGTGGTGGCAGGCTCGAAGCCGAACACCTGATAGACCACCTCGGACCAGTTGAGTACATCCCGCTCCACATCCCAGGTAAAGCTGCCGGTCTGGCTCAGCCGCTGGGTGGCGGTCAGATAGGCGTTGGTGCGGGCGAGGTCTGCTTGGCTGGCCAGCAGTGCCGCCTCGGCAAGCTTGCTCTCTGTCACATCCTGAGTGCTGCCCAAATAGAGGACCCGCTCGGTGACCGCGGGAATGACCTCCATAACCGTGTGGAGATGCTTCACGCCACCCACGGGAGTCATGATCCGATAGTGGATGTCGCAGGATTCCTGGGCCCGCACCGCGTCGGTGAAGGCCGTGAAAGCATCGGCCCGGTCCTCCGGGTGAATGGCATCCAGGACCATTTCCATGGTCGGCGGAACGGCGGGATCGAACTCCCAGATCCGATAGTTCTCCTCCGACCAGACCTGCTCGCCCGACGACGGTTCCAGGGAAAAGCTGCCGGTCTTGCTGAGGCGCTGCGCACCAGCCAGGAAATGGTTCGCACGCCGAAGCTCGGCAGCGCTGGCAGCGAGCATGGCGTCCGAGTGCGCCCGCTCCATGGCGATGCCGGCGAGCTTGGCGAACCGGTCGATCAGCTCCTGCTCCTCGTCGGTCGGGCGCCCGGCCTCACGTCGATAGATGGCAAAGATCCCGAGCACCTCCCCATGGCTCCCGAAGATCGGTGCGGACCAGCAGGACCCGAGGCCAAACTCGACCATCATTCCTGGCCAGGCCGACCCACACCAGCGGGGGTCGTTCGGCGGATCGGCAGCGATGACGGTGGATCGGGTCGCGATCGCCAGGGAACAGGGGCCAAACGAAGGGTCGACCTTCAGGCCGTCGAGCACGGCGCTGTAGGGTGGCGGAAGGTTAGGCCCAGCGCCGACCCGAAAACGCAGGCCATCGGCATCGGCGAACAGAATACTGCACAAGGACCCCGGCCTCAGGGCCTCCACCTGGAAGCAGAGCTCGTCGAGAATCTCCGAAAGGGCCATGCCGCGGGCGACCAGCTCCAGCAGGCGCTTCTCGGCGGCCAGCTGCGCTTCCGCGCGCTTTCGGTCTTCGATGTCCGAGCTGACCCCGCACCAGCCGGAGATCCGACCGGCATCATCGTGGAACGGGGCGGCCCTGATACTGAAGCGCCGGTACGCCCCGTCGAAGCGGCGCAAACGTCCCTCGAACTCGGCGGACCTTCCGGCACCCATCGCAGCTTTCCACGCCGCGCACACCGCCACAACTTCGTGGGGGTGAACAATCGACATCCAGCCGGCTGCCCGAGCCTCATCCAGAGTCAAACCCGTGTAGTCGCGCCAGTAGCGATTCACGAAGTCACCGGTTCCATCCGCCTTAGTTGTCCAAACCAAACTAGGCAGAGCGTCGATCATCCGACCGAGGTCGTTCTCCATGCCGGACTTTCCCGGTAGCGCGCCAGGCACGACAAGTGCCATATTCGCCATAGTACCATCGTGCTGATCCAAGTAAACAGACGTGCCGCTCGTCGATCGCTGCGGAGCGTTCTGTCGCCCACAGCCACTCTGCGGCTCCTCAGAGCCTTGAGGGGGCCGCCGGCATCCCGGTCGCGTCGCTGAAGCTGGTCCAGCAGGGCGGCAAGCTCGGCATCGCCTCGAAGTAGGTGTCCGACCTCAAGCCCGGCACCGCCGCGAAGCTGGCGACCACCAAGCACGCGCACGCAGGCTTCGCGGTGGATGCCTGGCTGGCGAATTGGGGCATGATCGGGCTGTCGAACGACAATCTGCAGATCGGCCCCGATGGCAAGGCCGTGCGCGTCGACGTGGGCGGCTCACTTGAGTACCGCCCCCAGGGTGCGAAGAAGGTCTTTGGCCACGAGGTGGCCGAGCTCGCCAGCCTGCGCGATCCGAAGGTCAACGCCCAGGCCGCGGCGGTCTTCGGCGGATCTCGGACGCGGACATCACCGCCTCAGTCGCACGCATCGCCAAGATCAGCGACGAGGACATCCGGCACCTAGTCGAGGCCCACGGGTCCGGCACGTCTGAGAAGAAGGCCAAGCTCAAGACCACGCTGCTCGCGCGCAAGGCCGACCTGCTGGAGAAGTACCCGGCGGCCGCAGCCAGGGCGGTGAAGAAGCGCCTGGACCCGGCAAAACTCCTGGCAGAGGCATCGATCCAGCCCAAGCTGGAGGCAGAGGCAATGGTTACGAAGCGGAATGCTTCCTATTCGCTGACTAGCGCTCCGACATCAGGAAGCATCAAATCAGCTAACCCATTGAGGAGAATGGCGCGCCCGAGAAGACTCGAACTCCTAACCTTCTGATCCGTAGTCAGATGCTCTATCCATTGAGCTACGGGCGCGCGGCCGGCTGAGCGGCGTGGCGGGGTGATAGCGTCCTGGCGAGAGGCGCGCAACCCCGCACTTGGAGGAAAATTCAGTGGGTCGACTGCTCCAGGGTTTCCTGGACCTCGTGCTCCGCGGTGGCATCGACCGGCTCGGGTGCGGGCGGGCCCATGATCACGCGCACCAGGGCGGGGGTGAGCAGCAACAGCAGCAATGCCAGGATGACCGCGGGGCGCATCGGCGCGAACTCCAATCGAAATCAGGTTGCGCTTGCCTAGCGCCTGACGCTCCGAAAGAGAAGATCCGGCGCTCCCATCGCTTGCCGCAATCGCCGGCCGATGCCGGAAGCGGTGGCGGTCTGTCGCGGTGGAGTCTTCAGCCTTGTCCGATCTCGTCCTAGCGATCGCCCAGTTCGACCCGGTGCCGGG
>NZ_DATMFZ010000313.1:0-2600 GCF_035556675.1 Geminicoccus sp. | reverse complement strand
TATTTCCTGGAGGCGATCGGCCGGCCCCATGCCGGGATGGTGGTGATGTGGGCGGGCGTGCTGCTCGACGCGCTGCTGAACTGGCTGCTGATGTTCGGCCCGTTCGGCCTGCCGATGCTGGGGGCGCAGGGGGCGGCGCTGTCCACCTCGATCACCCGCTGGGTCGGGGCTGCCGCGCTGATCGGCTATGCGCTCAGCTTCAAGGGTCATGCCCGCTACGGCGTGCGCGGCAGGCTTGGGCCGGTCTGGCCGGTGCGCCGCCAGCTCCTGCGCCTGGGCCTGCCGTTCGCCGCCTCGCAGGGGCTGGAAAGCAGCGCCTTCCAGTTCATCCTGGTGATGGCGGGCTGGCTCGGCACCGTGCAGCTGGCAGCGCACCAGGCGGTGATGAACCTGAACGCGCTGTTCTACATGCTGACCCTGGGCGTGGCGACGGCCACCTCGGTGCGGGTGGGCCATGCGGTGGGCAGGGGTGCCAGTGAGCAGGTGGCGCGCGCCGGCTGGGTCGGGGTCGCCATCGGCCTGACCATCATGCTGTGCTTCTTGCCGTTCATCCTGGGGCTGCGCCTGCCGATCGGCTGGCTCTATGCCGCCGACCCGCTGGTGGTGGCGGCGATCGCCACGGCCCTGCTGGTGGTCGGCCCGACCATGCTGGTGGACAGCGGCCAGGGCATCGTCACCGCCGCGCTGCGCGGTACCGGCGACACCTGGGTCCCCACCGCGATCCATGTGAGCTGCTTCTGGCCGGCCATGGTCGGCTCGGCCTGGCTGATGGCGTTTCCAGCCGGATTCGGCCTGATCGGGCTGTGGCTGGGCTTGCTGATCGGGCTGGCCCTCGCATTTCTCTGTCTGAGCCTGCGCTTTGCCGGGCGCACCCGCCGCATCGACCAACTGGCACGAGCAACATGACCGAGCTTCCCCGCCTCTTCGACCGGCGGGCCGTGCACCGCAACCGCATCCGCGCGCTGGCCGACCGGGAATATCAGCCGTTCCTCCTGGACGAGGTGGCCGACCGGCTGGTGGAGCGGCTGAGCGAGATCCGCCGGCCGTTTCCCCGGGTCCTGGAGCTGGGCAGCTGGCGCGGCCGGATGGCCGACCTGCTGCGGGTGGCAGGGCTGGGGCGGGACGTCATCGTGGCGCTCGATCCGGTGGCCGATGCCCTGGATGCAGGGCCCGGGCTGAAGGTCCAGGCCGAGCCGGAAGCGCTGCCGTTCGCCGACGAGAGCTTCGACCTCGTGGTGAGCGCGCTGGCGCTGCATCATGTCGACGATTTGCCGGGCGTGCTCCTCCAGCTGCGCCGGATCCTGGCACCCGACGGGCTGATGCTGCTGGCGCTCCTGGGCGGCGAGAGCCTGTTCGAGCTGCGCAGCGCGCTCATGCAGGCCGAGCTGGACATCAAGGGCGGCGCGGCCATGCGGGTGGCCCCCTTCGTCGATATCCGTGATGCGGCTGCACTCCTGCAGCGGGCGGGGCTGGCCCTGCCGGTGGCGGATGTCGACCGCATCACCGTGTCCTACCCCGACGCGCTGGCGCTGCTGCACGAGCTGCAGTCGATGGGCGAGGGCGGGGCCCTGCTGGAACGGCCGAGAGGCCTGTTCCGCCGCGACCTGCTCCTGCGCGCCGCCGCGATCTACGGGGAACAGTTCGCCCGGGCCGATGGCCGGGTGATCGCCAGCTTCGACATCCTGCATCTGTCCGGCTGGAAGCCGCACGAGAGCCAGCAGCAGCCGGCACGACGCGGCAGCGGCCAGATCCGGCTCGCTGCCGCGATGGGGGTGCCGGTCGAGGTCCTGGAGGGGAAGGCTCCGCCCCGGGACCGCGACCCGGACGATCAGGCCGGCTGAGGCAGCCTGTCCGGTGCGGGTGCGTCCATGCGCTGGCCGATCCAGCCCACCGCATAACCCAGCACGGCCCAGAAGATCGCCTGGCTGACCAGCGAGGCGCTGACGAACTCCGCCGCGAGCTCGGGCGGGACGGCGCCGCCATGGATGCCGGCGGCCGGCGAGCCGATCACGTGCGGCAGGGCGAGCGCCACGATGCCCAGCAGGGCCAGGAGGCTGCGGCCGGAGAGCAGGATCAATGCCAGGCCGGCGGCGGTGAGGCCGGCGGTCATCAGCCACCAGGCCTGCCGCGCGGCCAGGTCCGCGGTCACCGCACCCGGCACTTCCGGAGCCAGGCCCAGCGAGGGCGCCAGGGTGAAGGTGGCAAAGCCGGCGATACCCCAGAGCAGGCCGCGCTGCGGCGTGAAGCCATGGCCGGCCAGGGTCATGGCGCCGGCCAGCAGCAGGCCGAAGCCGGCCCCGGTGACGAGGTTCGCGACGAGCGTGGAGAGCCGCCGCTCGAGCGAGACAGGCTCGGGCTCGCCCGGCAGGGCCGCGGGCTCGCCGACCGTGGAGTGGGCGAGGACCAGAAGGCTGCCATCGAGGCGGGCCTCAGGCCCATGATCGTGGACGTCGCCGGTTTCGTAGACCTCGGCCGCGACGATCAGCGGGATCGTGGTGAAGGCCTGGACGAAGGTGACGAGCAGGCCGGCGAAGAGGCCGGCGCCGATGCCGGTCAGCACGACACGGCGGAACATGCTGAGCATCGCGCGCGGGCTCCGT
>NZ_DATMFZ010000312.1:0-2938 GCF_035556675.1 Geminicoccus sp. | reverse complement strand
CCGGCCAGACCAGCGGCAGGGCGTCGTAAGCGCCGCGCTGTTCGGTCCATTCCGCCCAAGCCGTCTCCAGGAAGGCCACATAGTCGGGCTTGTGCACCCGGCGGATCGGCTCCAGGCCGAAGCTCTGCGGCGGCTCCACCGGGCCGATCCCGCGCTCCTCGACCCGGGCCTTCACCAGGAAGGCACGCTCCGGCTTCTCGAAGCAGGGCTGAAGCTTGCCGTCGATCAGCTCGGACTGGCCGTGATGGTGTGCATGATCCGGGCTGTAGATCGTCCTCACCCGCCGACCTCCACTTCCTCCAGGCTGACATGGCCGCCGGACCAGGGACCCGGCCAGACCTCGAACGAACGCTCGCGGCGCAGGCGGCGGATCTCGCCGATCGGCAGGTCCTTGGCGATCAGCATGTCGCCGCCCCGCTCGCGGGGCTCCAGGAAGGCGAACACGCCGGTATCGCCGAACGCCGCCTCGCACGGGCCGTACACGGCGGCACCGCTGAAATTGGTGCGCGGCTCCTTCAAGGGAATCGTGCCGACGCAGCCGACCACGCCCACGAGCGCACCCAACTCGATCGCACGCGCCTTGGCGCAGCAGAACACCCGGTAATAGCCGGACCGTTTGGCCGTATTGGACGGGACCAGCAGGAGGTCGATGTCGGCTTGGCCCAGGATCGGGGACAAGGCCGGCAGCTCGCTGTCCAGGCAGATCAGGATGGCGATGCGCAGGCCCCGCCAGGTGACCACCTTGAGGGTCGAGCCCGGGAACAGCGCCCAGTCGTCCGGATCCTTCTCCGACGGGACCAGGCAGAGCTTGTCCTGGGTGAACAGCGTGCCGTCCGGGAAGAGGAGATGGGCGCGGTTGACCATGCCCGAGCCGTTGAGCGGCCGGGCCGACCAGGTGCCCGCGAGCAGGGCCACATTATGCCTGGCCGGCAGGTCACGCACCTTGGCGAGCAGGCCGGCGCCGCTCTCGGCCATGAAGCCCGGCTCGGCGGTGGGGGCCGGCGGCGTGGCCGCCCAGAGCAGGGTCTGCTCGACGTTCCACTCGGGCAGCACCAGGATCGACGCACCGGCCGCGGCGGCCTCGGCCATGCGGGCGTCGATCCGCTCCGCCAGCTCGTCCAGGTCGCCCGGCAGGTCGCCCGCGTCATAGGCCCAAAGGGCCAGGCCGATCCGTTCCAAGGCAATCTCCCGAGGTCTGCTGGAGCGCCACGGCTATAGCCATGCTGCCGCGACGGTCAAAGGTACCGGCCCGAAAGCGCGGCAAGTCTCAGTGCGGCTGTGCCGCCGATACCCCGCCCGGCACCTGAGGTGCGGTCCGGCAAGGGCGGCGAAGCTGCTCCGGGGTCAGGACGGTCTGGCGGGCCGGCTCTTCCCAGCCGGCGAACACGCTGCGGCCGGGCAGCAGCGCCAGATCTGTCCCGAAATAGGTATTGAACACCAGCCGGTAAAGGTTCGCGAGGTTCAGGTCGGGGGGCAGCTCCAGCCGGCCATCGCTGCTGTAGGCTGCCAGCAGCGGCGAGAACCGCTCGAACAGGCAGCTCTGCTCGGCCGAATCCTGCTCGAAATGGAGCCCACCGCCATGGTCGCCGTGGACGATGATCAGCTTGGGATCCGGGACCTGCTCCACCAGCCGCGTCACGTAGCGGAGCACCAGGTCGTTGGTGAAGGCCAGCTTGTCGACGTAGCCGTCACGATAGATCCGGCGCCGTCCAGGATCGTCCTCGGTAAAGTGCGACCCGTCGCGCAGGCCGGACGAGCCCCCGGCCGGTGCCACGTGCCTGCCCTGTGGGTCGACATCGAACGGCGGATGGGGGGCGAGTGCGTGGACGTAGAGAAAGAAAGGTGGCGTCAGGCCGCTCTCGTAGGGCTGCTCGAACATCGCCCGGTCCAGGCTCGGCTCACCCAGGCCAAGCCGTTGCGCGACATTGTCGAGCAGGGTCTCCTCCAGCAGGACCTTCTCGAAGTTGCTGAGCGTGTATGGGGCCAGCACCCGGTCGACCCAATCCATCCGCACCGGATCGTAGCGCACGTCGAAGGCCGCGGTCTGGTAGCCGAGCCGGCCGAGCGTGGTCATCACCGGGTTGTGCCGCAACCGCTCCGAAAGTGCCTGGCGCAGGTCCGCCGGCTGCTCGGCGGGCAGGAGATCCTCCAGATAACTGCCCGAGAGCACGCTGCTCATCACCAGCAGGGTCTGGTTGTAGGGCGTGGTCGCCTGCCCGGCGATCTTGAAGCCGAGCCCGCGCAGCCCGTCCAGGAATGGCCGGTTGTCGAAGCCGTAGAGCTCGGCCAGCACGTCCTGCCGCCCGTAGCCATCCAGCACGATGTGTACGATGCTGGGCGGCTGGCCGAGGGGCCTGGCCGTGCTGAACGGGGCATCATGCTCCCGCTCGGCTGCCGAGTGGCGCCCGGCGCTGAAGGCCTGGGCCTCCTGCCCGACCAGGGTCGCCAGCGGAAAGGCCAGCATGATCAGCGTCACCAGGTTGGCGATGCGTGCCACATCCGGGCCAGGCCGGGCGAACAGGAGGGCCGGCGTGATCAGGACGAGCAGGCCGGCCAGGACGTAGAGCGGCGGCGGAGGTGTCATCACCAGGCCGATCAGCCCGTCGAATACGGGGTCCAGGGTCTTGAAGTAGCAGACCAGGACGATGCCGAGCGCGGTCCACAGGGCCGCGCGGTGCAGGTCGCGCAGCAGCAGCCAGAGCCCGCCCATCGCAAGGAGGGTGCTGGCCACACCCACCAGGACCGGCCGCACCACCATGCCGGTCTCGGGCACGGCGAGGCTGCGGGTCAGCAGGAAGAGGGGGAAATGGGCGGCGAGCAGCAGGGGGTAGAGCGGCAGCGCTGACGATTTCCGGAACAAGGTCGCCTCCCCCTCGGGCAGTGGACGACAGCCCGATGATAGCGGGCCCGATCGACCGGGAGACGTCAACGTTCTGGT
>NZ_DATMFZ010000311.1:0-18116 GCF_035556675.1 Geminicoccus sp. | reverse complement strand
CCAGGCGCAGCTCGGCGCTGCCCCGCTCCTGGCCCATCTCGCGCAGGACGAACGGATCACCGCGATCGGGCTGCATCTGGAGGGCCTGGACGATCCGTTTGCCTTCGCTGCCGCCGCAGCCGCGGCCCAGGCGGCGGCCAAGCCGATCGTGGTGCTCAAGACCGGCCGCTCGGCGGCAGGCGCCCGGGCGGCCGTGACCCACACCAGCACGCTCGCCGGCTCGGCGCGCGTCTATGACGCCTGTTTCGAGCGGCTGGGCATCGCCCAGGTGTCGAGCGTCGCAGCCCTGCTCGAGACGCTGAAGCTGCTCCACGTGCATGGCCAACGGCCCGGGCGGCGGATCTGCTCGGCATCCTGCAGCGGCGGCGAGGCCGGGCTGGTGGCAGATCAGGCTGAGCGGCTGGGCCTGGAGCTGCCGCCGCTGGTGCCGGCCCATGCGCAGGCAGTGGCCGACGCCCTGGACGGGCGGGTGCGCCCCGATAATCCTCTGGATTACCAGACGTTCATCTGGGGCCAGGACGACCGCCTCCAAACGGTGTTTTCCGCCTTGTTGGCGAATGAATTCGACACCGCGTTGTTGATCGTCGATTACCCCACCCAGGAGGGCTGTGATCCTTCCTCCTGGAACATTACCGTCGATGCGTGGTCCCGGGCGGCGAAAATGACCGGTCAGGCCGCTGCGGTGGTCGCGACCCTGCCGGAATGCCTGCCCGAAGACCGCCGAGCCCGGCTGCTGCAGGAGGGAATTGCCCCGCTCCAGGGGATCGCCGAGGCGCTGGAAGCGGTAGCGGCAGCGTCCATCTCCCCGCCATCCGGGCCGTCGCTTTGTGCCATGCCCGGCTTGGCGCCGGGCCAGCCGGTGCTGCTGGGCGAGGTCCAGGCGAAGGCGCTGCTGGCGCGCCATGGCCTGCCGATGCCGCCGGCGCGCCTGGTGACGCTCGTGGACTGCGCCGCGGCTGCGGACGAGCTGGGCTACCCGGTGGTCCTCAAGACCGCCAGCCCCACCGTCACGCACAAGTCCGAGCTGGGTGGGGTGGCGCTGGGCCTCCTCGATGCGGTCCAGGTCCAGGATGCGGCCCGGTCGATGGCGGCGCTCGGGCCGGACTTCCTGGTGGAGCGGATGATCACCGATGTGGTCGCCGAGGTGATCGTGGGCATCGTCCGCGAGCCGGGCTTCGGCCCGGTTCTGGTGCTGGGTGCGGGCGGCGTGCTGGCCGAGCTGCTGGACGACAGCCGCATCCTCCTGCTGCCGGTCGACCGGGCGATGGTGGAGGCGGCGCTGGACGGGCTGCGCATCGGCCGGCTGCTCGCAGGCTATCGGGGTGCTGCGCCAGGCGACCGGCCGGCACTGGTGGAAGCGATCCTGGCTCTGGCGGCGTTCGCCCAGGCCGAGGCCCACCGGCTGGTGGAGCTGGACGTGAACCCGATCCTGGTCCGGCCGGAAGGGCAGGGCGTGGTGGTGGCGGATGCCCTGGTGAGGATGGTGGGTTGAGGATGGTGGAGCCATGAGCGGACCGTTGGTCGTCACGGTCGAGGGACCGGTCCTGACGGTCGTGATCGACCGGCCGAAGGCGAATGCGATCGACGCTGCGACCAGCCGGCTGCTGGGCGAGACATTTGCCCGGTTCCGCGACGATCCGGTCCTGCGCGTGGCGATCCTGACCGGGGCAGGGGAGCGGTTCTTCTCGGCGGGCTGGGACCTGGCCGCGGCTGTGGCCGGCGAGGCCCCGGACAGCGACTACGGGGTAGGCGGCTTTGGCGGGATCGCCCGGCTGCCCGGCCTGAACAAGCCGGTCATCGGCGCGGTCAACGGCATGGCGGTGGGCGGCGGCTTCGAGCTGGCGCTGTGCTGCGATCTGGTGGTGGCGGCAGGGCATGCCCGGTTCTGGCTGCCGGAAACCCGGGTGGGCGTCATCCCGGATGCCGCGACCCTGCGCCTGCCACGGCGCCTGCCGCGGGCCCGCGCGATCGAACTGCTGCTGACCGGGCGGCAGCTGACCGCTGCCGAGGCGGTGTCCTGGGGGCTGGTGAACCGGGTGGTGGAGCCGGCCGATCTGCTGGCGGAGGCGATGGGCATCGCGCGCGGCATCATCGAAGGCGCACCGCTGGCGGTGGCGGCGGTACTGGAGGTCGCCCGTGCCACTGAAGGGCTGAAGCTGGCCGATGCCTATGCGCTGCTGGAGGACGGGGACCTCTCGGCCTACCGGGCGATGCTCGGCTCGGAGGATGCGATCGAGGGCCCGACCGCCTTTGCGGAGAAGCGCCTGCCGATCTGGCGGGGGCGCTAGATGTGCGGTCCCGGGATGTGATGTGACGGGCCTGCGCCTGAACCGTTCGGGTTCATTGGCCCAGGCCTGGCAATGAACTCGTAAAGCGGTGGTCGGTCGGCACCGTGTGGATGCGGTAGGGCACGGCCAGGAACATGAAGAGCTTGCCCTGGGCCAGGCGCAACTCGCAGACGTCGATATGGCCCCCCGGGTCCCCGCTTGCCGGCCCGAGGGCAGGCTCTGCCGATCCTGGCCTGGGCAAAGCGCTTGCGCCGGGAGGCCTTCGCCTCGCCTCGGGGCAAGCGGGCGATGCCGTAGCGCACCAGGCAACGGTGGTCCGATGGCGCCACCTGGCGACGGCCTTGGGGTTCAGCCCGTAGCGCGCGGCGAGGCTGCGGGTCGGCTCTGGCGACGCTTGGAGTCCGGCTCGAACTCGCGGCGGCATTCTGGCTGAACCATGAAGATCTGGTGCCATGGCGCGTCCTCCCGTTCACGAGAAAATGCACCATGACATCCCGAGACCAAACAGCTGGGGCGGAAACGACGAAGACCCCTGCCGGGAGCAGGGACCTGTCGCGTTCTCGGCTAACTGGGTCTTACGCCTTGCAGCCGCTGAACTTGGCGGTGCCGCTGGACTTGGCGAACTCCTTGGTGACCTGCCACCAGGGCGCGCTGCTCTTCCAGGTGTCCCAGCCGCGCTTGCCCTTCTGGGGGGTTATCGAGCCCCAGATCACCACGCCATCGGCCAAGTCGTGCACGGTCTTGAGCTGGGTCTTCCAGAAGCTGGCGGACATGTACTTCTGGCCATCGGTCTTGTTCCAGTCATGGATCTGCGGCCAGATGAACGGGATCACCGGCTTGCCGTACTGGCGTGCCTCGGCGATGTTGCCCTTGGCGTACTTGAGCCAGTCGCTCTGGCTGTCGAACATGGTGTAGAGCGACGGGAAGATCACGTCGACTTCCTTGGCCAGGCGGGCGAGCTTGTCGTTGCTCGACTTCCAGGCCTTGAGCTTGCTGGAGCGGTTCTGCACCGGAGCGTACCAGTCCCGCTTCGGGATCATCAGGTAGTAGCCGAACTTGGACTTGCCGCCCTTCTTGCGCACGCCATCCCGGATGGTCTTCATCGCCAGGATGAGCTTGTCCATCTCCTTGATCTCGTCCCAGACCTCGATGTCGATGACGACATAGTCCCACTTCTTCTTCAGGATCTGCGGGACGATGACGTTCTTGAGCTGGGAGATGTTGGGCTGCTTCTTCGACTTGCCGCCGAACAGCTCACCTTCATAGAAGATCTTGATCGTGCTCAGACCACAGCCCGACAGGCTCGGCTTCTTGTTGTAGCGGAAGCCGTCGAAAACCGGCTTGTCCTTGGCCTCGGCGGGCGCGGGCGCAATGGCTACCAGTGAGCCGAGCGCGATTCCAGCGGCCGCCAGAAAGGCAGCGATACGGCTTCGCATGATGTCCCCCCCAGGACAAATGCAGGTGTTACGCTCGGTGCTGCTCCGGCCGCCGCTTCGTGCCGGCACCCACCACGGTTGGCTTTAGCCTGTTGCCGGGCGGGAATGGATGAGCACCTGATGTGTTAGATGATCTGACACGCGGTTCCCGAGCGGTAAACCAATTCCAGGTGACCTCGGACCTATGTGACACGGTATTAATCCCGGAGTTGCAGTAGACGCTACTCCTGTTCCATTCATTACACGGCGTTCAGGAAAAGCATCTCAAAATCTTCTGACACCATCTCTGAAGACATTCCACAACAACGCGGATTTACGGGACGCCGCGCCGACCCGCCACAACAACAACTTTCAAGATTTCCTGCAATATATTCCAACCGCATGGCGAAAATCCCAGGCTTGCGCGGAAGCATCCGATGCAGGACACGAAAAAGGCCCGGAAGCGCCATGCGCCGCCGGGCCTTGCACTAAGAAACCTGTGGAACGGGCAGGTTCAGCCGCGCGCGAGCGCCCGCCTACCTGGATATACGGCCTGCTCGCCCAGCTGCTCCTCAATTCTCAGTAACTGATTGTACTTCGCCAGCCGGTCGGAACGAGACAGGGATCCGGTCTTGATCTGACCGCAATTGGTCGCCACCGCGAGATCCGCGATCGTGGCATCCTCGGTCTCGCCCGAGCGGTGCGACATCACCGAGCGATAGGCGGCGATCTTGGCGGTCTCCACCGCGTCCAGCGTCTCGGACAGCGTGCCGATCTGGTTCACCTTGATCAGGATCGCATTGGCGATGCCCTGGTCGATGCCTTCCTTCAGGATCTTCGGGTTGGTCACGAACAGGTCGTCGCCCACCAGCTGCACCCGGTCGCCCAGGCGCTCGGTCAGGAGCTTCCAGCCCGCCCAGTCGCCCTCGCCCATGCCGTCCTCGATCGAATGGATCGGGAACCTGTCACAAAGCCCGGCCAGGAAGTCGACCATCCCGGCGCTGTCGACCTTCTTGCCCTCGCCGGCCATGTCGTAGGCGCCGTCCTTGAAGAACTCGGAGGCGGCACAGTCCAGGGCGAACACGATGTCGTCGCCGGTCTTGTAGCCGGCCGCGGCCACCGCCTTGTCCAGGAAGGCCAGCGCCGCCTCGGCACTCTCCAGGTTCGGCGCGAAGCCGCCCTCGTCGCCGACATTGGTGTTGTGCCCGGCGTCCTTGAGCGCCTTCTTCAGGGCGTGGAACACTTCGGTGCCCATGCGCAACGCCTCCGAGAAGGAGGGCGCGCCCACCGGCATGATCATGAATTCCTGGATGTCGATCGGGTTGTCGGCATGGGCGCCGCCATTGATGACGTTCATCATCGGCACCGGCAGCACCCTGGCCGAGGTCCCGCCGACATAGCGGTAGAGCGGCAGGCCGAGCTGTGCCGCCGCGGCCTTGGCGGTGGCGAGGCTCACGCCCAGCAGAGCATTGGCACCCAGCCGGCTCTTCGATTCCGTCCCGTCCAGCTCGATCAGCGCCCGGTCGATCGCCTCCTGGTCCGTGGCGTCCATGCCGAGGATCGCATCGGCGATCTCGCCATTGACCGCATCGACCGCCTTGCCGACGCCCTTGCCCAGCCAGCGGCTCTTGTCGCCGTCGCGCAGCTCGATCGCCTCGCGCGAGCCGGTGGAAGCACCCGACGGCACGGCGGCACGTCCGAGCGCCCCTTCGGCCAGGGTCACTTCCACTTCCACGGTGGGGTTGCCGCGACTGTCCAGGATCTGGCGGGCATGCAGGCCCACGATGTCGGTATCGAACATGACCGGCGGTTCCTCTGATTATGTCAGGCGAGCTTTGGAAGCGGATGGGCCTTGGCCAGGCGGTCGAAGGTGACGAGGTCGGTCAGGACCTCCTCCATCCGGTCGAGCGGCACCTGGTTCGGTCCATCCGAGATGGCCTGATCCGGGCGATCATGACTCTCCATGAACACCGAGGCCACGCCCAGCGCCACCGCCGCACGCGCCAGCAGCGGCACGAACCGGCGCTCGCCACCCGAGGCACCGCCCTGCCCGCCGGGCTGCTGCACCGAATGGGTGGCGTCGAACACGACCGGCCAGCCGGTCTCCTCCAGGTAGCTGAGGCCGCGAAAGTCGGTGACCAGCGTGTTGTAGCCGAACGAAGTGCCGCGGTCGGTGAGCAGCACGCCCTTCGCCCCGGCTTCCTCCAGCTTCTTCGCGACGTTCCTCATGTCCCAGGGTGCCAGAAACTGGCCCTTCTTGACGTTGACCACGGCACCCGTTTCCGCCGCGGCGACCAAAAGGTCGGTCTGGCGCGAGAGGAAGGCCGGGATCTGCAGGATGTCGACCACCTCGGCCGCCGGCTGGCACTGCTGGCGCTCGTGGATGTCGGTGAGCACCGGACAGCCGTGCCGCGCCTTCACCTCGGCCAGGATGTCCAGGCCCTTGGCCATGCCGACACCCCGGGCCGCCCCGCCGCTGGTCCGGTTCGCCTTGTCGAAGCTCGACTTGAAGACGAACGGCACGTCCAGCCGCGTGGTGAGCTGCACCAATGCGTCGGCCATGAACAGGGCATGGTCGCGGCTCTCGATGGCACAGGGCCCGGCGATCAGGACGAATGGCCTGGACCGGCCAAAGGTCACCCTGCCGGCCGTCACCTCATGCTGCATGACACGACCCTTTCGCTGCTTGCACGTGCCGACCCGGCTCAGACCAGCCGGGACTGGCGCACCGCCGCCTCGATGAACGAGGCGAACAAGGGATGCGGCGCGAACGGGCGCGACTTGAACTCGGGGTGGAACTGCACGCCGACGAACCAGGGATGGTCCGGGATCTCGACGATTTCGGGCAGGATCCCGTCCGGGGACAGGCCGGTGAAGATCAGCCCGGCCGCCTCCAGCCGGTCCCGATATTCGACATTGACCTCGTAGCGGTGGCGGTGGCGCTCGGAGATCACCGGGGCGTCATAGATCCGCCGTGCCAGGCTGCCTTCCCGCAGATGCGCGGGATAGCCGCCCAGCCGCATGGTGCCGCCCAGGGCACCGCCCTGCACCCGCCGCTCCCGTCGGCCGTCCCGCTCCCACTCGGTGAGCAGGCCGACGATCGGGTCGGCGCAGGGGCCGAACTCGGTGGACGACGCGCCGTTGATGCCGGCCACGTGGCGCGCCACCTCGATGCAGGCCAGCTGCATGCCGAAGCAGATGCCCAGGAACGGCAGCTTCTCGGTGCGCGCATAGCTGATCGCCGCGATCTTGCCGTCCACGCCGCGCTCGCCGAACCCGCCCGGCACCAGCACCGCGGAACAGCCGTCCAGCGCATGATGACCATGCGGCCCGCCGACCTGTTCCGCCTCGATCCAGCGCAGATGCACCTTCACCCGGTTGGCGATCCCGCCATGGATCAGCGCCTCGCCCAGCGACTTGTAGGCATCGGCCATGCCGGCATATTTGCCGACGATGCCGATGGTCACCTCGCCTTCCGGACGCTCGAGCGCATGGGTGATCGCGCGCCAGGTGTCGACGTCCGGCTCGTGCTCGTGCGGCAGGCCCAGCGCCTTGAGGACCTGAACGTCCAAGCCCTCCTGGTGGTAGAGGATCGGCACCTCGTAGATCGAGCGCGCGTCCAGGGCGGCGATCACCGCTTCCGGCCGGACCGAGCACTGCATCGCGATCTTGCGCCGCGCGTCGTGCGAGATCGGGTGCTCGGAGCGGCAGACCAGCACGTCCGGCTGGATGCCGAGGGCCCGCAATTCCCGCACCGAATGCTGGGTGGGCTTGGTCTTCAGCTCCTTGGCCGAGGCCAGGAACGGCACGAGCGTCACGTGGACGAAGCAGGTCCGCTCCGAGCCCAGCTCCCAGCCGACCTGACGGATCGCCTCCAGGAAGGGCAGGCCCTCGATGTCACCGATCGTGCCGCCGATCTCGCAGAGCACGATGTCGGCGTCACCGGTATCGCCCTGGATCGCTTCCTTGATCGTGTCGGTGACGTGCGGGATCACCTGCACGGTGCCGCCCAGATAGTCGCCGCGCCGCTCGCGCTCCAGCACGCGGGAATAGATCCGGCCGGAGGACGTGCTGTCGCTGCCGCGCGCATAGACGCCGGTGAAGCGCTCGTAATGGCCGAGGTCCAGGTCGGTCTCGGCCCCGTCCTCGGTGACGAACACCTCGCCGTGCTGGTACGGGCTCATCGTGCCCGGATCGACGTTGAGGTAGGGGTCGAACTTGCGGAGACGGACGCGGTAGCCCCTGAGCTGCAGGAGCGCTCCGAGTGCGGCGGCTGCCAGGCCCTTGCCGAGCGAGGAGACCACGCCGCCGGTGATGAAGACGTAGCGCGTCATCGGCCTCTAGTTTCCACGTGCGATCGGCCGCTGGCAAGCCACCAGCGGCAGGTTTTCGGATCGGGCGCCGGCGGGCGCCGCCAGCGACGCCCGCGACACCTCACTGGGCGAGCGGAGCGGCCGGGCCGGTAGGCGCGGCCGGCTGCGGCTCTTCGACCGGTGCCGTCTCCTCCTGGGGCAGGCTGTCGAAGATCGAGCGTGTCGAAGTGCCCGTTCCGGACAGGATCGCCAGCGCCAGACTGGTCAGGACGAAGCATCCGGCCAGGATCGCGGTCGTGCGGGTGAGCAGGTTGGCGGTGCCGCGCGCGGTCATGAAGCCGCCGCCGCCACCGCCGCCACCCAGGCCGAGGCCGCCCCCCTCGCTGCGCTGGATGAGCACCAGCCCGACCAGGGCGATCGCGATCAGGAGATGGATGACCAGAACGACGGTCTGCATGCTGTCAGCTCCCGGGCCGGGCCAAGCGCCCGCCGCCCGCGGTGAAGATCTTGAGGAACTCGGCCGGATCCAGGCTGGCACCGCCGACCAGCGCGCCATCCACGTCCGGCACGGCGAGGATCGCGGCCGCGTTCGATCCCTTGACCGACCCGCCATACTGGATCGGCACGTCAAGGCCGGCCTCGCCCAGCTGCCCGACCAGCCTGCCGCGCAGATGGGCATGGACCCGCGCGATCTCCTCGGTCGTGGGCGTGCGGCCGGTGCCGATCGCCCAGACCGGCTCGTAGGCGATCACCAGCCGCGCCGCATCGATGCCGTCAGGGATCGACCCCTGGAGCTGGCGGTCCAGCACGGCCAGGGTCTGGCCATCGAGATATTCCGCCTCGGTCTCGCCGATGCAGATGACCAGCGTCCCCAGCCCCGCGGCCAGCGCGGCCTCCGCCTTGGCGCGCACCAGCGCGTCGGTCTCGCCCAGACCGTGGCGGCGCTCCGAATGGCCGAGCAGCACCGCCGTGGCACCGGTATCGGCGATCATGGCGGCACTCACCGAACCGGTGAACGCCCCCTTGGCCGCCTCGTGGCAGTCCTGCGCACCGACGATGATGCCGCTGCCGTCGAGCTGTGCCGCCACCTGCGCCAACTGGGTGAAGGGCGGGAACACGGCGAGCGTGCCGGCCTCCGGCCGCCCGGCTTCCGCCAGGGCCGCAGCCAGCGCCCGCGCGTCCTCGCCCAGGCCATTCATCTTCCAGTTGCCGAACACCAGCGGGCGCCGCGAGGGCATGACGAACTCCATCGGGCCTGAGCAAAGCGCCACAGCGGCAAGCAGCCGGGTGCAACCAGGCGGACATCACGACTTGTCGGTGACGGCGGCGCCGATAGCACAGGGCCGTCACGCCCGCCACCCCCGGACGTGCCGCCTGCAGGTGGTGCCGGCCATGGGCACTGCCAAGCCGGTGGCCACCGATTGACGGATGCCACTAAATACGGGTATCTACCCACATTATGACTGGTTCCAGTTCCAGATCCTGCTATTGCATCGCCCTGCGGGCGGCATCGCGCCGGCTCACTGCGCTCTATGACGCGGCACTGCAGCCGGCCGGCATCAACGTCGCCCAGTTCAGCCTGCTGCGGAACGTCGAGCGTGCCCAGCCCGTGTCACTGACCGAGCTCGGCCGGCGCATGGAGCTGGACCGCTCGACCGTGGGACGCAACGTGCGACTGCTGCAGCGCATGGGCCTGGTCCGCATGACGCCAGGCAGTGACCAGCGCGAGGCCTCGGTCGGTCTCGAACCAGCCGGGCGCGAGGTCCTGAGTCAGGCCATTCCCGTCTGGCAGGGAGTGCAGGACATGATCCAGGCGCAGTTGGGCGAGGAAGCCGCCGGGCAGCTCCGCGACCTGCTCGCTCGCCTCTGACCGGCCTGCGGCAGTGGCCGCTTTGCCGCATATTACGGGTATTTACCCGCATCAGGAGTGACACAGCATGTCGACCCCGGCCCGCCACTTCCTGCCCGAGGCTTCCTGAGATGCTCTCGGCCGCCCTCGCCCGCTACCTCGCCGCCCGCGACATCCATTATGGCTGGGTGGTCGCGGCCACGACCTTTCTCGCCATGCTGGCCACCGCCGGCGCGATGGGCGCACCGGGCGTCATGATCGTGCCGCTCCAGCAGGAGTTCGGCTGGCAGACCACCGACATATCTTCGGCCCTCGCGATCCGCCTCGTCCTGTTCGGCCTGATGGGGCCGTTCGCGGCCGCCTTCATGAACCATTACGGCATCCGCCAGGTGGTGACCGTCGCCCTGCTGCTCATCCTGGCGGGCCTGCTCGGCTCGTTGCTGATGACCGAGGTCTGGCAGCTCGTGCTGCTCTGGGGGGTGATCATCGGGATCGGCACCGGCATGACCGCGCTGGTCCTGGGCGCCACGGTCGCGACCCGCTGGTTCACCAGGCGGCGCGGCCTGGTGATCGGCATGATGACCGCTAGCAGCGCCACCGGTCAGCTCGTCTTCCTGCCGCTCCTGGCAGCACTCACCGATTCAGTCGGCTGGCGCCTGGCATTGTGCCTGGCAGTCGGCATGATCGTGCTGGCGATGCTGCTGGTCCTGCTCCTGATGCGCGACCGGCCGGCCGATCTCGGTCTGCCCGCCTATGGTGAGCTGCAGCCGGCCCCGCCCCCGATGGCGGACCACCGGCTGCGCGACCTCCTGGTCTCGCCCCTGGCCGCCCTGCGCGAGGCATCGCAGAGCCAGACCTTCTGGGTCCTGTTCGGCACGTTCTTCATCTGCGGGTTCAGCACCAATGGCCTGATCCAGACCCACTGGATCACGTTGTGCGGCGACTTCGGCGTGGCGCCGGTGGGTGCCGCCGGCATCCTCGCGGTGATCGGCCTGTTCGACCTGGCCGGCACGATCGCGTCCGGCTGGCTGTCCGACCGCTACGACAATCGCTGGCTGCTGTTCTGGTATTATGGCCTGCGCGGCCTCTCCCTCCTGGTCCTGCCGCTCACCGGCTTCTCCATGTACGGGCTGACCCTGTTCGCGGTGTTCTACGGCCTGGACTGGGTGGCGACGGTGCCGCCGACGGTGCGCCTGGCCGCCGACCGGTTCGGCAAGGAACGCGCCAACCTGGTGTTCGGCTGGATCTTCATGGGCCACCAGCTGGGTGCGGCGACCGCAGCCTATGGCGGTGGTGCCGCCCGCGACGGCTTCGCCAGCTACCTGCCGGCCCTCTATGCCGCCGGCGCGCTCTGCATCCTGGCAGCCTTGCTCGCCCTCACCATCGGCCGTGGCGACCGCCGGGCCGCCCCGGCCGGGGTCCGGCCGGCGCCTTCCTGACCGGCTCCGGGCGGGCCAATGCAAGGCCGCGTTGCCCGGACTACCCCGCATGTTTATGTTCCGCGCCGTTCCGTCTTGGCATCACTGCTCCGCCAGCGTTGCCTCGCCCCTGCCAAGCGGCCGACTGCCAGGAAGATCGCCGGTCACATGTTCGAGAAGCTCAAGAAGTCCCTCACCAAGGCGATCCTCGCCGTCTTTGTCGGTCTGCTGGTCCTGAGCTTCGCGATCTGGGGCATCGGCGACGTGTTCCGCGGCGGCACCGGCGGCAACACGCTGGTGACGGTCGACCAGTTCGAGGTGACCCTGCCAGAGGCGGAAAGCCGGCTCGAGCAGGAGCTGCGCGAGCTGCGCCAGCGTTCGGGCCGCTATATCGAGCGCGACCAGGCGATGGCGTTGGGGCTGGGCCAGCGCGTGCTGGCGGAGCTGATCACCGACCGGACGATCCAGGCCCATGCGCGGTCCCTGGGCCTGGAGGTCGATGACGCGACCCTGGCGCGGATCACCGCGGCCAACCCGGTCTTCCAGGTGGGCGGCCGCTTCAGCAAGCAGCGCTTCGACGAGCTGCTGCGCGCCAACGCCATGACCGAGCAGGGCTACCTCCAGCTGGTCCGCCTGGGCGAGCTGCGCCGGCTCCTGGTCGACAGCGTGACGGCCGCGGCCGCACCGACCACCACCGGGCTGGATCTCCTGCACCGCTATCGCGACGAGCAGCGCGAGGGCCGGGTGCTGGAGGTACGGGCCGACGCGGTCGAGGGGGTGGCGGAGCCCGACGAGGCGGCGCTGGCGGAGTTCCTGAAGGAGCACCAGGCCGAGTATCGGGCACCCGAGTACCGCACGCTCACCGTGGTGACCATGCGCCCGGAGGACCTGGCCCCGGAGATCGAGATCCCGGAGGACCGGCTGCGCGCCGCCTATGACGAGCGCGCCCAGGAGTTCACCGAGCCTGCCAGCCGCACCGTGCTGCAGATCGACGGGCCGGACGAGGCCACGCTCGGCGAGGTGCGCACCCGGATCCAGGCCGGCGAGCCGGCCGAGGCCGTGGCCAACGAGCTGGCCGAGCGTGGCGTGCAGGTCCAGGACCTGGGCAGCGTCGCCCGGGGCAGCTTTCCCGACCGGATCGTGGAGGACGTGATCTTCGCCGCCCCGGTGGGCGGCGTCAGCGAGATCACCCAGACCGGCTTCGGCAACACCGTGATGTTCGTGGTCGCCACGGAGGAGCCGGAGCGCCGGCAGCCCTTCGAAGAGGTCCGCGACCGGCTGCACGACGAGCTGGCCCTGGCCCAGGCCGCCGAGGACCTGCCGAGCCTGGAGAATGTCGTGCAGGACCGGATCGCCGGCGGTGCCAGCCTGGAGGAGGCGGCGCAGGCCGGCGGCTTCACGCCGCGCCGGATCGAGAAGACCGACCAGGTGGGCAATGATCCGTCGGGCGAGCCGATCGAGCCGGAGCTGCCGGAGGAGATCCTTCAGACCGCGTTCGCCACCAGCGAGGGCGTGATCTCACCCATGGAGACCCTGGCGGAGGGCGGAGCCTATCTGGTCCAGGTCGACGCGATCGAGCCGGAGCGCGACCGTCGCCTGGACGAGGTGCGGGACGAGGTGCAGGAGGCCTGGCTGGCGGATGCGCGGAAGAAGCGGGCCGAAGAGCTGGCCAAGGCGCTGCACGAGGAAGTCCTCGCCGGCAAGAGCCTGGAGGAGGCCGCCGCCGGCCAGCCGGCCGCCGCGGTCGTGGCGATCGGGCCGGTCAAGCGCTCGGACATGGGCGAGACCGGCGAGCTCGGCCCGCAGTCGGTCGAGCGGCTGTTCGCCAGCGCGGTCGGCCAGCCGCCCGAGGCGCCGCTGGAGCTGCCGAACGGCTATGGCTTCGTGGTCGTCGACCGGGTCATCCCGGCCGAGGGCGAGCCGGGTGATGCGCTGGAGGGTGAGATCACCAGCGAGATGGCGACCGATCTGGCCGACCAGTACGACCAGGCGCTGCGCCAGCGCTTCCCGCCCGTGGTCCACGAGCGGGCGCTCGCCACCTTCCTGCGCGCCGACGGGCAGCCGCAGTGAACCGCCTGCCTACCGTGGCAGGGTCCGCTGCCACCGCAGCGGCCCGCTTTTGGCGATGGTGACGCCCGACGGATCCCGTTCCACCGCCTGAGCCGTTCCCGCCCCGATCGAGTATCCCGCCTTGAAGACCCTGCCCGATTCCGCCGAGTTCGCGACGACCTACGACCAGGGTGCCCCCGCCGTGGTCTGGACGGTGATCCCCGCCGACCTGGAGACCACCGTCTCGGCCTGGATGAAGCTCGGCGAGGGCCGGCCCTACGGCATCCTGCTGGAAAGCGTGGAAGGCGGCGCGGTGCGCGGCCGCTACTCGGTGATCGCGGTCAAGCCCGACCTGATCTGGCGCTGCTATGGCGACCAGCCCGAGATCAACCGGAACTTCGCGCATGCGCCCCGGGACTTCCAGCCGCTGGACGAGCCGTCGCTCGCCTCCCTGCGCCGCCTGATCGGCGAGTGCCGCATCGACCTGCCCCAGGGCCTGCCGCCCATGTCGGCCGGCCTGTTCGGCCAGATGAGCTACGACATGGTTCGGCTGATGGAGCGGCTGCCGGAGAAGAACCAGGACCGGCTGGGCCTGCCCGACGCCGTGTTCCTGCGCCCGACCCTGATCTGCGTGTTCGACAACGTGTTCGACCGCATGACCCTGATCACCCCGGTCTGGCCGAAGCCCGGTGTCTCCGCGGCCGCCGCCTATGAGGCCGCGTGCGACCGGCTGGGCGAGGCGCTGGCCGACCTGGAGCGGCCGGTGGCCCATGAGCGGCGCGCCGCGCCCGCGGCCGAGATCGTGCCGGTGCCCAACATGAGCCGGGCCGACTACCATGCGATGGTGGCGGCGGCGAAGGAATATGTCGCGGCCGGCGACATCTTCCAGGTGGTGCCCTCGCAGCGCTTCACGGCCGAGTTCAGCCTGCCGCCCTTCGACCTCTACCGCTCGCTGCGCCGCCTCAATCCCTCGCCCTTCCTGTTCTACCTGGACCTGGACGGCTACCAGCTGGTCGGCTCCTCGCCGGAGATCCTGGTGCGGTTGCGGGACGGCACCGTCACGATCCGGCCGATCGCCGGCACGCGGCGGCGTGGCGTCGACCGCGCGGAGGACGCGGCCCTCTCCGCCGACCTGCTCAGCGACCCCAAGGAACTTGCCGAGCACCTGATGCTGCTGGATCTCGGCCGCAACGACGTGGGCCGGGTGGCGCAGATCGGCACGGTGCGGGTCACCGAGAAGATGGTCGTGGAGTACTACTCCCACGTCATGCACATCGTGAGCAATGTCGAGGGCAAGATCCGGCCGGACCGGGACGCGCTCGACGCGCTGATCGGCGGCTTTCCCGCCGGCACCGTCTCCGGCGCGCCCAAGGTGCGCGCCATGGAGATCATCGAGGAACTGGAGCCGGAGCGGCGCGGCTTCTATGGCGGCACGGTCGGCTATTTCGGTGCCGACGGCAACATGGACAGCTGCATTGCGCTACGCACCTCGCTGCTCAAGGACGGGCGCATGTACGTGCAGGCCGGCGGCGGCGTGGTCGCCGACAGCGACCCCGAGGCCGAGTACCAGGAAAGCCGCAACAAGGCGCAGGCGCTGATCCGCGCCGCCCAGGACGCCGTGGCGCTGGCCAACGACCGGACCAACTGAGTACGGAACTTCCGGGCGGCCGGACGCGGTTTGCGTCCGGCCCGCCGCCTCAGTTCGCCAGCGCCTTGGCCGCCAGCCGCTCGTCGCTGTCAGGTGCCGCGCAGTCGAACGCGGTGGCCGCGTCATTGCGGCAGGTATCGACCGGCACGAGCTTGCTCAGCGGCACCAGCCGGACCCCGCGCGCCTCGGCCTCCGGCAGCCAGGTCATCAGCGCGTCCACCGTCTCGCGGTGCGGGTGGCCGATCGCCACCGCATAGCCGTGGGCCCGCGCCCGGCGCTCCAGCAGCTGGA
The DNA here is from genome assembly GCF_035556675.1 of Geminicoccus sp. GTDB lineage: Bacteria > Pseudomonadota > Alphaproteobacteria > Geminicoccales > Geminicoccaceae > Geminicoccus. Next base: position 2,845 of record NZ_DATMFZ010000311.1, on the reverse strand, counting down.
GCTGGCGGGTGACCGCGGCGATAGTCGGCTCGTTGTCCAGGAACACGTCGCGGCCGATCGCCGGCACGCCTGTGCCGAGCGCCACTGCCTGGGCCTTGCTGTGCCCCACGGTGCGGCTGTCCAGGAAGAACATGTCATGATCGGCCAGCGCCGCCATCACCGGCTGCATGGTCTTGGGCGCCGCCGTGGCGCGGCTGCCCATGTGGTTGTTCATGCCGACGGCGCCCGGCACGGCGGCGACCGCCTTGTCCACCGCGGCGCGGATCTCGGCATCGCTCATGCTGACCCGGATGGCGCCCGGCCCCGGATTGGCGCTGCCGGTGGCTTCCATCGGCATGTGCAGCAGCACGTCCAGCCCGGCATGGGCGGCATCGCGCACCGAGGGCACCACTTCCGGCCCGCTCGGCAGGAAGGACAAGGTCAGTGCCTGGCCGGATTCGATCAGGCGGCGCACGACCTTGCGGTTGTAGCCGAGATCGTCGATCACGATCGCGATCGTGGGTCCGCGCAGCCGCTCCGGCATCAGCTGGCGGCGCTTGGACTCGGTCGCCGGCAACGGTTCCGGATCGGCCACGGGCGCCACCGGCTGCGCGTCCGGCTCCTCGAACGCCGGTGCGGGCTGGGCAGCCTGCTCCGTGGCGGCGTCCGGCTGGATCTCGGGCTCGACCGGCTCACGGACCAGCGGCGACGGGACCGGGGGCGCCGGAATGAGCGGCTCGGGCCCCGCCGCCGGTGCAAGGGCCGCCAGCAACGGGCCGGCCTGCGCCGGTACGGCGTCGGCCGGCGCAGGCTCGGGCCGGACGATCTCGACCGGGGCGGCTTCAGCCGGCGCAGTCCCAGCCTGGACGGCCTCGGCGGCGATTTCGGCCGGCGGGGCGGCCGGAGCGGTCGCGACCACCACTGGCTCGGCCGGCTCTGGTGCTGCCGGAACGGCGGCTGCAACCGGTGGCGGGGCAGCCGGCGGTGCCGCGGCCAGCCTGGGCGCATCCGTCGCCAGCAATGGCGGCACCGGCGCTGCCGGCGGTTCTGCCGCCGGCGGCGTGGCGGTGGCCATGACGGCCGTGCCGGGTGCCGCGACCGGCGCCGGCCTGGCTGCCAGGAATTCGGCCGGGTCGGGAACTTCGCGCAGGGTCGGCGCCTGTTCCACTAGGCTGCCGGCAGGCCGGGTCGGGACCGCGTCCGGCATCGGGCCGGCCTCGCGCATCAGTGCGGCCTGCTGCATCGGGATGGTCTGCTGCACCAGGACTGGCGGGCGCTCGGAGTGGACGGCGCGCTGCCAGTCCGACTTCCAGCGGGCGTCGTCCCACGCGGTCAGCACGACGAAGCCCACCGCGGTGGCGGCGATCGTGGCGCCCCATGCGATGGCGGGCAGGCTGCGCTTCAGCCAGTTTCTGGTCTTGGATAGGCTCGGCAGCTTCATCTGGTCCGGCAAATTGCGCTGTCACTGTTGACCACGACGGCGCGGCCGCACCGGCTGGCATTTGACTGGCCATTATGGCCATGCCTGGAAAAGATGAAAGTCCGGTTTGGACGCACTCCGCTCCCCAATCCATCCGTGAGCCGCGCCTTGGGCCACCGTTTCCCGCCAGGATCTCGACGTGGCCCCTGCCTGGGGCTAAGGCTCGGGCCCTGATGGCCCCTGCTCGGAATCCAGGCAAGATGTTGCTGCTGGTCGACAATTACGACAGCTTCACGTACAATCTCTATCATTATCTGGGCGAGCTGGGTGCCACCACCGAGGTCTGGCGCAACGATGCGCTCAGCGTCGATCAGGTGCTGGACATGGGGCCGGAGGCGATCGTGCTTTCGCCCGGCCCCTGCACACCGAACGAGGCCGGCATCTGCCTGGAGCTCATCGACCGCGCCAAGGGGCGCATCCCGATCCTGGGCGTGTGCCTGGGGCATCAGGCGATCGCGCAGGCCTTCGGCGCCACCGTCGCCCGGGCGCCCCGGCTGATGCACGGCAAGACCGACCGGATCGCCCATGACGGCACCGGCGTGTTCAAGGGCCTGCCCGACCCGTTCACCGCGACCCGCTACCACTCGCTGTGCGCCCTGCCTGAGACCGTGCCGGACTGCCTGGTGGCCAATGCCAGCTCAGGAGACGGCGTGATCATGGGCCTGCGCCACCGGGAGTTCCTGATCCACGGCGTCCAGTTCCACCCCGAAAGCATCGAGACGACCGAAGGCAAGCACCTCCTGCGGAACTTCCTGGAGCTTGCCGGGGTGGGAGGCCAGGCATGAGCACGACCCCTGCAGGCAACGGCATGAAGTCGATCCTGATGAAGCTCGCGGAACGGGGGCCCCTGTCGGGTGCCGAGGCGCGCGAGGCCTTCTCGGTGATCATGGACGGCAGCGCCACCCCGGCCCAGATCGGCGCCTTCCTGATGGCGCTCAGGGTACGCGGCGAGACGGTCGACGAGATCGTGGCCGCCGCGTCCGCCATGCGCGACCGGATGATCCGGATCCAGGCACCCGCCGATGCGGTCGACACCTGCGGCACCGGGGGCGACCATTCCGGGACGCACAACATCTCGACCGGCGTGGCGCTGGTGGCGGCCGGTGCCGGCCTGCCGGTGGCCAAGCACGGCAACCGGGCGGCGACCTCCCGGTCCGGCTCGTCCGACGTGCTGTCCGAACTGGGTGTGAAGCTGGACTGCGGTCCGGCGCTGGTCGAGCAGGCGATCCGCGAGGCCGGGGTCGGTTTCATGATGGCGCCCAACCACCATCCGGCCATGCGCCATGTCGGTCCGGTCCGCGCCGAGCTGGGCGTGCGCAACATCTTCAACTTCCTGGGCCCGCTGGCCAACCCGGCCGGGGTGAAGCGCCAGGTGGTGGGCGTGGC
>NZ_DATMFZ010000310.1:0-4777 GCF_035556675.1 Geminicoccus sp. | reverse complement strand
CTCCTGGCCTTCATGCCCGCTCTCCCGTGCCCATCCGGGTCATGACGTTGTAGAACACGAAGCTGAGCGTCAGGATGATCAGGAAGTAGATGATCGAGATCGCCGCGGCCGGGCCCAGGTCCATCTGGCCGATCGCGATCTTGGTGAGGTGGATCGACAGGAAGGTGGTGGAGTTGCCGGGCCCGCCGCCGGTGACGACGAACGGCTCGGTATAGATCATGAAGCTGTCCATGAAGCGCAGCAGCACCGCGATCAGCAGGACGCCGCGCATCTTGGGCAGCTCGATGTAGCGGAACACCTTCCAGGTCGAGGCGCCGTCGATGGCGGCAGCCTGGTAGTAGGCATCCGGAATGGCGCGCAGCCCGGCATAGCAGAGCAGCACGACCAGCGGCGTCCAGTGCCAGACGTCCATCACCACGATGGTGAGCCAGGCGGCGACCGGGTCGTTGGTGTAGTTGTAGGGGATGCCCAGCGCGTTCACGAGCCAGCCACCGAGACCGATGTCGGCCCGCGCGAACACCTGCCAGATCGTGCCCACCACGTTCCACGGGATCAGGAGCGGCAGCGCCATCAGCACCAGCGACAGCGAGGCCCGCCAGCCGCGCGCCGGCATGGCCAGCGCCAGGGCGATGCCCAGCGGGATCTCGATCAGCAGGATCACGAAGCTGAACACGAACTGGCGGATCAGCGCGCCATGGAGGTCGTCGTCGGCCAGCACGCTCTCGAACCACTCGGTGCCGACCCAGAAGCGTTCCTGCGGGCTGAAGATGTCCTGGAAGGCGTAGTTGACCACGGTCATCAGCGGGATGATCGCCGAGATCGCGACGATCACGAACACCGGCAGGACCAGGAACCAGGCCTTGTTGTTCTCGATCTTGTCCATGGCCAGCCTCCCCCGTCGTTCCCGTTCTAGTGGACCAGGCGATCGTCCAGGTAGAGCCTGGTCCAGGCCGGCGGCAGGCGCAGGAAGGCCTGGCCCGGCATGACCGGCGCATCCTCGGACAGCTTGGCCATCACCGTGGCGTCGCCGAGCCTGGCGGTCACCAGCGCATAGTTGCCGAGATCCTCGACCCGCTCGACCGCGACCGGCACGCCGTCGGCGCTGGGGCTGCCGGTGATCCGCACATGCTCCGGGCGGATGCCCAGCTCGACCCGGCCCTCGCCGGGCCCCACCAGCCCGTCCGGCAGCACATGGTCGGTACCGGGAATGCGCAGGCCACCGCCGTCGCGCTCCAGCGGCACGAAGTTCATGCCCGGCGAGCCGATGAACCAGCCGACGAAGCGGTGCTCCGGCCGCTCGAACAGTTCCTGGGGCGTGCCGACCTGCATCACCCGGCCGGCATGCATCACCACGATCTTCTCGGCGAAGGTCAGCGCCTCGTTCTGGTCGTGGGTGACATAGACCAGCGTGCGCCGGTAGCGCTCATGGACCTGCTTCAGCTTGCGCCGGAGCAGCCATTTCAGGTGCGGGTCGATCACGGTGAGCGGCTCGTCGAACAGGATCGCCGCCACGTCGGAGCGGACCAGGCCGCGGCCGAGCGAGATCTTCTGCTTGGCATCGGCCCCCAGCCGCCTGGCCGGCCGGCGCAGGTCCGGGCCCAGCTCCAGCATGGCCGCCACTTCCTCGACCTTGCTGCGCACCTCCGGCTCGGCGACGCCGCGGTTGCGCAGGGGGAAGGCCAGATTGTCGAACACGCTCATCGTGTCGTAGACGACCGGGAACTGGAACACCTGGGCGATGTTGCGCTCGCCCGGCGACTTCGTCGTCACGTCGTGCTCGTCGAACAGCACCCGGCCATGGGAGGGCCGGAGCAGGCCGCTCATGATGTTGAGCAGCGTGGTCTTGCCGCACCCCGAGGGCCCGAGCAGCGCATAGGCGCCGCCATCGGCAAAGGCGAAATCCATCGGCTGCAGCGCGAAGTCGGAAGGCTGCCGGGGATCCGGACGATAGGCGTGCCCAAGGCCCGCCAGCGTGATCTCCGCCATAAGCTCAGCCTCCCCGGCCGCGCACCGGTGCCGCCCGCACCATGCCGTCCGGCCCGAACGCATAGAGCCGGGTCGGGTCCAGATAGACGGTCACCTTCTCCCCCAGCCCATGCTCGTGCACGCCTTCCTCCTGCACCACCCAGTCCAGCGCCTCGGCATGGACGTGGACGAAGGTCTCCGAGCCGGAAATGTCGGCCAGCTCCACCCGGGCGGGCAGGGAAGGGAGGCCCGGCTTGGGCCGCAGCGCCAGGTGCAGCGCGCGGATGCCGAAGCGGTAGGAACCGTCCTCGAGCGTGCCCAGATGGCCGGTGAGCGGCAGCTCCAGCCCCTGCGGGAAGCGCGCCATGCCGCCCTTCACCTCGACGCTCACCAGGTTCATCGGCGGGTCGCTGAACACCTCCGCCACCGCCTCGGAGGCCGGATGGTGATAGACCTGGGCGGTCGGCCCCGCCTGGAGCACCCGGCCCTCGTGCATCACCAGCACCGAGCCGCCCATGGTCAGCGCTTCCAGCGGCTCGGTGGTGGAATAGACGACCACCGCACCACGCCGCTCGAACAAGGCGCGCAGCTCGGTGCGCAATTCCTCGCGCAGCTTGTAGTCGAGATTGACCAGGGGTTCGTCCAGGAGCAGCAGGCGGGCTTCCTTGGCGAGCGCGCGGGCGATCGCGGTGCGCTGCTGCTGGCCGCCGGACAGTTCCGCCGGCAGCCGGTCCAGCAGATGGTCGATATGGAGAAGGCTCGCCACCTCGCGCACCCGGCGCTCGATCGCGCCGCGCTCCTCGCCCTTGAGGCGCAGGGGCGAGGCGATGTTCTCGAACACGCTGAGCGAGGGGTAGTTGATGAACTGCTGGTAGACGAAGGCGACGCTACGCTGGCGCACCGGGACGCCAGTCACATCCTGCCCGTCCTGGAGGAGCCGGCCGGCAGTGGGCGCGTCCAGCCCGGCCATCAGCCGCATCAGCGAGGTCTTGCCCGCACCGGTCGGCCCCAGCAGCACGTGCAGCCCCGGTTCGAGCACGGCATCTACCGGATGAAGATGGATGCTGCCGCCGACCGTTCTGGTGATGCCCTGGAGCTGGAGGCTCATGCCGCGTCCACCGCCGATGCCGCGTGTGGTTTATCCAGATGCGCCCGCAGGCGCTGCACCTCCTCGTCGCTGAGGAAGAGGCCGAGCTTGCTGCGGCGCCACAGAATGTCCTCGGCCGTACGGGCCCATTCCTGTTCCACCAGGTAGCGGACCTCCGCCTCGTGCAGGTCGGCGCCGTAGCAGGGGCCGAGATCGTCCAGGCGCTGCGCATCGCCCAGCACCAGGGCGACCCGCGTGCCGTAGGCCGCGACCAGCCGCCTCGCCAGGCGCTCGGGCAGCCAGGGGTGGCGACGGCGCAATTCGGCCGTGAACGCGTCGGGATCGGCCAGGTCGCCGCCCGGCAGCGGCGTGCCGGCGGTCCAGTCGGGCCGGTCCATGCCGACCAGCGGTGCCAGCTTCTGCACCGCATGCTCGGCCAGGCGCCGGTAGGTGGTGATCTTGCCACCGAAGATCGAGAGCAGCGGGGCGGCACCGTCCGGCGCGTTCAGGTCGAACGTGTAGTCCCGGGTCACCGCGGACGGGTTGGCCGAGGCGTCGTCGTAGAGTGGCCGCACCCCGGCATAGGACCAGACGATGTCGCTCTCGGCGATCGGCTTTTTGAAGTGGCGGTTGACCACCCGGAGCAGGTAGTCGGTCTCCTCGGGCGAGATCCGCACGTCCTGCGGCTTGCCGTCATAGGGGATGTCGGTCGTGCCGATCAGGCTGAACTCGCCCAGCCACGGGATCACGAACACGATGCGCTTGTCGTCGTTCTGCAGGATGTAGGCGTGCGGCCCGTCATGCAGGCGGCGGGTCACGATGTGCGAGCCCTTGACCAGGCGCACCCGGCTCTTGGTGTCGAGCTTCAGGTCGTGCTGGAGGAAGTCCGACACCCAGGGGCCGGCCGCGTTGACCAGGGCGCGTGCCCGGACCGTGCGCACCGCACCGCTGGCCCGGTCCTCCAGCTCGGCGACCCAGCGCCGGCCCTCGCGGACCGCATGGCGGCAGCGCGTGCCGGTCAGGATCTCCGCACCCAGGCTCTGGGCCGCCAGCGCGTTCAGCACCACCAGCCGGCTGTCGTCGACCTGGGCATCCGAATAGTAGAAAGCCTGCTTCACCCAGTCCTGGAGCGGGCGGCCTTCCGGCGTGTCGCCCAGGCGGGCGCGCCCCGAGGCCGGCAGGATCTGGCGGCCGCCCAGATGGTCGTAGAGGAACAGGCCCAGCCGGATCAGCCAGGCCGGCCGCTGCTCCGGGCTGTGCGGCAGGACGAAGCGCAGGGGCCGCACCAGCATCGGCGCCGCCCGCAGCAGCACCTCGCGCTCCAGCAGCGCCTCGCGCACCAGCCGGAACTCGTAATATTCGAGATAGCGCAGCCCGCCATGGATCAGCTTGGACGACCAGGACGAGGTATGGGCGGCGAGATCGTCCTGCTCGCAGAGCAGCACGGACAGTCCACGGCCTGCCGCGTCACGGGCGATTCCGGCACCGTTGATGCCGCCGCCCACCACGAGTAGGTCGAACTCTTCCTGCATACCCCGCGCGTCCCCACAGTTCCTCCAGGAGCGGCCGTTGCCGGTGCCGCCTCGAAAAGGAACGTGTCGTGCCCGGCTGTTCGCCGCCCTGATGATTCGAGGCGTATCCTGCTTGCCGCGGGTTCACAATCGAAAATTCGCTGGGCGAAAACGAACGGGACGCATCCGCTTGACGCACATTAAAACGGGAATC
>NZ_DATMFZ010000309.1:0-14287 GCF_035556675.1 Geminicoccus sp. | reverse complement strand
ACGCGCTTATGAGGATCAGGACGTGCGGATCTCCATCTTGGCGGCGGCCAAAGTGCCGACATGCCGGATACGTTTACGCAGACCGTTCGAACGCCAGCTTTGAAATCCAACTTGCAGACGGGGCGGGCCATACGTTTTTTTAACACGTCGCGCTCCATCTCGGCCCGCAGCAGCTCCCGCTTCAGCCGGGCGTTCTCGGCCGCGAGATCCGCCGGGGATGGGGTCGGCGCCTGCGTGGCAGGGCGCCGCGCCAGCCCCGTCCCCGGCTCGGCGAACCAACGCATCCACCGCCGCAGCTGCGTCTCGTGCAGCCCGAGTTCCGCCGCTACGCGGCCGATCGGCAACCCGCTCGTCAGGACTCGGTCAACCGCCTCGCGCTTGAACGCATCCGGAAACACCCGGCGCTTCCTCCCCGACATCGGACACTCCTCTCCAGGCCCAAAAGCCTATCATGGACGTCCACCAAACCGGGACAGGATCACGGCTGTGCTGATGGAGCGTCCGCCTCCTGCGGACGCTGGTACCAGCATGGGCTCGCCCGTCCGGACCGGCCGACAAGCGGTTCGCGAGCCTCTACCTGCTTGTCGCCTGCCGGCCCGGCGCGGACCAGGCGTAGGCACTTGCCCTGCCGGAGGCGATCGTCAGGACGATGAGCATCTTCTTGGCCAGCCTGGCGGCCCAGCTTGATCCCGGAACACACGCCGTGCTGATCCTGGACCAAGCTGGCTGGCAGGGCGGGATCGATGGACCCGTTGCGCGCCCCGACCTGCCGGGTGCGGCCGGAAGGGACCGGTGGGGGCACTTCAAGCAGCGGTTAGAAATTCTTCCTTGAGTGCCCGGGCGGCAGGCAGCACTGGTCCGGTCGGTCCGCTGCACCTGCGCAATAGGTCTGGATGGTAATCGGTTGCCTATCTAGGTTGCCACCCGCAGGACTGCGCATGTCCCAGCCGCTGACGGCATGGAGGGCAGTGGCCGCCCCGCGTCGTCACGAACAATCCGTCATTCAACCCGTCATGATGTGGAGGGTGTCCGCTCGATGAGCTTGTCCGGTGAGTCTCAGGAGGGAATGCCTGCGGTCGGTATCGACGTGGGTGGAACCTTCACCGACTTCGTGGTGGTGATGCCGGACGGTAGCCTCCTCCAGCACAAGCAGCCCAGCACGCCCGCCGATCCGTCGCGGGCGGTGGGGGAGGGGCTGCGCGCGCTGACAGCACGGCATCCGGAGCTGGCGGGTCGCACCCTGCGTATCGTCCACGGCACCACGCTGGCGTTGAACGCGATCCTGCAGCGCAAGGTGGCCGATGTCGCCCTGGTGGTCGCCAAGGGTGGGCGTGACGTGCTGGAGATCGGGCGGGCCAAGCTCAAGACGCCCTACAACTTCCATCTGGGCAAGGAGCAGGCGGTCGTCCCGCGCGACCTGATCTTCGAGATCGACGCCAGGACCGCCGCCGACGGGACGGTGCTGGCCCGGCCGGAGGACGCGGCGATCGATGCGCTGTGCCGGGAGATCGCCGCGTCGCGTGCCGGTGCGGTCGCGATCATGCTCCTGAATGCCTATGTCGACCCGACGCTGGAGATCGAACTCGGCCGGGCGATCGCTGCCCGCCTGCCGGACCTGCCGGTGACCTGCTCGGCCGAGATCTGGCCGGAGGTGCGCGAGTTCGAGCGTGCGGTGGTGGCCTGCATCAATGCCGAGGTGCAGCCGCTGATGGGCGCCTACCTGGCCAAGCTCGGCGGGCGGATTGATGCGGTCGCGCCGAATGTCCTGCAGCTGACCTCGTCCTCGGGCGGCATGCTGAGCCTGGCCAGTGCCAAAGAGCGTGCCATCGACACGGTTCTGTCCGGCCCGGCCTCGGGTGCCACGGCCGCTGCCTCGATGTGCCGGGCGGCGGGTATCGACGCGGCGCTCACCTTCGACATGGGCGGTACCAGCGCCGACATCGCCATCATCAGCGAGGGCACGGTCGAGTTCACCACCAATGCCCGGATCGGCGACCTGCCCCTGATGATGCCGGTGGTGGGCGTGTCCAGCATCGGCGCCGGCGGCGGGTCGATCGTCTCCGTGGACGCCTATGGCGTGATCAAGGTCGGGCCGGAAAGTGCCGGCGCGCATCCCGGCCCGGTCGCCTATGGGCTGGGCGGCACCGAGCCGACCGTCACCGACTGCTACCTGGTGCTGGGCTTCATCGACCCCGACCGCTTCCTGGGCGGGGCGATGCGCCTGGACAAGGCGAAGGCGGAAGCGGCGCTGGCGGGCATCGCCCGGCGCCTGAACCTGCCCTCGGCCGCCCATGCTGCCGAGGCGGCGCTGCGGGTCGCGACCGTGCGCATGGCCTCGGAACTGTTCAAGCTCCTGGCGCAGAAGGGTTATGAGCCGGCCGATCATGTGGTCGTGCCGTTCGGCGGCGCCGGACCGACCCATGCAGTCATGCTCGCCGAGGAGGCGAAGCTGAAGGGCGTCACCGTGCCGGCCGCGGCCGCCACCTTCTGCGCGCTGGGTGCCGCGGTGGCGGACCTGCGCCGCGACTTCGTGCGCAGCCTGGGCAAGGCACGCGTGCAGGCCGCGGGCGAGCGGCTATGGGCGAACTGGCAGGCCCTGGAGGGAATGGCCGAGGCATGGCTGGTCGAGGAGGACGTGCCGGTGGTGGGCCGGTACCTCGTCCATGCGGTGGACATGCAGTATGCCGGGCAGTCCTTCTCGCTCACCGTCACCATTCCCGAGGACGTGCGGGCGGCCGAGGACGTGCAGGGCGTGCTCGATGCCTTCCATCAGGCGCATGAGGCGATCTACGGCTTCCGCGAGCCGGACCATGCGGTGGAGGCGATTACCCAGCGCCTGAGCATCATCGGCGAGGTGCCCAAGGTCGCGCTGCCCGAGCTGGCGCCGGGCGACCCATCCCCTGCCGCCCGTGTGCAGCGGCCGGTGTTCCACGGAGGGGAATGGCTGGAGGCGGACGTGTACCGGCGCGAGGATCTGGGGGCCGGTTCGGCTGTGGCCGGCCCGGCTGTGGTGGAGCAGGACGACACGACCTTGTGGCTGCCGCCGGGCTGGCGGCTTATGGCCGACCGGCAGGGCCTCCTGGTGGTGACGCGGGAGAACGGCGATGCTTGATCCGGTGACCCTCGAGATCCTGGTGACCAAGGTCGCGGCCACCGCCGAGGAAATGGGCATAGCACTCCAGCGCTCCGGGCGGACGATCTACGTCAAGGAGACCCAGGACTTCGGCACAGGCCTCGTCAACCATGCCGGCAAGCTGTTCTGCTTCCCGACCACGGTCGGCGTCTGCAACATGGCCGACAACGACGCCTCGGACGTGATCGCTGCGGTGCCGGAGCTGGAGCCCGGCGACGTCATCATCACCAACGACCCGTACCGCTCGGGCGGGCTCGCCACCCATCTGCCCGACCTCCATCTGCTGCAGCCCTATTTCCACGACGGCAAGGTGGTCTGCTACGGCTGGTGCTTCATCCATTCCGCCGATGTCGGCGGAAGGGTGCCGTCCAGCATCTCGCCCTCCAATCACGAGATCTTCCAGGAGGGGCTGATGATCCCGCCTTTGAAGCTCGTGAAGGCGGGGAAGTTCAATCCCGACGTGGTGGCGTTCATCGAGGCGAACTGCCGGACCGCTGAGGAGAATCTGGGCGACCTGAAGGCGATGGTCGCAGCATTGGCCGTGGGCGAGCGCCGGGTGGCCGGCATGATCGCCCAGCACGGCATCGAGGCCTTTGCTGCCGGCACCACCGAGATCATCGAGTATGCGGCGAAGAAGGCGCGCGACGCGTTCCGCACCATCCCGGACGGTACCTACCGGTTCACCGACTATCTGGACGACGACCTGGTCTCGCCCCTGCCGGTGCGCATCCACGCGACCATGACGGCCAGGGACGGCCAGCTGGACATCGACTTCACCGGCACCGACCCGCAGATCGCCGCCGCCTTCAACCTGCCATCGGCCGGCAAGCGCCATACCTGGCTGACCCTGCGTCTGCTCCAGTACGCGCTGACCCGCGATCCGAGCATCCCGATCAATGCCGGGATCCTGAACTCGGTGACGCTGCACATTCCCTCGGGCTCGCTGCTCAATCCGGTCTTCCCGGCGGCGGTCGGCGTGCGTCATGCCACCGGCAACCGGATGGTCGACGTGATGAACGGCCTGCTCGCCCAGGCCGTGCCGGACTTCGTGCGCGCCGCTGGCTGCGGGCTGATCATCCCGGTCGTGCTGGCCGAGCCCGCCGACGAGCATGGCAAGCGCAAGGTCGACGTGGTCGAGCCGATGACCGGCGGCACCGGCGGCCGGCAGGGCATGGACGGTGTGGACGGCCGCGATTCCTCGACCAGTGGCATGGCCAACAATCCGGTCGAGACGGTCGAAGCCTCGGCCGGCCTCACCATCCTGCGCTACGGCATCCGCCCGGATTCCGGCGGGGCCGGCAAGTGGCGCGGCGGGGTCGGCCTGGAGCTGACCTTCACCCCGCACCACTCCGGCAGCCAGGTGCTGGGCCGCGGCATGGAGCGGTTCCGCTTCGTGCCCTGGGGCCTGCTCGGCGGCCGCTGCGGCATGGCCGCCCGTACCATCAAGAACATGGGCCGGCCGGACGAGCAGGAGCTCGGCAAGATCGACATGATAGAGCTGCAGGCCGGCGAGTCCATCACCGTGATGACGCCCGGTGGCGGCGGCTATGGCGACCCGTTCGAGCGCGATCCGGATCTGGTGCTGCAGGATGTGCAGCGCGGCTTCGTCACGTTGGCCGCTGCCCGGCGCGACTATGGCGTGGTGATCGTGGACGGCCGGCTGGACCGGGACGCCACGGCCTCGCTGCGGGCCGACCGCGAGCCCCGCAAGGACGTGCTGTTCGACCTCGGCACCGAGCGGCGGGTCTGGGAGAGCGTGTTCGACGACGCGCTGATGGCCAGGATCAACGGCATCCTGTTCCAGAAGCCCGCCTCGGCGCGCCAGGCCCTGCGCCGGCGGATCTTCGCGCCGGTGCTGGCGGTGATCGAGCGTGACCGGCCGTTCGACCGGGCGGCACTCGAAGCTGCCGGCCAGGCGGTCCGCGTAAACCTCGCCGAGCTGGAGGCGGTCGAGGCCGGGCGGGAGGTCGCGGCGTGAGCGATCTCGGCTATGCCGGTCCCCGCTCGCTGACCGAGCTGGAAAGCCGGCTCTGGTGGGACCTGGAGCGGCTGGAAGAGCTGCCGCCGGCCTGGGTGCCGCCCCGTACCGGCGAGGACGGCACGCCGCTGCTCGACGTGGCGATCATCGGTGCCGGCATGGCCGGCCTTGCCACCGGCTTCGCCCTGTTCCGCCATGGTATCGGCAATATCCGCCTGTTCGACCGGGCCCCCGAGGGCCGCGAGGGGCCCTGGGTCACCTATGGCCGGATGGAGACGCTGCGCTCGCCCAAGCATCTGGCCGGGCCGGCGCTGGGCTTGGCCAGCCTGACCTTCCGCGCCTGGTTCGAGGCGCAGTTCGGTGCGGCGGCCTGGGTGGCGCTGGACAAGATTCCGCGCCCGCAATGGATGGAGTATCTGGTCTGGCTGCGCCGGGTGACCCGGCTGCCGGTGGAGAACCAGGCGGAGCTGGTCGATCTGGACGGCGACCGGGACGGTATCACCGCCACCCTGGCCACGCCCCAAGGCGAGCGGCGGATCCGCGCGCGCCGGCTGGTGCTGGCGAACGGGCGGGACGGTCTGGGCGGCCCCTTCGTCGCCGAGCCCTTCGCCTCGCTGGCCTCGCCGCTTGTCGTCCATTCCAGCGCACCGATCGACTTCGCGGCACTGGCCGGCAAGACGGTCGTGGTGATCGGGGCGGGTGCGTCCGCGGTCGACAATGCTGCGGAAGCGCTGGAGGCAGGTGCCAAGCGGGTAGTGCTGCTGGTGCGCCGGCCCGACATTCCTCGGGTCAACAAGAGCCTGGCCGGCAACCATGCCGGCTTTGCCCGGGGCTTCCGGGCCCTGGCGCCGGAAGCGCGGCTGCAGATCAACGGCTACATGCGCTCGGTGAACGCGCCGCCGCCGCGGGGGTCGATGCTGCGCTGCTCGCGCTATCCGGGCTTTGCCGTGCGCACCGGCAGCCCGGTGCTGGCGGCAAGGGACGAGGGCGAGACGATCCTCCTGACCACGCCCAAGGGCAGCATCCGGGCCGACTTCGTGATCGTGGCCACCGGCTTTGGCGTCGACTGGCGCAAGCGGCCGGAGCTGGCGCGCCTGGCTGACCGCGTGCTGCGCTGGCGGGACGTGCTGCCGGAGCTGGACGCGCCGGGGCCGGTGCTGGACCATCCCTTCCTGGGTGAAGGGATGGAGTTCCGCGACCGATCCGGGGATGCCCATTCGTGGCTCGGCCGGGTCTACTGCATGAATCAGGGTGCCGTGATGAGCCATGGCCGGATCGCGGGCGACGTGCCCGGGATCAGCGTGGGCGCCCAGCGTGTCGCGGACCATCTGGTCGAGAGCCTGTTCGTCGAGGACTGGGAGGACCACTTCGCCGCCATGCGGGCCTTCGACCGGCCCGAACTCCAGGGCGACGAGTGGACGGTGGAAGATGCACCGCTCGACGATCCGGGCGTCAGTGAAGCAATGCAGCCCGCACTCAGCCAAGGATAAGGACAACGCCGATGGTCCTCAGCATGCCCAGACTTTCCCGTCGCGCCTTTGGCGCGTTCAGCGCCGCTGCCGGCTCCGCCCTGCTCCTGCCGCGCAGCCTGCGCGCCCAGGAGGAGCCGGTGCGCGGCGGCACGCTGCGCTTCCTGGTCGACCCGGAGCCCACCGGACTGGTGCCGCTCTCGGACACGACCGGCGCCAACGTGATGCTGAGCTGCAAGATCACCGAGGGCCTCTACGGCTACGGTCTCGACTTCTCGCTGCGCCCGCAGCTCGCCCTCAGCCACACCGTCACTCCGGATGGCAAGGAGCTGACCTTCAAGCTGCGTGAGGGCGTGAAGTGGCATGACGGCCAGCCCTTCACCTCGGCGGATGTCGCCTTCTCGCTGATGACGCTGAAGGCCAACCACCCCCGCGGGCGGGCGACCTATGCCAATCTGGAGGAGGTGCAGACTCCGGACGAGCACACCGTCGTCCTGAAGATGAAGGCGCCGGCCCCCTATCTGCTGAACGCGCTGGCCGGGCAGGAATCGCCGATCGTGCCCAAGCACATCTACGATGGCTCCGACGTCACGACCAACCCGCACAACCACGCGCCGATCGGCACCGGGCCGTTCAAATTCAAGGAGTGGCAGCGCGGCAGCCACATGATCTTCGAGCGCAACGAGGATTACTGGGACGAGGGCAAGCCGTACCTGGACCGGATCATCGTCCGCTTCATCCCGGATGCGGCCGCACGCTCGATCGCGTTCGAGACCGGCGAGGTCGATGTCGGCGGCGACTACCCGATCCCCTACAGCGACCTGGAGCGGCTGAGCCAGGTGCCGACGCTCGGCATCGAGACCAGGGGCTATGGCTATGGCCCGAACATCTCGGCGATCGAGTTCAACCTGGACAACCCGTACTTCGCCAAGCCTGAGGTGCGCCAGGCGGTGGCACACGCGGTCAACAAGGAGATCCTGCTCCAGAACGTCTATTACGGCTTCGGCGAGGTCGCGACCGGGCCGATCCACCAGGCGCACAGCCAGTTCTACACGGGCGACGTCCACCAGTACGCGTTCGACCCGGAGCGGGCCAACCAGCTCCTCGACCAAGCGGGCCTGCCCCGCAACGAGGACGGCATACGTTTCGCCGTCAGCCACGACCCGCTGCCGATCGGCAACCAGCACATCCAGAGCGGCGAGTATATCCGCCAGGCCCTGGCCCAGGTCGGCATCCAGGTGACGCTGCGCAACCAGGACATGGCGACCTACATCAAGCGGGTCTATGCCGACCGCGACTTCGACTTCGTCAACAACACGATGACCAACTCGCCCGACCCGACGCTGGGCGTGCAGCGCTTCTACTGGTCGAAGAACTTCAAGCCGGGGGTGCCGTTCTCCAACGGCTCGCACTATGAGAACGCCGAGGTCGACCGGCTGCTGGAAGCCGCCCAGGTGGAGCAGGACCCGGCCAAGCGGGTGCAGCTGTTCCACGACTTCCAGAAGATCGTGGCGGTCGACATCCCGACGCTGAACACGATCGCGATCCAGACCTTCACGATCCACAGCGTGAACCTGAAGAACCACACGCTCACGGCGGACGGCATTCATGCCAACCTCGCCGAGGCTTATCTGGTGAGCTGAGCTGGTCCATGGGAACGCATCTGCGGGAACGATCATGAGTCTGCGGCTCCTGCCGGTGTTCGTGCGCGCCCTGGTGCGTTCCCTGCCCACGGTGGCGATCATCGTGGTGTTCAACTTCTTCCTGCTGAACATGGCGCCGGGCGATGCGGCCGACGTGCTGGCCGCCGAATCCGGTGCCGCCACCGCCGAGACCATGGCGGCGACCCGGGCGAGGCTCGGCCTCGATCTGCCGCTGCTCGACCAGTTCCTGAACTACGTGACGGGCCTACTGCACCTGGACCTGGGCTTTTCCGCGAAGTTCGGCGTGCCGGTGCTGGAGGTGATCCTGGACCGGCTGCCGAACACGCTGCTGCTGATGGTCACCGCCCTGGTCTTCGCCCTGCTGGTGGGCATCATCGCGGGCTTCCTGATGGCGCTGCGCGCGGGCTCGATCCTGGACCGGGCGATCTCGGTGGTCGCCCTGTTCTTCTACTCGGTCCCCTCCTTCTGGGGGGCGCTGATGCTGATCGTGATCTTTTCGGTCCAACTCGGCTGGCTGCCGAGCAGCGGCTATCAGACGATCGGCTTCGAGGGCAGCGGGCTGGAACTGGCCCTCGACATGGCGCGCTATCTGGCCCTGCCGGCTCTGTCCCTGTCCCTGTTCTTCATCGCCATCTACGCCCGGCTGACCCGCGCCAGCATGCTGGAAGTGTACGGCCAGGACTATGTGCGCACCGCGGTCGCCAAGGGCCTGCCGCCCAGCCGGATCGCGCTGCGCCACGTGCTGCGCAATGCCCTGGTGCCGGTGACCACCGTGGCCGGCATCCATTTCGGCATCCTCCTGGGGGGTGCCATCGTCACTGAGACCGTGTTCGCCTGGCCGGGCCTGGGCAGCCTCGCTTTCCAGGCGGTGTTCGCCCGCGACTTCGCAGTCCTGCTCGGCATCCTGCTCCTGTCCTCGGTGCTGGTGATCGTGATCAACATCGCGACCGACCTCCTGCACGCCTGGCTCGACCCGCGCGTCGAGGTGTCCTGACATGGGCACGGACGGTCGGGCACTGCGCCGGTTCCTGCGCAACCCCAGCGCCTGGCTGGGCCTGCTGGTGATGGCGGCGGTGCTGCTCATGGCGGCCACCGCCGGCCTCTTCTACCCGGGCGACCCGCAGGGCATGGTGGCCAAGCCCTATTTGTGGCCGGGCCAGGACCCGGCCTTTCCGCTCGGCACCGACAATCTCGGCCGCGATGTCACCGCAGGCGTGTTCCATGGTGCCCGGGTGTCCTTGTGGATCGGGGTCGTCTCCGCCGCGATCTGCCTGACGATCGGCACGCTGGTGGGGGCCATCGGCGGCTATTTCGGCGGCTGGACCGACGACCTGCTGACCCGGCTCACCGAGGCGGTACAGACCATGCCGTCCTTCCTGTTCCTGATCGTGCTGGTCGCGATCTTCCAGCCGACGCTCACCACCATCACGCTCGGCATCGGCCTGGTTTCCTGGCCGACCGTGGCCCGGCTGGTGCGCGCGGAGTTCCGCCGCCTGCGCGGCCAGGACTTCGTGCTGGCCGCGCGCAGCCTGGGCTTCCCGCACTGGCGGATCATCTTCCAGGAGATCCTGCCCAACGCCCTGCCACCCTTGATCGTCACGACCTCGGTGATCGTGGCCTCGGCGATCCTGACCGAGTCGGCGCTGGCCTTCCTGGGCCTGGGCGACCCGAACGTGCTGAGCTGGGGCATGATGATCGGCAACGGCCGGGCGGTGATCCGCACCGCCTGGTATCTGAGCGCCGTGCCGGGTGCCCTGATCGTGCTGACCGTGCTGGCGGTCAACCTGCTGGGCGAGGCGCTGAACGACGCCGCCAACCCGCGCCTGGGCAATTGATCGCCGCCAGGAGCAGGCACCGCGCCCGGCACCACGCAACGGGTTTTCAACACAATTGAAAATCTGCTAGCCTGTTTGGAACGGACAAGGACCGTCCGGGCGGGGGAGCATTGGGAAGCGCAGCAAGGCCAGATGAACCGGCGACGGCGGCACCCCTGAAGGTCGGGCCGCGACTGCGCGGCCTGCGCAAGGCCAGGGGCATGTCGCTGGTGGCGCTGTCCCGCCAGGCCGACCTGTCGATCGGGATGCTGTCGCAGGTCGAGCGCGGCCTTTCCAACCCGTCGCTCGCGTCCCTGTCGCGGATCGCCCAGGCCCTGGGCGTGGCGGCGGTCGACCTGTTCGATGCGAGGCCGGAGCCGGTGGCAGCCGAGACGCCGCTGGTCCAACGGGCTGAAAAGCGGCCCGAGCTCCTGTTCGAGCAGTTCGGCATGTCCAAGCAGATCATCTCGCCGGTCCGTTCGCACCGCCTGGAGCTCATCCTGCTCACGCTGGAGCCGGGCGGGCGCTCCAGCGACGGCCCTTATACCCATGATGGTGAGGAGGGCGGGCTGGTGCTGGAAGGTGCGCTGGAGCTGGAGGTGGCGGGGCGCGTGCACGCGCTGCGTGCCGGCGATTCCTTCCAGTTCCAGAGCTCCCTGCCGCACTGCTTTCGCAACACCCATGACGGGGTCACCAGGGCACTCTGGGCCATCGCCACCGCACCGCCGGATCTGCACGAAACCGTACAGACCTGAGCGGCAGCGCAACTCGATCACACGCAAGAGGGGAGGATCGGCATGTCGATACGTTGGAAGAGCCTGATCGCGGGGCTGGGCGTCACGGTTCTGGCGCTGCCGGGATTGGCGCAGGCGCGTGACTTCACCATCGCGTCCTGGGGCGGCAACTACCAGGACGCCCAGCGCTCGGTCTATTTCGCGCCGTTCGCCAAGTCCCAGGGCGACATCCGCATCCTGGAGGAGACCTATCTGGGCGGCCTCGCCCAGATCAAGGCGATGGTCGAGACCGGCAACGTCACCTGGGACGTGCTGATGATCGAGCGCAGCGACCTGATCGTCGGCTGCGACGAAGGGCTGCTGGAGGAACTGGACTGGGAGGCGGTCGGTGGCGAGGACCAGCTGGTGCCGCAGGCGGTGCATCCGTGCGGTGCCGGCAACGTCGTGATCTCGACCGGCTTCGCCTACGACCCGTCACGGGTGAAGGAAGCGCCCAAGGACTATGCCGACTTCTGGAACGTCGAGAAGTGGCCAGGCAAGCGGGGTCTGCGCGCCATCCCGAAGAGCACGCTGGAACTGGCCCTGATCGCCGACGGCGTGCCGCTCGAGCAGGTCTACGAGGTGCTGGCCACGCCCGAGGGGCTGGACCGCGCGTTCGCCAAGCTCGACGAGATCAAGCCGCACATCCAGTTCTGGGAGGCGGGCGCCCAGCCGGTGGAGTGGCTGGCGGCCGGCGACGTGGTGATGAGCACTGCCTATAACGGCCGGATCGCGCTCGCCAATGCGGAAGGCCGCGACCTAGCCTTCGTCTGGGCCGACCACACCTACAGCATCGACTCCTGGGCGATCGTGGCCGATTCGCCGAACAAGGAACTCGCCATGGAGTTCATCAAGTTCGCCAACACGCCGGAGCCGCAGGCGGAGTTCCCCAAGCACATCCCCTACGGGCCGACCAACAAGCAGGCGGCCGAGATGCTCGATCCCACCGTCAGCGAGATGCTGCCGGCCGGCGCCAACATGGAGCGGTCCCTGCTGATCGACGAGCAGTTCTGGGCCGACAATGTCGACCGGATCACCGAGCGCTGGAACGCCTGGATCGCGCAGTGAGCTATCGGGGAGCGGGGCTTCTGCCCCGCTCCATCCGCCTCTGAACCCACCGATCGCCGGTCCCGATGTCGCGCGTCTCTCAGTATCTCCCCACTCTGCTGCTGGTGGCGTTGCCCGTCGCCTACGTGGCCTTCCTTTACCTCGTGCCCCTGGGGGGCGTGGCGCTGCGCAGCGTCGACAACTCGACGATCCATGCGAACCTGCCGGTGACGGCCGGTGCCATTGGCGAGGCGGGTGCACCGAGCGATGAAGCGGCGGCAGCGCTGGCGAAGGATCTAGCCACCGCCGACCGGCGCAGCTTAGGCGAGCTCGCGCGCCTCTTGAACCTGGACGCGCCCGGCATGCGCAGCCTGCTGCTCAAGACCAAGCGCGCCCTGGACGAGGTGGAGGTCAGGGGGCTCGCCGACCTGCGGGCGATCGACCCGGCCTGGGACGAGCCGGTCTATTGGCAGGCGCTGGCCGAGAACGCCCAGCCCTACACCTTCCGCTATTATGCCACGGCGATCGGCCTCGACCGGGATCCGGCCGGCGGCTGGCAGTTCGGGACTGAGGGTGCGATCTACCTGCAGATCCTGCTGCGCACCTTCTGGATGAGCCTGCAGGTGGCGGTGATCGCCTGCCTGATCGCCTATCCGCTGGCCCACGCGATCGCCAACGGCCCGCCCACCGTGCGCCTCCTGCTCCTGGGTGCGGTGCTGCTGAGCTTCTGGATGTCGATCCTGGTGCGCACCACGGCCTGGGTCGTGATCCTGCAGCGCGAGGGCCTGGTGAACGAGGCGCTGATGGCACTGGGCCTCGTCCGCGAGCCGGTGCAGCTCATCTTCAACCGGCTGGGCACGCTGCTCGCCATGGTCCATGTGCTCCTGCCGTTCGCGGTCCTGCCGCTGCTCAACAACATGAAGCAGATCCCGGCCCAGCAGCGCGATGCCGCCCGCTCGCTGGGTGCCGGACCATTCGAGAGCTTCGTGCGGGTCTACCTGCCGCAGACCATGCGCGGCATCCTGGTGGGCGCCGGCACGGTCTTCATCCTGTCGCTCGGCTTCTACATCACGCCGGCCCTGGTCGGCAGCCCGGGCGACCAGCTCCTGTCCTACTACATCGCCGACTTCATGCTGAAGCAGCTCAACTGGGGCATGGCCTCGACGCTCAGCGTCATCCTGCTCGCCTGCGTGCTGCTGGGCTTGGTGGTAGCCTGGCTGGTCAACCTCATGTGGCGGCCCGCCGGGAGGCCAGCATGATCGCGCGCATCCTTTACGCGCTGCTGGTGAGCCTGGCGGTCCTGTTCCTGCTGGCACCGATCCTGGCGGTGATCCCGCTGGCCTTCAACGGCGGCTCGTTCCTGAGCTATCCGCTGGATGGCGTGTCGCTGCGCTGGTTCGAAACCTTCCTGACCACGCCGCCCTGGCTGATGGCACTCGGCAACAGCGTGAAGGTGGCGCTCGGCGCCACAGTGATCTCGGTGGTGCTGGGCGGTGCCGCGGCGGTGGGGCTCCATGCGCTGCCCAATGTCTGGCGGGTCGTCGTGGGCGGCCTGTTCATGTCGCCGCTGGTGGTGCCCTCGGTGGTGCTGTCGGTCGGGCTGTTCTTCCTGTTCGCCCGCCTGGGCCTGGCGGGCCACCCGCTATCGATCATGCTGGCCCACGCGCTCTTAGGCTTCCCGCTGGTGTTCATCTCGGTCGCCGCCACGCTGCGCGGCCTGGATCCGAACCTGGACCTGGCCGCTTCCGCCATGGGTGCGTCGCGCTGGTACCGGTTCTGGGCGGTGACCTTCCCGCTGACGCTGCCGGGCTTCTGGACCGGGGCGATCTTCGCCTTCATGACCTCGTTCGACGAGGTCATCATCGCTTTGTTCCTCTCCAGCCCGGAGAGCATCACTCTGCCGGTCGTCCTGTTCGGCAGCCTGCGCGACAAGCTGCAGCCGACCATCGTCGCGGTGGCCGTGCTCCTGACCTGCACCTCCGCCCTCTTCCTCGCCGCTCTCGGCTGGCTCGGCCGTCCCGGCCAGGCGGCGCAACGAACCACGGAAACGCGATGAGCCCGTTCGCCCAAGACTTCGTCGAGACGCCCTACTGGTGGCTCCTGGCCCCGCCACGGCCGGGCCTGCCGGCCTCGGCACTGGCCGATGTCGACTGCCTGATCGTGGGCTCCGGCCTCGCCGGCCTGAATGCCGCGATCACGCTGGCCAGGGCCGGGGTCCAGGTGGCGGTGATCGAGCGGGGGCTGATCGGGGAGGGGGCCAGCACGCGCAATGGCGGCCAGCTCAGCGGCGGCTCCAAGGTCGCGGGCCCCGCCCTGGTGCGCCAGTTCGGCGAGGCGCGCGCCGCCGAGATCACGGCGGACTTCCAGGCGGTCTATCCGTTCATTGTCGAGCGCATCCAGAGCCTCGGC
>NZ_DATMFZ010000308.1:0-66733 GCF_035556675.1 Geminicoccus sp. | reverse complement strand
GGCCAACCTGTCCTTCACCAAGATCGCGGCGCCGATGTCCGGCACGGTCGTGTCGGTGAGTGCCGTGCAGGGGCAGACGCTGAACGCCAACCAGTCGGCGCCGATCCTGCTCCGGATCGCCGACCTCGCCACCATGACCGTGGAGGTGCAGGTCTCGGAGGCCGACCAGCCCAAGCTGGAGCTGGGCATGCCGGTGCGCTTCAACACGCTGGGCCGGCCGGACCAGCAGCTGGAAGGGAAGCTGCGCCAGATCTACCCGACGCCCGAGGTGGTGAACAACGTCACGCTCTACACCGCGCTGTTCGACGTCGCCAACCCGGATGGCCAGCTCCTGCCGCAGATGAGCGTGCAGGCCTTCTTCATTCGCGCGGAGGCGCAGGACGTGCCGCTGGTGCCGCTGTCGGCCCTTTCCCCGGTGCCGGACGGTGCCCCCGACGAACGGTCGGTGCGCGTCCTGGATCCGTCCGGCCAGGTCGAGACGCGGCGCATCCGGATCGGCGTGGCCGACCGGATCAACGCCGAGGTGGTGGCAGGGCTGGAGCCTGGCGAGCAGGTGGTCCTCCGCAGCCTCGCCACGGCCGGCAGGGAGGCGGGCGGGCGGCCACCCATGGGGCCGCGCCTGTGAGCCTCCTGGTCCAGAGCCGGCCCCCGGCCGGCACGGGGCCCGCCACGGCCGGATCGCCGCCGCTGATCAGCCTGCGCGGGATCACCCGCACCTTCGCACGCGGCGAGACCGAGGTGCGGGCCCTGCGCGGGGTCGATCTCGACATCTGGCGCGGCGAGTTCGTCGCGATCATGGGCCAGTCGGGCTCCGGCAAGACCACGCTCATGAACATACTGGGCCTGCTCGACCGGCCGAGCGAGGGCAGCTACCGGTTCGGCCAGGACGAGGTCGGCGACCTGGAGCCGGCGGAGCGCGCCGAATTGCGCCGCGACCGGTTCGGCTTCGTGTTCCAGCAGTACAACCTGCTGGCCAATGCGACCGCGCTCGAGAATGTCGAGGTGCCGGCGGTCTATGCCGGCCGATCCAAGGCGGAGCGGAGCGAGCGGGCCACCGAGCTGCTCACCATGCTGGGCCTGGGCGAGCGGCTGGACCACAAGCCGGCCCAGCTCTCGGGCGGCCAGCAGCAGCGCGTCTCGATCGCAAGAGCGCTCATGAACGGCGGCGAGGTGATCCTGGCGGACGAGCCGACCGGTGCGCTGGACAGCGCCAGCGGCCAGGACGTGATGCGCCTGCTCCGCGAGCTGCATGGGCTCGGCCACACGGTGATCCTGATCACCCATGACCGGAGCGTGGCGCAGCAGGCCGACCGGCTGGTGGAGGTGCGCGACGGGCGGATCATCGCCGACAGCGGCCCCCTCCTGCCACCGCCGCGCAGCCGTCAGGTGGTGGAGCCCGCAGGCGGCACCGCCTCCAGCCTGCCGATTGCCGGCGAGATCCTGAAGACCGCGGCCCGCGCCCTGTCCGCCAACCTGTTCCGCACCGCGCTCACCCTCTTGGGCGTGGTGATCGGGGTGGCGTCCGTGGTCGCCATGCTGGCGATCGGCAACGGGGCGAAGAAGGAGGTGCTGGACCGGATCAGCGCCATGGGGCCGGACCTGATGCTGATCCGGCCGGGTGCGCGCAACGTCCGCACCGCCGACGGCACGGTGGCGACGCTGGTGGATGGCGACCGCCTGGCGCTGGAGCAGGTCGACAACATCAGGGGCGTGATCTCCGAGTACAACTTCACCGTCACCGCCAAGGCCGGCGGTGGCGACCTCGTCACCCAGAGCACCTCGACCGTGCCCTCCTTCCCGGACGTGCGCGCCTGGCCGGTGGAGCAGGGCAGCTTCTTCACCGAGGACGACCTGGTCGAGTTCGCCGCGGTCGCGGTGATCGGCAAGACCGTGGCGGACAACCTGTTCCCCGGCGGCAATGCGGTCGGCCAGTATGTCCTGCTGAACAGCATCCCGTTCCAGGTGATCGGGGTGATGTCGGCCAGGGGCGCCACGCCGTTCGGCTCGGACCAGGACGATGTCGTGTTCGTGCCGCTCACCACGGGCCAGCTGCGCCTGCACGGCAAGCCGTTCGTCCGCTCGATCACCGTGCAGGTGGCCGACACCGGCCGCATGGCCGAGACCGAGGCGGAGGTCATGGCGGTGCTGGAATCGCGCCACGGCGCCATGGACTTCCAGGTGCGCAACACTGCGGCGATCCTGGAGATGGCGACCGAATCGCAGAACACGCTGACCGTGCTGCTGGGTGCGATCGCGCTGATCTCGCTCCTGGTGGGCGGGATCGGGGTGATGAACATCATGCTGGTGAGCGTCACCGAGCGTACCCGCGAGATCGGGGTGCGCATGGCGACCGGTGCCCGGCCGCGCGACATCCTCCTGCAGTTCAACGCCGAAGCGCTCGCGGTCTGCCTGGTGGGAGGGGTGGTGGGCGTGGCGCTGGGGGTCGGCACCGCCCTGCTGCTGGGCGCGTTCGGCCGCGCCGTCCTGCTCAGCCCCGAGCCGATCGTCCTGGCGTTCGGCTGCGCGGTCGCGACCGGCCTGGTGTTCGGCTACCTTCCCGCCAGCAAGGCGGCCCGGCTCGACCCGGTCGCGGCCTTGTCCTCGGATTGATCCTCCCCATGCGCCTTCTGCTCGTTCCGGTCCTGGTGGCGGGGCTTACAGCCTGCGACGTCAGCCACCGGCTCGTCACCTCGCCCACCGAGA
The DNA here is from genome assembly GCF_035556675.1 of Geminicoccus sp. Taxonomy (GTDB): domain Bacteria; phylum Pseudomonadota; class Alphaproteobacteria; order Geminicoccales; family Geminicoccaceae; genus Geminicoccus. Next base: position 64,030 of record NZ_DATMFZ010000308.1, on the reverse strand, counting down.
CCGGCCGGCAGTTCGCCGCCCTGCCCGCCGATGCCGAGCAGCGCTGGCCGGAGCCGGACTGGTGGCGGGCGTTCGGCAGCGACGAGCTGGACGGCCTGATCCACGAGGTCGCCAGCGACAACCTCGACCTGCAGGCGGCCGCCCAGCGGGTGGTGCAGGCCGAGGCCCAGACCCGGATCAGCCGCGCCGCCTTGTTCCCCAGCATCGACGCCGATGCCGGGGTCAGCCGTGGGCGCAGCTCCAGCAACAGCCAGAACCGGACGCGCACCAGCTATAGCGGGTCGATCGCCGCGTCCTACGAGCTGGACCTGGCCGGTGGGCTGCGCGACCTGGCGGAAGCCAGCCAGCTGCGGCTGCTCGGCAGCAGCTTCGACCGGGACGCGCTGGGGCTCATCCTGACCGCGGATACCGCGGATGCCTATTTCACCCTGCTGGCGCTGCGCGACCGGCTGGCGCTCGCCCGCGACACGCTGGAAGCGTCCCGGCGCGTGCTGGGCATCGTGCGCGTGCAGGCGGCAGCCGGCCAGGCCTCCGACCTGGAGGTGCAGCAGCAGCTCTCCGCGGTGAGCAGCCAGGAAGCGGCGGTGGCGGAGTTCGAGGGCGATGCCCAGCGCCAGGCCAATGCGCTGGCGACCCTGCTGGGCCGGCCGCCGGGCGAGCTGGCCGTGGCCACGGCCGGGCTCAGCGCGCTGACCCTGCCCCCGGTGATCGCCGGCCTGCCGTCCGAGCTGCTGCGGCGCCGGCCGGACCTGGTGCAGGCCGAGGCGGAGCTGGCGGCTGCCGGCTACGACGCGCAGGCGGCGCGCGCAGCGCGCTTTCCGATCGTGGCGCTGACCGCCTCGGGCGGGCTGCAGAGCGACGAGCTGGGCGACCTGCTGCGGCTGGACCAGGCGGTCTGGTCGCTGGCGGGCGCCGCGATCACCCCGGTGTTCGACGCGGGCCGGCTCGAGGCCAACGAGGACCAGGCGGTGGCGCGCTTCCAGGAGCTGGCCGCCAGCTATTCCCAGGCGATCCTGAACGCGCTGCAGGACGTGGACGATTCGCTGGTGCTGGTGGAGACGGCCAGGCGGAGCTTCGCCCTGCGCCAGGCTGCCTACCGGGCCGCCAGCGAGGCCTACCGGATCGCCGAGCTGCGCTGGCGCACCGGGGCCGCGGACTTCCTGTCGGTGCTGCAGGCGCAGCAGGCCAGCATCTCGGCAGCCGACACGCTGACCCAGGCCGATCTCGCCCGCTTCACCGCGAGCGTCAGCCTCTATCGGGCACTGGGCGGCGGCTGGGACGCGGCGCCGGCCGAGCCGCTGCTGGCCAGGGTCCAGGCCCGCGCCCCGTAGCGCCGCAGCGCCGGGTCGGGATGACCGGCCAGCACCGGGGCGATCTCCCGCCAGAAGTCGGGGATGCCGCCCGCCACGGCGCGGTCCAGCCAGACCAGGGCCGGCTCGCGCTTGCCGGCGGCGAACAGGAAGCGGGCGAGATTGAACTGGCCGCGAAAGTCGCCGCCCCTGGCGGCGCGCTCGTACCAGCGCCGGGCCGCCTGGGGGCGGCGCGGGTGCAGCCAGCCTTCCTCGCGATAATGGCCCAGCATGTTGGCGGCCTTGGCATGGCCCTGGCGCGCGGCGCGCACGAACCAGGCGCAGGCTTCCCGGCGGTCCTGCTTCACGCCCTTGCCGTCGTGGAGCAGGCTCGCGAGGTTGAACTGCGCCCAGTCGAAGCCGCGCCCGGCCGCCTGCCGGTAGCAGGCGGCGGCGGCCGCCAGATCGACCGGCCCGCCCCAGCCGAGTTCGTGGCAGCGGCCCAGCATGTTGATGCCCTCGACGCTGCCGGCATCCGCCGCCTTCTGGAACCAGCGCCGGCCCTCCGTGCGGCTCTGCGGGACGCCGTTGCCGTCCACGCACATCTGGCCCAGCAGGAGCTGGGCGCGGGTCGAGCCGAACCGGGCAGCGCTCTGGATCTGGCGGATCTCGTCCGCCCGGATCACAGCTCGGCCCAGCGGCGCAGGAGGTTGTGGTAGACGTTGGTGAGGCCCAGCACGGCCGGGCTGTCGTCGGGCAGCCGGCGGCGGGTCTCGATGATCGCCATGTCCAGGTCGTAGAGCAGGGCGCGCTCGCCGTCGTTCTTGAGCATGGACTGGGTCCAGAAGAACGAGGACCAGCGGCTGCCGCGGGTGACTTCGGTGACGCTGTGCAGGCTGGTGGCGGGATAGACCACCATGCTGCCGGCCTCGAGCTTCACCGCCTTGCTGCCGTAGGTGTCGTGGATGATCAGCTCGCCGCCGTCATACTCGTCGGGCGGGGTGAGGAAGAGGGTGGAGGAGACGTCGGCGCGCATCCGCATGCCGCCCGCTCCCGGGATGGCCCGGATGGCGCCGTCCACATGGGCGCCGAACTTCATGCCGGTGTCGTAGCGGTTGAACATGGGCGGCAGCACGCGCAGCGGCATGGCGGCCGAGTTGAAGATCGGATTGCGGGCGAGTGCCCGCAGGATGAGCTCGCCGCATTCCCGCGCGGCCGGCGAGCCTTCCGGGATCTGCAGGTTGAACTTGCTCTTGGCGGCCTGCTCGCCGGCGGTCGCCTTGCCGTCGATCCAGGCGGCCTCTTCCAGCACCTTGCGGACGTGACGGACCTCGTCCTGCGTCAGTACGTCCTTGATCTGAACCAGCATGATCGGGCTTTCCCGTGGAATGGAAAAAGGAGCGGAAGGCCCCGTTGGGACTTCCGCTCCAAGACGATCGACGTCGAAGGTCGCGACGGATCGATCAGAAGGTGGCGCCCACCGTCAGCAGGAAGGTCCGGCCCGAAGTCGGGATGGCGCGGGCGTTCTGGTTGGCGGCGTAGTTGAGCTCATCGGTCAGGTTGTAACCGTTGAGCGCGATCCGATAGTTCTCGTAGCTGTAGGACACCACCGCATCGAGCGAGAAGTTCTCCGGCAGCTCGGCGGTATTCGCGCTGTTGCCGAAGATCTCGTCACGATAGGTCACGCCGCCGCCCAGGAGCAGTGCGCCCGGCACCTCCTCGAAATGGGACAGGACATTGTAGGTCGTCCAGAGCGCGAACGAGTTCTTGGGCGCGTTCGGGACCTCGTTGCCTACCGTCGACAGGGCGGGATCGGTCGCGGTGGAGCTGCGGATCTCGCTGTCGAGATAGGTGTAGGCCGCCGAGGCCGACCAGGCATCGGTGAGATAGCCGCCGATCCCGATCTCGAAGCCGCGCACCCGCTGCTTCTCGCCCGTGGCCGTCGACAGCCCGGTTTCCGGGTCGGTGTAGGTCGCGTTGTCCTTGTTGATCTGGAAGATCGCGGCGCTGATGCCCAGGCGCTGGTCGAGCACGCTGATCTTGCCGCCCAGCTCGAAGCTCTCGTTCTCCTCGGGCTCCAGGTTCGGCTGGGCGCCGTTGATCGGGTTCGGCGCCAGGGCCACGAACTGGCCGGGCACGGTCGAGGAGGTCGCGTAGGAGAAGTAGTAGGTCTGGTTCTCGGTGGGCTCCCAGATCAGGCTGCCCTTGGGGCTCCAGAAGCTGTTGTCGGCCTCGTACTTGTTGTAGCCGTCATTGTTCCAGACCTTGTAGGTCGAGCTGTAATCGTCCCAGCGCACGCCGCCCAGGACCGAGAACTGGTCGGTGAGCCAGAGCCGGTCGCTGACGAACACGCCGATGTCGGTGCCGTAGCTCTTGCGGATATTGTTCGGGTTGACCGGCAGCGTGTAGCTGTCGCTGCCGAAGAAGTCGCCCGGGTTGCGGATGGTCGGCGGGGTCTTGTCGCCGTCGGTGCTGCGGCCGGCGCGATGGTCGTTCTGGTAGAAGATGTCGAGGCCGGCCACGACCTGGTTGCGGAAGCCCGCGACCTTGAAGTCGAACACGCCGGACGTGACGTTCTGGAAGCCCCAGGAATTCTGGTTGTAGGCGGGATTGCCGCCGCCATAGGTGATGGTCGGGTTGCCGCCGGCGAAGAATTCCGCGGAGCAGTCGGCGTTGCAGCCGGGCACGCTCGCGGCGAACTCGCGGGTGTAATAGGCGAGGCGCGTGTCGTTGTTGAGCGTGATGCCCTCGTCGACCTGCCAGGAGGCACGCGAGGTCAGCATGTCGATGTCGGACTTATCCTCGTCCTGCTTCTTGCCGTAGAAGCTGTCGCGCGACACGCCGAACTCGGTGACCGGCCGGGCGATCTCGCTGCCGGGCGGGGTGACCGACGGCACGCCATAGTCCGGGGTCCGGTCGCCGTGCTGGTGCATGTAGTTGAGCGACCAGTTCAGGTCGGTGCCCAGGCCGAACGCGAGCGAGCCGGCCAGGCCCCAGCGGTCGGACTGGACGTGGTCGCGGTCCTCGACGTCCTGGTCGTGGACCATGCCGACCACGCGCACGGCGGTGGTGTCGTTGATCTGCTGGTTGACGTCGCCGACCACGCGATAGAGCGGGCCGGTGCCGACCGAGCCGTCGATCGAGTAGCTGTCGCCCAGGCGCGCGGTCTTGGTCTGCGAGTTGATCACGCCGCCGGTCGAGCCGAAGCCGAAGGTCTCCGAAGACGGGCCCTTGAACACCTCGACCGATTCATAGTTGAAGCTGTCGCGGACATAGAGGCCGAAGTCGCGCAAGCCATCCAGGTAGATGTCGCCCTTGGCGTCGAAGCCGCGGATGCGGAACTGGTCGCCGTTCAGGCCGCCATTGCCCTCGCCCACCGCCACGGTGACGCTCGGCACGTTGCGCAGGGCCTGGTCGAGGCTGGTCACGCCCTGCTGGCGCAGCGTCTCCTCGTTGATCACCTGCACCGACTGCGGCGTGTCCTGGATGGTGCCGGGCAGGCGGCCGATGCCGGTGGTGGCGCGCAGCGGGTTGGCCGGCTGCTCGCCTTCCACCAGCACCGGCGGCAGCGCCACCGCGTCGCTGGCGCCGGCGGTATCGTCCGTGCCGCTTTCCTGCGCCAGCGCCTCGCCAGGGGTTCCCCCCGCCGCCAGGGCGGCCATGCCGGCCATGGCGAACGCGGCCGGCATGACCGGCCAGTCGACCTCGACGTTGCGCTTCATTCTTGACCCCCACTCGGCTCTGTTCCCGGGTGGGCGTGTATCGATCACGATTACACGAGGTCAACATTCCGCAACATGATTCCGGACAACAGCATCCCGAAATCCGGCAATTGATAAGATTAGAGTAATTACAATTCCAATCTGCCACTCAATTCAGCGCTCATGGCAGCACGATCTTCGGGAAGTGGCAGCCGACGATCCAGTTGGGCTGGTCGACGATCTCGGTGATCTTCAGATCGGCGCAGGCGGAGCAGAGCATGTAGGCATCGACCGGCTCGATCTTCAGGCGCTCGGCGATCAGGTCGACCATCTGGTCGAGCGCGTCGATCGCGTTCTGCATCAGGTCCGGGCCGATGCCGGTGGTGACCAGGTAGCCCTTGCCGTCGATGTGCCGGCCGCGCGGGGTCGGGTTGTCGATCACCGGGAACTTCGGCGCCCGCCCTTTGACCAGCTCCAGCTGGACCACGACGTTCATGGCGCTCTCGATCGCGGTGCCGCAGACCTCGCCGTCGCCCTGGGCGGCGTGGGTGTCGCCCAGCGAGAACAGGCAGCCTTCGACCTCGACCGGGAAGGTGACGGTGCTGCCGACGCAGATGTCGGCGGTGTCCATGTTGCCGCCGACCCGGCGCGGCGGGACCACGCTGTGCGAGCCGCCTTCCGCCAGGGCCTGGCCGATCACGCCGATGAAGGGCTTGAGCGGCACCGAGGCGCCGGCCTTGAACGGCGCCGGGGTCTTCAGGTCGGTCGCATAGTGCCAGTGGACGATCGCCGGGTCCTTGAACCGGTGCGCCAGCAGGCCGAAGCCCGGGATGTTGGCGGTCCAGCCCCAGCCGGACGGCTTCATCTCGCGCACATGCACGACCAGCGCGTCACCGGGCTCGGCTCCTTCCACGTAGACCGGGCCGGTCGCCGGGTTCACTCCGCCGAAATCGAGCCTGCCGACATCGGCCGCGGTCGAGGCCGGGTTCAGCTGGCCGCCGGACGCATCGATCGTCTCGAACTCCACCGTGTCGCCGGGCCGGACCGTCAGCACCGGCGACCGGCTGTTGTCCCAGCCGAAATGGTGGTGACGACGCTCGAGATAATGGCTGGCCATCCGCCTGTTCCTCCCTGCCGTTTCCTCTCGGTGCGGCGCTGCTCAGCCGCTGCGCCGCCCGTTCTCGATGGCGAGCCAGCGGTCGCGTGCCCAGGTCGCGACCGTCATGGCCTGCCCGATCAGTGGTCCGGTATCGCCCTCGGGCGGCAGGGCCGCTCGCACCATGCCCAGCACCTGCAACGGGTCCAGGCTCACCGAAAGCCCGCACACCGCCCAGACCAGATCCGGCGCCGGCCTAGCCAGGGCACAGGTGAACCAGTCCCCGTCCCGCTGGCGATGAGTGACACCGATCCGGTCGGTCTGGAGTTCCGCAGCCAGGCTGCTGCCCAGCCGCGGCAGTGCTCCCACGGCATCGCCCGGCTCATTGAAGGCCCGCCAGATCGCAACCGCGTCCTCACCCTCGCTGAAGTGCAACTCCAGTCTGGCCTCGCCGACCCCGCCCAGTGGGCGGTGGGACGCGGCGGGCGGCTCGAAGGTGACCCTGCCGGGTGTCGCAGCTTCGGGCGGGTCGCGGCCGAGCTCCGCCCGATCCAGTACGGCGAGCACGTCCCTTCCGGTGAAGGCCGGGCCGTCACCGGCAGGATCGTCGATGCCGAACGTGTCCGCCGACGCGGCGAACGGATCGATGGTGAGCGGGTCCGGGCCGTCCAGGCCGGCCCCGCCCACGCTCATGCCCTGGCCCCAGGCCGGCACGGCCAAGAGGAGGAGCAGCAGCATCTGCCCGATCAGTCGACCCACCCGCATGCAGGCATTCCTCCCCCCGCCCGGCCTCCTCCGCCCGGGTTGTCCTCCCCCGGGTCGCACGTCAATGGCTGCCGTCAGTCCAGCGGGTCACCCAGGCCGAACAGGCGCGAGCGGTTCTCCCGGTAGTAGGCCTCGGCGTCGTACCGCTCGACCGCCAGTTCCAGCCGGTCCGCGGTGAGCTGGCCGATCGAGGCGAGCAGCGCATAGGCCGCGATCGCCTCGTTGGCCTGGGCGCGCACCAGCTCGACCTGCGAGCCGAACAGCTCCTGCTCGGCATCCAGCACGTCGAGCACGGTCCGCGAGCCGACCTGCGCCTCCTGCTCCACGCCTTCCAGCGCGATCTGGTTGGCGCGCACCTGGGCCTGCCGCGAGCGGATGTTGGTCGTGCTGGTCTGCAGCGTTTCCCAGGCGGTGGTCACGGTCTCGGCGACGCCGCGCTGGGTCGCCACCAGCTGCTCATCGCGCTGCCGGGCCAGCTGCTTGTTCTGCCGGACCTGAGAGTATTCTGCACCGCCCTGGTAGAGCGGCACGGTGACCTGCACGCCGATCGAGGCATCGCGCTGCCAAGCGAGGCTGGTGGTCGGCTCGTCCGCATAGGAGGCGCTGGCGCGCAGGTCGACTTGCGGCAGCAGCCGGGAGAAGGCGACATCCACGTCGTCCCTGGCCGCGGCCAGGGAGTACTGGGCGGTTGCGATGTTCGGGTTGGCCGCGGCCAGCTCCTGCGCCTCCGCCTCGTTCGCCGGCAGGGCGGCGGGACGGCCCGGCTGGTCGACGTTTTCCGGCTCCTGGGCGATCACTCGCCGGAACGTGGCGATCGAGTTGGCCAGCAGGCCTTCCGCCTCGACCCGCGAGGCCTCGGCGGCGGCCAGGCGCGCCTCGGCCTGGGCGACGTCGGTGCGGGCGACCTCGCCCACGTTGAAGCGGTCGCGGGTCGCCTGGAGCTGGCGCTGCAGCCGCTTCTCGTTGTTGATCGCCAGCTCCAGCACCGAACGGTCGCGCCAGACGCCGGCATAGGCCTGCACGGCGTCATAGAGGACCTGCTGCTCGGTCACGATCAGGTTGGCGCGGTTGGCGCGGACGGTGTTCTCCGAGGCGCGCAGGTTCGCATCCAGCCCGCCGCCCCGGTAGAGCGGCTGGGTGACGCTCAGCCCGATCGCGGAGGAGTCGAGCGTGGCGCCGCCGGCACTCGTGTCGAGATCGACGATGTCGTAGCTCGCCGTGGCGCCGACCTGCGGCCGGTAGCCGGACAGCGCCTGGGAAACCAGCTCGTCCGTGGCACGCAGCTGGGCACGCGCGGCACCGAGGTCCGGGTTGGTGTTGTAGGCGTTGGCCAGTGCTTCCTGCAGCGTCTGCGCCTGCGCCGTACCTGCGACGAGGGCCCCCAGCGCCGAGGCGAGGACAAGAAGACCCTTCAACCGCATGCCTATCTCCCGTTGCGCGCGCCTGTCGGCGGCAATCCTGCTGGGACCGCCGTTACAACTTTGCCAGAGTGATCGCCACCCGCGGCCGGGGCAAGCATGGACAGTATGTCCGATCCGCTACACTCGGCCGCCGTGTAGGGAATGCCACATGATGCGGAGCCGGCGAAGGTGAGCAGGCGCGCCATCGTCCATGTCGACATGGATGCATTCTATGCGTCGGTGGAGCAGCGGGACGACCCGGAACTGCGCGGCCGGCCGGTGGCGGTGGGCGGGCGCGAGGGGCGCGGCGTGGTGGCGGCCGCCAGCTACGAGGCGCGCGCCTTCGGGGTGCGCTCGGCCATGCCGGCCCACGAGGCGCTGCGCCGCTGCCCGGAGCTGCACTTCGTGCGGCCGCGCTTCGACGTGTATCGCGAGGTGAGCAGGCAGATCCGCGCGATCTTCCGCCGCTTCACCCCGCTGGTCGAGCCGCTCTCGCTGGACGAGGCCTATCTGGACGTGACCTGCCCGCTGGACGGGCCGGCCGACCCGGTAGCGCTGGCCCGCCTGGTCAAGGAGCTGATCCTGGCGGAAACCGGGCTCACCGCCTCGGCCGGCGTATCGTTCAACAAGTTCCTGGCGAAGACCGCGTCCGGCATGAACAAGCCGGACGGGCTGACCGTGATCGCCCTGGCCGACGTGGCGCCCTTGCTGGCGGGCCTGCCGGTCGAGGAGTTCCACGGCGTGGGGCCGCGCACCGCGGAGAAGCTGCGCGCGGTGGGCATCGCGTCCGGTGCCGACCTGCGCGCGACGTCCGAGGCCTGGCTGGTGCGCCGGTTCGGCCGCCACGGGGCCTGGCTCGCCCGCATCGCCCGAGGTCTGGACGACCGGCCGGTGGAGCCTGACCGGCCGCGGCGCTCGGTGTCGGTGGAGCAGACCTTCCCGCGCGATCTGACCGACCCGGCCGCCCTGCTGGCGGAGCTGCGCAACCTGACCGAGGATCTCAACCGAAGGTTATCAACGACCGGCTTTCGCGGCCGCTCGATCGTGCTCAAGATCCGTACTGCCGACTTCGTCACCAGGACCCGCACCACCACGCCGCGGCCTTTTCCCCAGGATGTCGAAAATATGTGGAAAATTGCGGCCGGGCTGCTGGAGCGGCCCGAGCTGCCGCGAGGCCCGGTGCGGCTTCTGGGCCTGGGAGTCAGTGATGGGGGCGATGACGCCGATCCCCGCCAGCTCGACCTGTTCGGCCGTTCCCGGCAGAATCCTCCTCAGGGATAGGCACAGTCCTGCATCACCACCTCGATGCCGGGGCTTTTCGCGCCAGGCGCGAAGGTGAACCGGTACTCACGGTTCCCGTCGACCACCGAATGGCCGAGCGGCAGCACGCCTTTGACCAGTTCCAGGTTGCCGCCGATCCGCAGGAGCCGGATCTCCAGGGGCTTGGCCGGATCGAACCCCTCGCCCTGGGTGCCGTCCGCTTGCGTCATGGGCGACGCCGTGGCGCTGACCGTGATGCGGTTGTCGAGGAAGGCCGCGGTCTGCAGCGGGCTGACATCGCTCGGCAGTCGCGGCTGGAAGCGGCGGCGCTCGACGCCCTCGCGGCACTGCCGCTCCGCCCGGGCCTGGCTCACGACGAAGCGCAGCCGCTCCATGGGAACTCCGCCCTCCATCCGCGTGCGCAGCAGGTCGACCAGGGCACCGAACTCGCCGTCAGGAACGTGTTCCTTCAGTTCCCGGATCGTCCGGTGGGCGGCGGTCAGGGCATCGGCCTGACGCTGCTCCGCCTCGGCATGGCGCAGCCCGGCCTGCCGCTCGCGCTCGTCCAGCTCGGCCAGCCGCGCATCGAGCGCCTGCACCAGAGCCTCGCTTCTGGCACTGCCCACCTCCAGGCCGAACCAGAAGACCAAGGCCAGGGCCAGGAGCCCCGCCCCCGGCAGCAGGACCCAGCGATGCCATGGCCGCCGGCGGTGCAGCCGGTGGCTGCTCACCGGCAGCCTCGCCGGCGGCGGCGCTGCTCATTCATCGTCCTGCAGCCAGTCGGCAGCGGCGATCGAGCTCCTGGGCCCGGTCCCCAGCGCCGGGTCGCGCCGGGCCTGCAGGAGCTGCAGCACCGCGGCGGCGGTCTCTTCCACCGAACGGCGGGTCACGTCGATCTCGGGCCAGCCGAACCTGCGGAACATCCGCCTGGCCATCACCAGCTCCTCGCGAACCCGGTCCGCCTCGGCATAGTCGCCGCCGAACTGGCCCTCATCGCCGACCCCCATGTGCTTTTGCCGGTTGCGCCGGATCGAGGTCAGGTGCTCGGCATTGATGGTGAGGCCGACGATGAGCGGCCGCTTCAGCTTCTCCAGGTAGCGGAGCTGCGGCATGTCCGGGACGATCGGGACATTGGCCGCCTTGATGCCGCGATTGGCGAGATAGACGCAGGTCGGCGTCTTGGAGGTGCGTGACACCCCCACCAGCACCACGTCGGCCTCGTCCAGCCGTTCGGGCGCCTGGCCGTCGTCGTGGCGCATCGCGAAGTCCATCGCGGCGATGCGCGAGAAGTAGCCCGCGTCCATCTCGTGCTGCTTGCCGATCTTCGGCATGCCCGACGAGCCCACCATCTGGGTGAGCGCGTTCATCACCACGTCCAGGACCGGGACGCAGGGTACCTCCATCTGGGCGCAGCGCTCCTGCAGGATCTGGCGCAGGTCCGGCGAGATCAGGGTGAAGATCACCATCCCCGGCATCATGCCGATGATGGAGAGCACCTTCTCGAGCTGGGCGCGGGTCCGGACGAAGAACCAGACATGCTCGACCGGGACCACATCCTCGAACTGGGACACGGCGGCACGCGCCACGGTGGTCACCGTCTCGCCCGTGCTGTCCGAGATCAGGTGCAGGTGCAGCCGCAAGGTCATCGTCCCGTCCGCTGGCCCCGGCACGTCATCGGAGCTGTGGATGGATGGTGGATAATTCCACGCCTCCACGGCGGGCCGCCGAACCGTCCGCATCTCAGCCCGTCCATCCACCCATCTCCCGATATTCGACACCCATGGGGAAAGCTTCGACGACCGACGATGCACGCACGGACGATAGCGTCGGACAATCCCCCACTTCCACCGAATCCTTATCCCCCGGGCAAGACGCGGAATGAACTGGCTTTTTTACGGATGTTCCAGCATTTGTACCCAGGACGCGGCGCCCAGCTGGAGGCTGGGCAGATGGCAGGGAGATCCGGGGGACCATCCGGCAATCCCGGTTCAGGCCCTCCCTACAACCACCCCTACAACCTGTTCTTCTCCATTCGAATCGCAAAAGAACAGATTCTTAGGAACTGTTGACCTGTGGACAAATCCGGCTCACCGATCCATTCGGCTGACAAGCTGCTGATCCGGTCTCTCAAGGGTCAGCCGACGACACGCCCGCCGTTCTGGCTGATGCGTCAGGCGGGACGCTATCTCCCGGAATATCGCGAGATACGTAAGGACGTGCCGGACTTTCTCTCCTTGTGCTACAATCCCGCCCTGGCGGTGGAGGTGACCCTTCAACCGATCCGGCGGTTCGGCATGGATGCGGCCATCCTGTTCTCCGACATCCTGGTGGTGCCGGACGCCTTGGGCGTGCAGGTCGCCTTCGCCCAGGGGGAGGGGCCGGTGCTGGCGCCGGTCAGGACGGCTGAGGATCTGGCGAGGCTGAGCCTCGATCAGTTGCACGATCGCCTGAGCCCGGTTTACGCGACACTCAGCCGACTCAGGCGGGAGCTACCCCCGGAGACGGCGCTGATCGGCTTTGCCGGCGCACCCTGGACGCTCGCGGCCTACGTAGTCGAAGGCGGCGGCTCGAAGGACTTCGCGGCCGCGCGCACGCTGGCCCGCTGCCAGCCGGAGCTGTTCGGCCGGCTCATCGAGCTGCTGACCGACGCGGTGATCGCCTTCCTCGACCGGCAGGTGCAGGCCGGTGCCGAGGTGCTGCAGCTGTTCGACAGCTGGGCCGGCGCCCTGCCGCCCGACCAGCTCGAGCTGTGGGCGATCCAGCCGGCACAACGGATCGTGGCGGAGCTCAAGGCCCGGCATCCCGACATCCCGATGATCCATTTCCCGCGCGGTGTCGGTCTGGCGCTGCCCGAGGTGGCGGCCCGGGTGGGAGCCGACGGGCTGAGCCTCGACACGAGCGTGCCGATGGCCGAGGCGGTACGGCTACTGCCGCGCAACCTGTGCCTGCAGGGCAATCTCGACCCTGTCGATCTGGTGGCCGGCGGGGAGGGCATGCTGACGCGCCTTGCGGCGCTGGCAAAGGCCAATCAGGGCCGGCCCTGGATCTTCAACCTGGGCCACGGCGTGCTACAGCAGACCGATCCCGGCGAGGTGCAGCGGCTGGCCGACGCAGTGCGGGCGCTGGACGCCTGATATCGGTCAGAACCCTTGAAATCTTCACCGCTATGGGCCATTGATCAGGGGCGGCACCCTTGCCGTCCCCTGAAAACTTCCCGCTTCATCGACGTTCGCCAGGCTCCTTGATGGAGCCCGACAGGATCGTACGATCGGAAGCGCACGCGAGGTCCGGTTGAGCGACTGGTCGCTCTGGCTGAAATCCCTGCACATCATGGCATTCGCCGCCTGGATGGCTGCGATGTGGTATCTGCCGCGCCTGATGGTGTACCATGTCGACAAGGTCGTCGGCGGCGATTCGTCGGAGACTTTCAAGATCATGGAGCGGCGGCTCCTGAAAGGGATCGCCACCCCGGCCATGATTCTCACCTTCGTGTTCGGGATCTGGCTCGCGATCGTGCAGAACCAGTTCTCCGACGGCTGGCTGCACGCGAAGCTCCTCCTGGTGCTGCTGCTCGCCGGCTGCCACGGCTTCCTGGCCGGCCAAGTCCGGAAGCTGGCTCGGGACGAGCGACCCAAGCCCGCCAGCTTCTATCGGATGATCAACGAGGTTCCGACCCTGCTGTTCGTCGGGATCGTTCTCCTGGTGATCCTCAAGCCCTTCTGATCTCTCGAGTTCTTTTCCGCGAGAACCATCTTGTCCGACGATACGACCGAATCCATCACGCCCTCGCCCGAGACCACGGAAGGACCCGCCAAGCCGACCGGTGCCAGGCGCCGGCGCACGCGCACCCGAAGCGAGCGGGCCAAAGATGCGGCGGCCGCCGAGCTGCCGCTCGACGATGGTGACCAGGATTCCGGTGGCGGTGATGACACAGGCCTGCAGCGGGCGCTGGGACTGGATCCCGGCGTGGACGAGCTGCCGCGCGAGCGGCCGGCCCGCGGGCGCCGGCCCAAGGCCGGGCCGGCATCGAGCGGTGGCGAGGCCGATCCCGTGGCTGAGCCCGCGCCTGGCGGCAGCGATGCCCCTGGCAGGCCGACGGACGTGACGGCGGACCAGGGCACGAGCCGGGATCTTTCTTCCGAGCCGCAGCCGGACATCACCATTCCGCCGATGCCGGGCGAGGAACCGGGCGATGTCGCCCCGGCACCCGCACCGGTCCGGGCCGAGCGGCCGGAGCGTGATGACCGCCAGGACCGCCGCGAGCGCGGCCACGACCGGCCGCAGCAGGACCGGCCGCAGCAGGATCGCCAGCAGGACCGCGGGCCGCGCCAGGACCGGCAGCGGGAGTTCCGCGAGCCGCGCGAGTTCCGCGAACGCCAGGACAACCGCAACAATTTCGAGCGCAACCGCAACGAGTTCCGCCGCGAGCGCGACGACAGCCGCCAGCGCCATTTCGAGCAGCGCCGCGGCGGTGGCCGCCATGACGGCCTGCCGCGGGTGCGCGAGGAGGAGGAGCTGGCCGCCGCGGAGATCGCCGCGGACGTCAACCGGCCGACCATCAACCTCACCGAGCTGAAGCGCCGCTCGCCGGCCGAGCTTTTGACCTATGCCGAAGAACTCGGCATCGAGCAGCCGAGCGCCCTGAAGAAGGGTGACCTGATCTTCGCAGTCCTGAAGCGGCTGGCCGAGACCGACATCGCGATCACGGGCGAGGGGGTCATCGAGATCCTCCAGGACGGCTTCGGGTTCCTGCGCTCGCCGGACGTGAACTACGTGGCGGGGCCGGACGACGTCTATGTCTCGCCGTCCCAGATCCGCCGCTTCGGCCTGCGCACCGGCGACGTGGTCCACGGCCTGGTGCGGGCACCCAAGGAGGGCGAGCGCTACTTCGCCCTGCTGCGCGCCAACACGATCAATTTCGAAGAGCCGGAGAAGGCGCGGCACCGGGTTCATTTCGAGAACCTGACGCCCTACTACCCGACCGAGAAGATGAAGCTCGAGGTCCCGGGTACCAAGGACATGAGCACCCGGATCATCGACATGACCACGCCGCTCGGCAAAGGGCAGCGTGCACTGATCGTGGCGCCGCCGCGCGTCGGCAAGACCGTGCTGATGCAGAACATCGCGCACGCGATCATGGCGAACCATCCCGAGATCTTCCTGATCGTGCTGCTGATCGACGAGCGGCCGGAAGAGGTCACCGACATGCAGCGCACCGTGCGCGGCGAGGTGGTCTCCTCGACCTTCGACGAGCCGGCCACCCGCCATGTCCAGGTCGCCGAGATGGTGATCGAGAAGGCCAAGCGCCTGGTCGAGATGGGCAAGGACGTGGTGATCCTGCTGGACAGCATCACCCGCCTGGCCCGCGCCTACAACACGGTGGTGCCCTCGTCCGGCAAGGTGCTGACCGGCGGCGTCGACGCCAACGCCCTGCAGCGGCCCAAGCGCTTCTTCGGTGCGGCGCGCAACATCGAGGCGGGCGGCTCGCTCACCATCATCGCCACCGCGCTGATCGACACCGGCTCGCGCATGGACGAGGTGATCTTCGAGGAGTTCAAGGGTACCGGCAATTCGGAGATCGTGCTGGACCGCCGGATCGCCGACAAGCGCGTGTTCCCGACCATGGACGTGCAGAAGTCCGGCACCCGCAAGGAGGAGCTGCTGGTCGATCGCGGCACGCTCCAGCGCATGTGGGTCCTGCGCCGCATCCTCAGCCCGATGGGCACGGTGGATGCGATCGAGTTCCTGCTCGACAAGATGAAGCACGCCAAGACCAACGACGACTTCTGGAACACCATGAACTGATCCGGCGGGCCCTGGTCCGGCTCAGGCCGGGCGGGGCCCGAACAGGATCAGGGCCGCACCCAGCAGGCAGACCAGCGTACCGGCCAGATCCCAGCGGTCCGGGCGCACCCCCTCGGCGGCCCAGAGCCACAGCAGGCTCGCGAGGATGTAGATGCCGCCATAGGCCGCAAAAGCGCGTCCCGCGGCGTCTGCCGGGCTCAGCGTCAGCAGCCAGGCGAACAGGGCGAGGCTGGCCATGCCCGGTACCAGCCAGAGGATCGAGCGGCCGAGCCGCAGCCAGGCCCAGAACGCGAAGCAGCCGGTGATCTCGGCCAGAGCCGCGCCCAGATAGATCGGCAGAACCGACATTTCAGGTCCGCATGCCGCGCTGGATGGCGAACCGCCGCAGCGGGCGCAGCCGGTCGAGCAAGGTGAGCGCTGCCCCACGGGCGCGCGTGACCGGCACCAGCTCGTTGGTGAACAGCCGGGCGAGACCATGGGTCAGCCAGATCGAGCGCGTGTTCGGGCCGCGCCGCTGCCGCTCATAGGCGCGCAGGACATCCGGAGAGCCCGGCTCGTCCGGCCGGGCCGCGATGAGCTGCACCAGGGCGGCCACATCCGCGATGCCCATGTTGAAGCCCTGGGCATGGATGGGGTGAACCCCATGGGCGGCATCGCCGACCAGGGCCAGACGTGGTGCCACGTAGCGGTCGGCATGCTGGCCGGAGAGCGGCCAGACACCCACCGGGCTGTCCAGCTCGAGCTCGCCCAGCGCGTGGCCCAGGGCCAGGTCCAGCTCGGCCAGCAGCTGTCCTGGTTCGCCTTCGGCCAGGGCCTTCGCCCGCTCCGGCGTCTCCACCCAGGTGATCCCGGTGCGGTCGGCACGCAGCGGCAGCGTCGCCAGCGGTCCGCCCTTGCGCATCCGCTCCAGCACGGCACCGCCATTGTCGACCGGGTGGCGGACGATGAAGCCCAGGGCGGAGTGGCCATAGCTCCAGCGATGCAACCCGATCCCGGCCAGCTTGCGCAGCCCGGAGCCGCGGCCATCGGCACCGATCACCAGGCCCGCCGGCAGCCGGGCACCTCCCTCGGTACGGATGGTGATGCCTGTGGCGTCGCGCTCGATGGCGCTCACCCGGTCGGTGACCAGGTGACGGCGGCCGGCCCGCTCCAGGAACAGGTCGAGCAGCACCTGGCGCAGGACGCGATTCTCGAATCCCTGGCCGAACGGGACCGGGCCGGGCGCGTCCTCCTCGCGATAGTCGACCTTGGCCGCGCTGCCGACGTCCAGCACCTCGACCCGCCGAATCGGCGTGCCATAGGGAGCGAGCGGGCCCCACAGGCCCAGCCCCTCGAGCTGCAGGATGCTGCCGGCCAGGAGTGCGAGGGTCCGCCCGTCGGGCGGCGCCTTGCGGATCGCTGCCGGCGCCATGGGCTCGACCACCCGGACCTCGATGCCGTGTCCGGCCAGCGCCAAGCCCATGAGCAGGCCGGCATGGCCGCCGCCCACCACCACGACCCGGTCATTCCCGCTCATCGGCCAGCTCCCGCTGCCAGACGTTTCCGGACGCTCGACGACACCGTGACGGGCAGGCTAGGGTCAGGGCCGGTCGGGGAAGCTGCGGTTGGTTCCATGCGTGTCGTTGCCCTTGTCTGCGCCCTGTTGCTGGCTGCCGCCCTGCCGGCGTCCGCCGATCAGGTCACCGATCAGATCGATCTCGGCAAGCAGTACTACGAAGAAGGTGACCTGGGTGGCGCCATCAACGAGCTGCAGTTCGCGATCCAGGACATCCGGTCGCAGCTCGCCGGGCAGTATCGCGCGGGCTTCCCGCCGGCGCCCACGGGCTGGACGTACGAGGACAGCGAAGACGACAGCAGTGCCGCCATGGCGATGTTCGGCGGCGGCACGGCGGTGGCGCGCACCTATACGCAGGAGGGCGGCAACGGCTCGATCGAGGCCCGGATCTCGGTGGACAACCCGATGATCCAGGGGCTGGCGGCGATGATCGGCAATCCGGCGCTGATCGCGGCCAATCCCGGCGCCAAGCGGGTTCGGGTCGGCCGGGACAACGCGATGGTGCAGTTCGAGGAGGGCGGCGACAGCGGCCAGGCCACGCTGATCCTGGGGGGCCGGATCATGCTGCAGCTGGAAGGGCGCGGGCTGGAGAACGGCCAGATCCTGGAGGACATGACCCAGGCCTGGCAGATCGATGCGCTCAAGAAGATCGCCGGGATGTGAGCCCACTTCGTTGAATCAGGACCTGCTCTACTGGATGCTGGTGATCACCGGCGTCCTGATCAGTGCGCTCAGCAAAGGCGGATTCGGTGGCGGGCTCGGCATGGTGTCGGTGCCGCTGATGAGCTGGGTGATGTCCCCGGCCCATGCCGCGGCGATCATGCTGCCGCTGCTCTGCCTGATGGACGCGATCGGCGTGTGGGCGTACCGGCGCAGCTGGAGCCGGCACGCGGTGGCGGCACTCCTGCCCGGCGCGCTGGTCGGGATCGTGCTCGGCACCCTGGCGTTCGACTGGCTGTCGGAGGACGCGGTGCGCATTCTCCTGGGCGCCACCTCGGTGCTGTTCTCGCTGGACTGGTTCCTGCGCCCGGCAGCGCGGATCGGCACCGGCAAGCCGCCAAGGCCGCTGTCCGGCGTGGTGCTGGGCAGTGCCGCCGGCTTCACCAGCACGATCGCCCATGCCGGCGGACCGCCCGCCAACCTCTATCTGGTGCCGCTGCGGCTGAACAAGACGGTGTTCGTCGGTACGATGACCATCCTGTTCGCCGCCATCAACCTCGCGAAGCTGCCGCCCTACTTCATGATCGGCCTGTTCGACCAGTCGATCGTCACCACGATCCTCTGCATGGTGCCGGTGGCAGCTCTGGGCATGCTGGCGGGGGTGCGGCTGCACCACCGCGTCAGCGACCGCTGGTTCTATCCGCTGTGCGTGGGCTTCGTGCTGCTGACGGGGGTCAAGCTGCTCTGGGACGGTTTCATGTGATCCTGCGGCTGACCGGCCTCCTGCTGCTGATCACGGCACCTGCCCTGGCCGGGCCGCGCGACACGCTGCCGCCCTATGCACGCTGCGCCTATGACCAGGAAGTGCTGCACTATTGCGGCCTGTGGAACGACGGCCTGGCCGCTGGGGCCGCACTCGCCTGTGCGGAGGCGAGGGCGGCCGATGGCCTGGACGAGCAGCAGGCCAGTGCTGCCCGGATCACGGCCGCGGTCGCGTTCGACCGCGAATGGCAGAACCGCTCGATCAGCGGCAAGCGGCTGTGGTGCCTGAGCGAGGGGCGGGCGGCGGCGCTGGCCTTCTACGACCGCTGGCTCCAGGACCGGTTCAAGGAGCCGGCCGGGCTCGCGAAGGAGACCCGGCCGGCGGATACGGTCAGGGAATGAGCACCGTGGCACCGGTGGTCTTGCGCGCTTCCAGGTCGCGATGGGCCGCGGCCGCGTCGGCCAGCGGATATTTCTGCTCCACCTGGATTTTCACCGCCCCGCTCGCGACCACGTCGGTCAGGTCCCTGGCGGTCTCGAGCAGGTCCTGGCGCTCGGCGACATAGGAGAACAGGGTCGGCCGGGTCAGGAACAGGGAGCCCTTCTGGGCGAGCAGCCCGGTGTCGAACGGCTCCACCTTGCCGGACGACTGGCCGAAGGTGACCATCATGCCGAGGCGCTTCAGGCAGTCCAGCGACTTCAGGAAGGTGTCCTTGCCGACCGAATCGTAGACCACGTCCACGCCCTTGCCGCCGGTGATCTCCTTGACCCGGGCGACGAAGTCCTCGCGGCTGTAGACGATCGGGTGGTCGCAGCCATTGGCCCTGGCGAGTTCGGCCTTCTCATCGGTCGAGACCGTGCCGATCACCGTGGCACCCAGATGCTTCGCCCACTGGCAGACGATCAGGCCAACCCCGCCGGCTGCGGCGTGGATCAGGATGGTGTGGCCGGGCTCGACGCGGAAGGTGCGGCGCAGGAGATAGCGGGCGGTCATGCCCTTCAGCATCATGGCGCAGGCCACGTCGTCCGGGATCGCGTCCGGGACCGGGACGAGCGGGCCGGCCGGCATCACCCGCATGTCGGTATAGGCGCCGATCGGCCCGGTGCCGTAGGCGACCCGCTGGCCGACCTTCAGGTCGACCCCGTCGCCGGCCGCCTCGATGATGCCGCAGCCCTCGAAGCCCGGCGTGAAGGGCAGGGGCGTGGGATAGAGGCCGGTGCGAAAGTAGCAGTCGATGAAGTTCAGGCCGACCGCGCGCTGGCGCAGCAGCACCTCGCCGGGGCCTGGCTTGGCCGGTTCGAAGCTCTCGGTTTCCAATACCTCCGGGCCGCCAGTCTTGCGCACCATCACTCTGGTCGCCATGCGCCTTCATCCTTCTCGGGTTCGTTTCGCTCCGTGCCGTCAGTTTGCGCCGATCCTGCCCATGCGCAAGGCGGCGGTCGCCAGCTCGTCCCGCAGCGCCGCCGGATCGGTGACCGGAGCGGTGCAGGTCGCGGCGACGCAGACAAAGGCGGTGGGCCGCCCGTCGCGGCTGGACTTGCCGAAGGCCGGATGTCCGTCGGGCAGGGCATCGCCCGCCTCGACCTGCTGGACCACGAGGTGCGGCAGCGGCGTGGTGAGTGCCGTATGGCGCAGTGTGGTGAGCTCGGCCGCCGGTCCCGCCAGCACGATCTGGATGGGCATCTCCAGCGTCAGCCATGCGGCCAGAAAGGCGCAGTGGGCGACCGGCTGTCCAGCCACCTCGCCTGCCACCGAGCGCACCAGCCGATCCGCCCGGTCCCGCCAATGCGCTTGGCCATCCAGGGCGTGCATCAGCGCAAAGCATTCGAGCAGGGTCGCGAGCGCTGCCGGGCTCGGGCCGTCGAATGCGGTCTTCGGGCGGACCAGGAGGTCGGTGGCATCGGTCGGGGCCAGCCGATAGCCGCCATCCGGATCGGCGAACGCCCGCTCGACTGCTTCCAGGATCGTCGCGGCGCAGGCCGTCCAGCGTGCGTCGCCGCTGGCCAAGCCCAGGGCCAGGGCGGCACGGGCCATCTGGGCGTGGTCGTCCAGCAGGCCGAGTTCCAGGCGCCGGCCGTCCCGCCAGGCATGGCGCAGCCCGCCATCGGGCGTGCCCAGCAGATCCATCACGGTGTCGAAGGTTTCCGTCGCCAGGGCCAGCCAGTCCGGCCGGTCGAACACGGTGGCGGCCCGCGCCAGCCCCTGAATCGCGAGGCCATTCCAGTCGGCCAGGATCTTGTCGTCGCGGGCCGGGCGGATCCGCCGCTCCCGCGCCTTCAGGAGTGCAGCCCGCATCCTCGTCAGTGCCGCCTCGTCCTCCGCCGGGGCCAGGCCCGGCTCGTGCAGGCGGTTCAGCACGTTGCGGCCTTCCCAGTTGCCGGCCGGCCGGACGTCATAGTGCCGGGCGAATGTCCCGGCTTCGGCGCCGAGCACGGCTGCGATCTCGGCCGCGTCCCAGACATAGTAGCGGCCCTCCTCGCCCTCGCTGTCGGCATCGAGCGAGGCGGCGAACGCACCGGCACTGCGCATCTCGCGCACCAGCCAGCCGACCGTCTCCTCGGCCCTGGCCTGGAACAGCGGCTGGGGCTCCAGCAGGTGACACTCGGCCAGCAGGCCCAGCAGCTGGGCGTTGTCGTAGAGCATCTTCTCGAAATGCGGCACGCGCCAGAAGGCATCGACCGAGTAGCGGGCAAAGCCGCCGCCCAGATGGTCGTAGATCCCGCCCTGGCAGATCCGCCTGAGGGTATGTAGGACAGTGCCGGCCCTCTGCCGGTCGCCCTGCGCGATCGCGGTTCGGCGCAGCAGATCCAGCATCGGGACCTGCGGGAACTTGGGCGCGCCTCGCAGCCCGCCATGCTCCGGGTCGAAACCGCGCGCAACGGCCTGCGCGGTGGCGAACGCCAGACCGGCCGGCACCCCCTCGCCCGGCTCCGGCCTGCCCAGCACGGCCATCGCCGCCATCATCTGGTCGCGATTGGCCAGCAGCCGCGTCCGGTCCTCGCGCCACAGCTTCGCCAGTTGGGTGAGGACCTGGGAGAAGCTCGGCAGGCCGTGGCGGGGGCTGGGCGGGAAATAGGTGCCGCCCCAGAAGGGTGCGCCGTCCGGGGTCAGGAACATGGTGAGCGGCCAGCCGCCCGGCTGGCCCAGGAGCTGCAGGGCATGCAGGTAGATCTGATCCAGGTCCGGCCGTTCCTCCCGGTCCACCTTGATCGGTACGAACCCGTCATTGATCAGCCGGGCGACCGCCGGGTCCTCGAAGCTCTCGTGCGCCATCACATGGCACCAGTGGCAGGCGGCATAGCCCACCGAAAGGAGGATCGGCCGGTCGAGCTCCTGGGCCAGTGCCAGGGCCTCAGGGCTCCATTCCCGCCAGTGGACCGGGTTGCCGGCGTGCTGCAGGAGGTAGGGACTGGTGGCGTTGCGCAAGAGATTGACCAAGGACCAGCTCCCCTCGTTGGTCGCGACGGTGGCCGGAGGTTGCCGTTGGCCGCCGTCGTCCTAAGGATGTGGAGCGGCGGGACCAACACGGCGAGGCGGACATGAAAGTGAGCATCGACATCGACTGCACACCCGAGGAGGCCAGGCAGTTCCTGGGCCTGCCCGACGTGGCGCCCATGCAGAAGAGCCTGATGGACACGCTGGAAAAGCGCCTGTCGGACGCGATCAACGCCACGGACACCAAGCAGCTCATGGAGACTTGGCTGCCGCTGTCCAAGGGGCTGGAGCAGTGGCAGACCATCTGGGCGCAGATGATGGCGACCGCGACCGGGATGCGGCCACCCTCCCCGCCCAAGGACGACAAGCGCTGACGGGCGACACGATCTGGGCCTGGGCGACGCCGCCCGGCCGCTCGGCGGTGGCGGTGCTGCGGATCTCCGGGCCGGCGGCGCTGCAGGCGCTGGCGGACCTGGGTGTCGGTCGGCCGCCCGCGCCGCGCCGGGCGGTGCTGGCCCGGCTATGCGACGGGCCGGGTGGGCCGCCGATCGACCAGGCCCTGCTGCTGCGCTTTGCGGCCCCGGCCAGCTTCACCGGCGAGGACCTGGTCGAGCTGCAGCACCATGGCGGCATCGGTGTGCGCCGGATGCTGGCGGCGGCGCTGGGCCGGATGCCCGGCTTGCGCCCTGCGGAGCCGGGCGAGTTCACGCGGCGCGCCTATCTGGCGGGCAAGCTCGATCTGGCGGCCGTAGAGGGCCTGGGCGACCTGATCGAGGCCACCACCGCGCGTGGGGTGCGCACGGCGCTCTCGAGGCTGGAAGGCGCGGTCGGGCGCCAGGTCGGCCAGTGGCACGAACAGCTCATGGAGCTGCGTGCCGCGGTGGAGGCCGAGCTGGATTTCGCCGCAGACCAGGCGGATGTCGCTTCCGGGACGCTCGACCGGATCGGGCCGGCCATGGTGCGGCTGCGCGCCGAGCTGGCGGAGGCGCTGGCCCGGGCTCCGGCGGCGGAGCGGCTGCGCCAGGGCTTCGTCGTGACGGTGGTGGGCGCGCCCAATGTCGGCAAGTCCAGCCTCGTCAACCTGCTGGCTGGCCGGGAGGTCGCGATCGTGACGGATCGCCCGGGTACTACCCGCGATCCGGTCGAGGTGGCGCTGGACCTGGCCGGGCTGCCGGTGACACTGATCGACACGGCGGGGCTGCGCGACAGCGACGATCCGATCGAGCAGGAAGGGATGCGCCGCGCCAGAGAGAAGGCCGCATCCGCCGACCTGGTGCTGGAGCTGGTCGATGCCAGCGAGCCGGTGCTGCCGGCACTGCCGGCGGTGCCGCACGCGGCGGGCCAGGCGCGGCTGGTGGTGGCGAACAAGGCCGACCTCGCATCGGTGCCGGCGGATCATCTGGCGATCTCGTGCCGCACCGGTGCCGGGATCGACCGAATGCTGGCGCAGCTGGTCGCCGCCTTGGCGGCACCGGACCAGGCGGAAGCCGGGGCAGTGCCCGTAGGTGCTCGGGCCGAAGCGGCGCTGCGCGACGCGCAGGCGGCGCTGGACGATGCGTCAGGGGCAGTTCACTTGGCCGAGCCGGTGCTGGTGGCCGAAGCGCTGCGTCAGGCGAGCCAAGCGTTGGCGCGGGTGACGGGTGCGGGTGCCGACGCCGAGAATGTGCTGGACCGGATCTTCGCCCGGTTCTGCATCGGCAAGTAGCCGCTTGTGTGTTTCACGTGGAACATTCAGCCGATTGGCTGGGCTGGCTCCTGCCACACGCCCAGCCGCTCGGCTGCCACCCGCCGGATGGCCGCCGCCGCTTGGGGATCCGCAGCCAGGAACCGCTCGAACACGTCGGCATGCAGTTCGAGCAGATGGCAGTAGCCCATCGCGACCACATCGGTCACGCGCGGCTCGCGGGTGAGCAGGCCGAGCTCGCCGAAGAAGTCACCGGTGCCGAGCCGGACCGGCTCGTCCAGGACCACCTCGACGGCACCACTCGCCACGAAGAACATCCGGTCGCCCAGCTCTCCGGCACGTACGATCCGCTCGCGCGGCAGCGCCATGCGTGGCCGGAGCAGGCGGCTGACCGCCTCGATCTGCTCCGGCGCCAGGTCCTTGAACAGCGGCAGCTCGCGGAGGATCGCCGGGATGTCCATGTGCAGGTCGAGCGTCGGCGCCTGTTCCAGCTCGCGGGCGTGCAGCCGGGTCGCCTCCATCAGGTTGCGATAGACCGGTGGGGTGATCAGCCGGTCCTGCAGCATCTGCCGATAGGCATCCTCCTCCATGCGCAGTGCCGCGCGATCCAGATAGCGGGTGCGCAATGCCTCGGCATATTCGGGATATTGCAGCTCGAGCGCCTCGAAGCTGCGATCGATCAGCTCCTTGCGAGCCTGGACCACATGCAGCGCCGTCTCGGCGACCCGTGGCTCGAACAGGGATGGCAGGCGCTCCCGGGCGAACTCGATGCACTCGTTCATGACCCGCCGGCTGATCAGCATGACCTCGAACCGGTCGGCGAGCTGGCGGGCAAGCGGCGTCGACCAGCGAAAGGTACGCTGGATCCAGACGCAGAGCCGCATGTACCAGTCGAACCGGCTGAGCTGCTTGGCGACCGACCGGTAGCCACGCACGCCATCGGTCTGCAGCGCATCCTGGAGCTGATCGGTATTGCCGAGCAGCTGTGCGGCGGTGCGTCGCCCGGCCAGACCCCGGCCGATCTCCTCGACATAGAGCGTGGCCTCGCGGCGCGTGACGGTCAGCAGGGCCGCGGTGAGCTGCTGGGACAGCATGTCGTCGCCGAGCGGTGCCACCCGCCGCGGCTGGGCGAGGCGTTCCTTGTTCAGCCGGTCGATCTCCGGCGAGGTCTCCGGGTCGATGCCGAGCCGCACCGCCTCCAGCCGGAGCTGGTCCAGCATGTTGGTCTGGCTGAGTTCCAGGGCACGGTCGCGCACCATGCGCTCGAGCGGACCGAGCTGGTTCAGCCCGAGCCAGCCGATCAGTGCACGCAGCGTAGTGCCCTGGATGAACAGGGTGAACAGCACATAGGAGACCGCCACCACCTCGACCAGGTGCTTCACCTCGTCGGAGATGCCCGGCAGCTCGGAAACGGCCAGAGCCAGGGCCAGGGTGACGGCACCGCGCAGGCCACCCCAGAGCATCACCATGCGGTAGGCGCTGCGGATCGGGTTGGCCAGCTTGAGCGCGGTGAGCAGCGGGATCACGGCGTAGAGCACGAACACGCGGGCGGCGAAGGTGGCGAGGATGAGCACCACGAGCAGGTAGAAGTCCTGGAGCCGGAACTCGACCAGCACCTTGGGGATCAGCATGGCCGCCATCATGAAGACGAGCGACGCGGCCCAGAAGCCGAGCTGCTGCCAGACATGGTGAATCGAGCCCCAGGACTGGGTGCTCATCCGGCGCCGGCCGAGATAGCCGAATGCCAGGCCTGCGGCGACGGTCGCGACCACGCCGGAGATATGCAGCACGTCCTCGCCGATGATGTAGGCGAGATAGGCCAGCGACACGGACAGGGTGATCTCGGCCGGCCCGGCCTGGTCCAGCCGGGTGAGCAGTGCGGCACCGAGCCGGCCCAGCACCACGCCGAACAGCCCGCCGCCGATGAAGTCCCACAGGAAGGTCCAGGCGATCGCCGTGGGATCGCCGTCATTGCCAGCACGCAGGGCGGCGACGAAGGCGCTGAACAGGGCGATCGCCGCGGCATCGTTCAGCAGGCTCTCGCCCTCGACCAGGTCGGACAGGCGGCGCGGTGCACCTACCTCGCGGAACACCCCGATCACCGCGATCGGGTCGGTGGTGGCGACCACCGCACCCAGCAACAGGCAGCCGGCCAGCGGCACGGCGGTGAACGGGTTGAGCGAGGCGCCGACCACCAGCGTGGTCACCAGCACGGCCAGCACCGCCATGGCCAGCACCGGCACCAGATCGTCACGCAGCGCCCGGGCATCCAGGCTGATCGAGCTCTCGAACAAGAGGATCGGCAGGAACACCAGGAGCAGCATGTCCGGCGGGATGTGCAGATCGGCGAGGTTTCCGATCAGCCCGCCCAGTCCGGGCGTCCAGCCGGGGAACATGTGGGTGTCGGTGAAGAACAGGAGGCCACCGATCGCGATGCCGACGATCGCCAGCAGGGTGGTGGCCGGCAGGCGCAGACGGTCGGCCAGAGCCGGTACGAAGGCGGAAATCCCGAGCAGCACGGCCAGCGCCAACATGGCGAGCACTACGGAGGACATCATGTTTCCCTGCGGTCTGGATTCGCCTATCACCAGCGGGCGCTATGCCTTTGAAGCGGCGCGCGCGCCAATGCGCTAGTTCAATTCGGGCCCGCTGCGACCTGCCATGCAAATCTTCGACGTGATCGTGATCGGCGGTGGCCATGCCGGGGTGGAGGCGGCCGCCGCCGCGGCGAGGCTCGGCGCCCGTACCGCGCTCCTGACCCAGGATCGCCAGGCGATCGGGCGGATGTCGTGCAATCCCGCGATCGGCGGGCTCGGCCGTGGCCAGCTGGTGCGTGAGGTCGATGCGCTGGATGGAATCATGGCACGGGCGATCGACCGGGCCGGTATCCAGTTCCGCATGCTCGCCGCGGACAAGGGAGCGGCGGTGCGCGCACCGCGCATCCAGGCCGACCGCCGCGCTTACGAGGCGGAAGTACAGGCGCTGCTCGCCGAGCAGGACGGCCTGCAGGTGCTGGAGGCCGAGGCAGTCGACCTGATCCTGGAGAACCGCCGGGTCCGGGGCGTGATCGACCAGGAGGGCCGTGCGCTGCGCGCGGCTGCAGTCGTGCTGACCACCGGCACCTTCCTGCGTGGCGAGATCCATCTGGGTGAGGAACGCCGGCCGGCTGGCCGCCTAGGCGAGCGGCCATCAGTGCGTCTGCCGGAGCGGCTGGCGGCAGCCGGCATCACGCTGGGTCGCCTCAAGACCGGCACGCCGCCCAGGCTGCGGCGGGACAGCATCGACTGGGCAGTGCTGCAGGCGCAGCCGGGCGACGAGCCGCCGGTGCCGATGTCGTTCCTGACCGACCGGATCGGCCAGAAGCAGGTGGAGTGCCGGATCACCTGGACCAACCCCGCCACCCACGCGCTGATCCGTGCCGACCTGGCCCGGTCGCCGGTGTTCTCCGGCCAGATCACCGCAGGCGGCGTGCGCTACTGCCCGTCGATCGAGGACAAGGTGGTGCGCTTTGCCGATCGGGAGCGCCACCAGGTCTTCCTGGAGCCGGAAGGAGCGGACGACCCGCTGGTCTATCCGAACGGGATCTCGACCGCACTGCCGCGCGAGGTCCAGCTCGCCCTGGTCCGCTCGATCACCGGGCTGGAGCGGGCCGAGATCGCCCAGTTCGGCTATGCGATCGAGTATGACCATGTCGACCCGCGCGAGCTCGGGCCGGATTTGGCCATGCGCCGCCTGCCGGGCCTCTATCTCGCCGGGCAGATCAACGGCACGACCGGCTATGAGGAAGCGGCGGGCCAGGGGATCGTCGCCGGGATCAATGCGGCGCTGCTGGCGGCGGGGCGGCCACCCTTCATCCTGGAGCGCAGCCAGGCGATGATCGGGGTGATGATCGATGACCTGGTGAGCCGGGGCGTGACCGAGCCCTACCGGATGTTCACCAGCCGCAGCGAATTCCGGCTGAGCCTGCGCGCCGACAATGCCGACCTTCGCCTGACCGATGCCGGGCTCTCCCTGGGCGTGGTCGGTGCGGTGCGCCGTAAGGCGCACCTGACCAAGCTCGAGGCGCTGGAGCTCGGCCGGGAGCTGCTCCGCAAGATCGCGGTGACGCCGGGCGAGGCGGCGGCGCACGGCATCGCGGTGCAGTCGGACGGCCGGCGCCGGGACGGCTTCGACCTGCTGCGCCTGCCGGACGTCAGTCTGGCCCGGCTGGTGCCGCTGGCACCGGCACTGGCCGGTCTGCCCGGCACGGTGCAGGAGCAGCTTGCGATCGAGGCGCGTTATGCCACCTATCTGGCCCGGCAGGAGGCGGAGGTCCGCCGGTTCCGGGCCCAGGAGGAACTGACGCTGCCCGAAGATCTCGACTATCGCGGCATCCCGGGTCTGAGTGCGGAGGTGATCGCGGTGCTGAGCCGGAACCGGCCGCGCTCGCTGGGTGCCGCGGCGCGCATTCCCGGGGTGACCCCGGCTGCGACCGCCCGGTTGCTGCGGTTCGTCGAGCGGCCGGGCGCGTCCGCGGCATGAGCCGGCCGATGTCGCCCGAGGAGTGCGCGGCGCTGCTGCATGTTTCACGTGAAACGCTGGAGCGGCTGCGGCGCTGGGTGGAGCTGCTGGAGCTGTGGCAGCGGCGGATCAACCTGGTGGCGGCCAGTACGCTCGCTGATCCGTGGCGCCGCCATGTGCTGGATGGCGGGCAATTGCGCCTGCTGGCGCCCGACGCCCGGACCTGGGCAGATCTCGGCACCGGCCCAGGTGTGCCGGGCATGATCCTGGCGATCATGGGCGTGCCGGAGATGCATCTGGTGGAAAGCGACCAGCGCAAGGTCGCCTTCCTGCGCGAATCGGCCCGGATCACCGAGACGGAAGTGACGATCCATGCGGTGCGCATCGAGCAGGCCACGCTGCCGAAGCTCGACGTGGTGACGGCACGGGCGCTCGCACCCTTGGACCGGCTGCTCGGTCTGGCTGCACCGCATATGACGGAGGGCACGGTCGCTCTGTTCGCCAAGGGCCAGACGCTGCCGTCGGAATTGACCGACGCAGCGCGGCACTGGCATATGAGGCAGGACGTCCTGCCGAGCCTCTCGGATCCGAGGGGCAATATCCTGCGCGTCAGCGAGGTCGTACGTGTCGACGGTCGTCGAGTTTAAGAGCGGGCCCAAGGCACGCATCTTCGCGGTTGCCAATCAGAAGGGTGGGGTCGGCAAGACCACGACCACCATCAATCTCGGCACTGCCCTGGCGGTGGCCGGCAAGCGCGTGCTGGTGGTCGATTTCGACCCCCAGGGCAATGCCTCGACCGGGCTGGGTGTCGACCGTTCCGTGCGCACCGTGACTGCCTACGATGTGATCACCGGCCAGGCACCGGTTGCCGACGCCCTGACCGAGACCGCCGTGCCGGGTCTCACCCTGATTACCTCGACGGTCGACCTGTCGGCGGCCGAGGTGGAACTGGTGGACGACGGCAAGCGCAGCTACCGGCTCCGCGATGCGCTGCTGCGGCTGGAGGACCGGTTCGACTATGTCCTGATCGACTGTCCGCCCTCGCTGGGCGTGCTGACCGTGAACGGGCTGGTCGCGGCGCACGCGGTGATCGTGCCGCTCCAGTGCGAGTTCTTCGCCCTGGAAGGCCTCAGCATGCTGCTGCGCACGGTCGAGCGGGTGCGGCGCACCCTGAACCCGCGCCTGCAGATGCACGGCATCGTCCTGACCATGTTCGACAAGCGCAACAACCTGTCCGAGCAGGTGGCCGAGGACGTGCGCAGCTTCATGGGCGAGCGGGTTTACGATACCGTGATCCCGCGCAACGTGCGGATCTCCGAAGCACCATCGCACGGCAAGCCGGTGATGCTCTATGATGTGCGCTCGGCGGGCGCCATGGCCTATGCGCATCTGGCCGGTGAGATGCTGCGACGGGATCGACGCATGATGGCGGCAGCACGGTGAAGCATTCCGATCAGACGCCTGGCAGGCGGCGTGGGCTGGGCATGGGGCTCTCCGCCCTGCTCGGCGAGGATGCCGGCACGATTCTCGACAGCGAGCCGCAGGCGGCCAAGCCGGCGCCCAAGGGTGCCAGGCTGGTGCCGATCGAGCAGCTCTCGCCGTCGCGCCACCAGCCGCGGCGCGGGTTCGACGAGGACGAACTGGAGCTGCTGGCGGATTCGATGCGCCGGCACGGCCTGCTCCAGCCGCTGCTGGTGCGCCCGGCCGGCCGGGCTGACGGGTTCGAGATCGTCGCCGGGGAGCGGCGCTGGCGGGCGGCGCAGCGCGCCGGGCTGGCCGAGGTCCCGGTACTGGTCCGCGAGCTGGGCGAGCAGGAGACGCTGGAGATCGCGCTGGTCGAGAACGTCCAGCGCAAGGACCTCACCCCGCTGGAAGAGGCCGATGCCTATCGGCGGCTGGCCGACGAGTTCGGCCATACCCAGGAGGACATTGCCAGCGCGCTCGGCCGCAGCCGCAGCCATGTCGCCAATACCATCCGACTGCTGGGCCTGCCCGAGCCGGTACGGCACCTGCTCGACCAGGAGAAGATCAGCGCCGGTCATGCCCGGGCGCTGCTGGGGGCGGCCGATCCGGCAGCACTGGCCGAGATCGTCGTCCGCGACGGGCTGAATGTCCGGCAGACGGAAGATCTGGTGCGTCGTCAGCAGACAGCCAAGCCGGCCAAGTCTGTCGACCGTCCCGCCGTGGATGCCGACGTGAAGGCGTTCGAGGAGCGGCTATCCCGACGCTTCGGCCTGCCGATCGCGATCCGGCAGAAGAAGGATGGTGGCGAACTGGTGGTGCGCTGGCGCACGCTCGACCAGCTCGACCGGTTCCTGGGGCTGGTGGGCGGCGAGGAAGGCTGAGGCCTGCGACCGTCTATGACCGACCAGGACCGCCGCCACTGGCACCGGGTCGCGCGGCAGTGGATCAGCTGGGCCGGCACGCCGGGTCATGATGCCTTCTGGGCCTATCTTCCGGCGCTGCGCGACTTCATCGGACCTGGACAGGATGAGGTCCTGGAAATCGGCTGCGGCGAGGGGCGAGTTGCCCGTACTTTGACGGCGCTGGGCTATCGGGTCACCGCCACGGATGCGGTGCCGGCCATGGTCGAGGCCGCGGCGGCCGCCCGGTCCGCCGAGCGCCATCTGGTCGCCGATGCCGCCGCCCTGCCGTTCGCCGCGGCGAGCTTCGACCGGGTGATGGCCTACAACGTGCTGATGGACGTGGCGGACATGGCGGCGGTGCTGCGCGAGGTCCGGCGCGTGCTGCGGCCATCGGGGCAGCTGATCGCCTCGATCGTGCATCCATTTCGCGATCGCGGCCGCTTCGCCGGGCCAGAGCCAGAGGCGGATTTCGTGCTGAAGGGCAGCTATTTCGGCCGGGTGCGCTTCGACGGGATCGAGGAGCGGGACGGCAAGGAGATGCATTTCGCCGGCTGGTCGCAGCCGCTGGAAAGCTATGCCGCTGCCCTGGAGCAGGCCGGGCTGGCCATTACCAGCCTGCGCGAGCCGCTGCCCGACCTCGCGGTGGCGCCACGCCTCGTCCAGTCCGCCCGGGTGCCGATGTTCCTCTGGCTGAAGGCCAGGCCGGTCTAGCCCGCCACCAGCCGCCGCATGATTGCAGCGGTCTCGGCGTCCGCCGGGAAGAACGTCTCCAGCGCCAGCTCGGCCAGGGTCACATCCAAAGGTGTGCCGAACACGGTGGTGGTGCTGATGAAGGCGAGCGGGCCGTGGCTGGTCGCAAGGTGCAGTGCCACCGCGATGCCCGGCTCGTGCGCGGCGGTGGTGCCCCGCTGCGGGCCGACCCCCTGGTGGGGATAGGCGGCCAGCTCCTCGAAGAGCCGGCCCAGTTCCGGATCGGCGGTGAGTTCCAGCTGGCGGTGCAGGCGCGACAGCAGATGGGCGCGCCATTCCAGGAAGTTGCCGATCCGCGGGGCCAGCCCCTCCGGATGAAGGGCCAGGCGCAGGGCGTTCACCGGCGGCTCCAGGAGGGCCGGGCTCACGCCCTCCAGGAGCGGCGGGATCGCCCGGTTGTGCGCCAGGATCTGCCAGTGCCGGTCCACCGCCAGGGCTGGATGGGGCTCGTGGCCCGTCAGGATGGTGGCGACCACCTCGCGCGCCGCCGTCAGCTCCGGGTCATCGAGCCGGCGCTCGGGGAACATCGGGGCGAAGCCCGCCGCCACCAGCATGACGTTGCGCTCGCGCAGCGGCACCTCCAGCGATTCGGCCAGCTGCAGGATCATCTCGCGGCTGGGCTGGGCGCGGCCGGTCTCCAGGAAGCTCAGATGCCGTGCCGATACCTCCGCCTCCAGGGCCAGCTCCAGCTGGCTCAGCCGGCGGCGCTGGCGCCACGTCTTCAGGAGATCGCCGATGCTCTGGGGGGTCGTCATGACCCTGTCCTAGCGCTGCCGGCGAGGTGGCGCCATGACCTGCCAGGTAATCGACCGGATGCCGGCAGAGGTGCAGGTTCGGCTGGCCATCCACCGGAGTACCGCCATGACCCGGATCGTGCCGTCCTGCTTCCTGCGCCGCGTCCTCGTGGCCGGTGCTGCCGGCAACCTGCTGGCCGGCAGCGTGGCGACCCTGCTGCCTGCCATGCTCGGCGACTGGCTGCGCCTTCCCGCCATGACGATCAGTGCTGCCGGCCTGTACCTGCTGGCCCAGGCGGTCCTGGGCTTGTGGTTGGCCGGCCGCGGCAGCCTCGCGGAGAGCGCGGTCTGGCTGCTGATGGGCGGCAACGCCGCCTTCGCCTTCCTGAGCATCCTGCCGCTGGCCCTGGCGATGCTGACGCCCAACCTGGCTGGCGTTCTGGTGATCTGCGCGGAGGCATGGATCGCTCTGGCCTTCGTGGAGCTGCAGCATCTGGGCCTCGCCCGCTCGACACGGCTTGCCGGGCGGGAGGCTTATGCTGCGAGGCTCGGGCCTCAGTCGTAGAGGTCGGCGATCTGCGCCTCGTACCGGGCGTAGATCAGCGAGCGGCGCAGCTTCAGACTGGGCGTCATCAGGCCGTTCTCGGTAGTGAACGGCTCGTGCAGGAGCTGCCAGCGCCGGATCCGCTCGATGGGGGACAGGCCGGCATTGGCCTGCTTCATGGCGTCCGCCATGGCCTGGCGGAACTTCTCGTCGCGCACCAGGGCGGCCGGCTCCAGCTTCTGGCCGTGCTCCTTGGCGAAGCGCTTCATGAAGTCCGTGTCCGGCACGATCAGCGCCACCAGATAGGGCTTGCCGTCGCCATAGATCACGACCTGGCCGATTTCCGGACTGAGTCCGAGGATCCCTTCCACCCGCTGCGGGCTGACATTGTCACCCCCGGAAACGACGATGATGTCCTTCTTGCGGTCGGTGATCTTGAGATAGCCGTCCGACTCGAGCTGGCCGATGTCGCCGGTATGCAGCCAGCCGTCGCGCAAGGCGTGCCGGGTCGCCTCCTCGTCCTTCCAGTAGCCCTTCATCACCATGTCGCCGCTGACCAGGATCTCGCCGTCCTCGGCGATCCGGACGGTCACGCCCTTCAGCGGCGGGCCGACCGTATCCAGGCGCACGGCACCCGGCGGGTTCACCGAAATCACCGGCGAGGCTTCGGTCTGCCCGTAGCCCTGCAGGATCGGCAGGCCCAGGGACTGGAAGAACAGGCCGACTTCCTGGTTCAAGGGTGCGCCACCGCTCACCAGCGCCTTGAGCCGGCCACCGAAGCGGGCGCGGATCTTGTCGCGCACCAGGCGGTCGAGGATCCGGTCCATGACCTGCTCGATCGGGTTGAGCCGACCGTTCCGGTAGCGCCTGCCGCCGAGTTCCTGGGTCTTGCCGAACAGCCGGGCCTTGAGCCCGCCCTGGCGCTGGACCTCCATGCTGATCCGCTGGCGCAGGACCTCGTAGAGCCTGGGCACGCAGGTCATGATGGTCGGCCGCGCTTCCAGGAGGTTGGTGCGGATCGTCTCCGTCCCCTCGGCGTAGTAGATCTCCGCGCCCAGGGCGATCGGCAGGAACTGGCCGGCCGTGTGCTCGTAGCTGTGCGAGAGCGGCAGGAAGGACAGGAACACCTCGTCGCCGAGCCCGATGCGCACCAGGAGGTCATGGGCACCGAGGACGTTCGCCATGATGTTGCGATGGGTGAGCATGACGCCCTTGGGCCGCCCGCCGGTGCCGCTCGTGTAGATCAGGCAGGTGACTTCGTCCTCGTCCAGGTCCGGCACGTCGGGCAGCGCCGGCGAGCGCCGGCCCAGCGCCAGCGCGTCCTGCCAGGAGACCGCCGTGACCGGCAGCGCATCCACGCCCGCCAGAGGCTCCATGAACAGGACGGTGCTGGCCTGCCCCTCTGTCCGGGTGATCGCCGGGAGCAGCCGCTGCGCGAGGTTGCGGCCGGAGCAGATCACCAGCTTCGCTTCACTATGCGCCAGCAGGTAGGCATGATCGTCGACCGTGTTGGTGGTGTAGGCCGGCACGGTGATGCCACCCGCGGTGATGATCGCCAGGTCGGCGATGCACCATTCCGGGCGGTTCTCCGACACGAGCAGCACCCGGTCGCCCCGCTCGAGGCCGAGCTGGGCTAGGGCACGGGCCAGATCCTGAACGTCGGCCGCGACCGCGGCATAGCTCTGCGGCCGATAGGTGCCCTCCCGCTTGGCCCAGAGGAAGGGTCGGTCGCCCTTGCGCCGGACGGTCCTCTGGAACATCTCGACCAGGTTGCGGCCAAGCTCCGTCAAGCGCCTCCCCCCCTTCCCGTTCTCGTTCGGCCCCCGGCAGTGCATTGCGCCGGTCCGTCCCCATATCTCCTTCACGCGCGTAAGGGAGAACAGGTGTGCTGTCTATTCGGGTGGATCGGCTGGCGGATCGCGAACAGGTGGCGGCGGGTGGCCTGCCGCATGAGCAGCAGGGACCGGCCTGGGACCTGACCGACCTCTATGCCGACCGTGCCGACCCCCGGATCGCTGCCGACCTGGCGGCGGTCAAGGCGGAAGCCGAGCGGATCGCTGCGAGCTGGCAGGGCAAGGTCGCGGGGTTGAGCGGTGACGGGCTGGCGGACCTGCTGGAGGCGTACGAAGCGCTGGACGACCGGCTGGGCCGGCTGGCCTCGTTCGCCTCGCTCCTGTTCGCCGCGGACCGTGACGATGCCGAGATCGGCCGGTTCTACCAAGGCATCCAGGAGCAGATCACGGTGGTCTCGTCGACCACCCTGTTCGTGACCCTGGAGGTCAACAAGATCGAGGAGGGCGACCTCCAGGCCAAGCTCGAGGGCTCCTCACGGCTGGCGCGCTTCCGGCCCTGGCTGCGCGATACCCGCGCCTGGCGCGAGCACCAGCTGGAGGACGCAGTCGAGAAGGTGCTGCTGGAAAAGCATGTCACCGGCCGCTCGGCCTGGGTGCGCCTGTTCGACGAAACCCTGGCCGCCTTGCGCTTCCCCTTCGACGGCCAGGACCTCACCAGTCAGGAGATCTTCGACAAGCTGTCGTCCAAGGACCGCGGGGTGCGGGAGAAGGCAGCGACGTCGATCGGCGAGGTGCTGGCGAAGAACCAGAAGCTGTTCGCCCGGATCACCAACACGCTGGCCAAGGACAAGCAGATCGAGGACGGCTGGCGAAAGTTTCCGCGCCCGATCAGCTCGCGCAACCTCGCCAACCATGTCGAGGACGAGGTGGTCGACGCCCTGATCGGCGCGGTGCGGGCGAGCTATCCCCGGCTGTCGCACCGCTACTATGCGCTGAAGGCGAAGTGGCTGGGCCTGGATCATCTGGAATACTGGGACCGCAACGCGCCGTTGCCGGAAGAATCCGACGCGCGGCTGCCCTGGACGCAGGCGCGGGACCTGGTGACCGATGCCTATGGCCGCTTCTCGCCGAAGCTCGCCGGGATCGTGACCGATTTCTTCGAGAAGGGCTGGATCGACGCACAGCTCCGCGCGGGCAAGGACAGCGGTGCCTTCTGCCACCCGACCACGACCTCGGTGCATCCCTATGTCCTGATGAACTACCAGGGCCGGCCGCGGGACGTGATGACGCTGGCGCACGAGCTGGGCCACGGCGTCCATCAGGTGCTGGCGGCCAAGCATGGGCCGCTGATGGCGAGCACGCCCCTGACGCTCGCCGAGACCGCCTCGGTGTTCGGCGAGCAGCTCACCTTCCAGGCCCTGCTCGCCGGCACGACCGACCCGGCGGAGCGCCGCGTGCTGCTGGCCGGCAAGATCGAGGACATGATCAACACGGTCGTCCGGCAGATCGCCTTCGTCGAGTTCGAGCGGCGGGTGCATGATGCACGGCGTGAGGCCGAGCTGACGCCGGCGGAACTATGCAAGATCTGGATGGAGGTGCAGGTCGAGAGCCTGGGGCCGGTCTTCCGCTTCCGCGAGGACTATCAGACCTTCTGGTCCTACATCCCGCACTTCATCCATGTGCCGTTCTATGTCTATGCCTATGCGTTCGGCGACTGCATGGTGAACTCGCTCTACGCGGTCTACCAGCAGAACCCGGACGGGTTCGAGCCGAAATACCTGGAGCTGCTTTCTGCGGGTGGGACGCTGCGCCACAAGGAACTGCTGGCGCCGTTCGGTCTTGATGCCACGGACCCGGATTTCTGGAGCAAGGGCCTGAGCGTGCTGGAGAAGCTGATCGACCAGCTTGCCGTGGAACTGAAGGAGGCGGATATCGCCGATGAGCCGACCGCTTAAGCCCGCCCCGCGGTCCGAGAACAGCCTGACCGGACGGGTCGCCCGCTATGCCCAGGTGGGCGGCTCGGTGGCCGGCCAGGCTGCGCGGATCGCCAGCAACCGCTTCCTCAGCCGGCAGACCGACCGGGGTGCCCATGCCAATGACCTGCGCCAGGCGCTGGGCGGGCTGAAGGGCCCGCTCATGAAGGTCGCGCAGATGCTGGCGACCATCCCGGATGCCCTGCCCCCGGAATATGCCGAGGAGCTGGCCAAGCTGCAGGCCTCCGCGCCGCCGATGGGCAAGCCGTTCGTGCGCCGGCGGATGGCGAGCGAACTAGGGCCGGACTGGCGCAGCCGCTTTGCCGAGTTCGACCTGGAGGCGGCTGCCGCCGCCTCGCTGGGCCAGGTGCATCGCGCCACCCTGCAGGATGGCAAGGTGGTCGCCTGCAAGCTGCAGTATCCCAACATCGAATCGGCGGTGGATGCCGACCTCGCCCAGCTCAAGATCCTGTTCGCGGTCTATCGGCGCTGGGACAAGGCGATCGACACGAGCCGGATCTACGAGGAGATCGCCGAGCGGCTGCGCGAGGAGGTCGATTATGAGCGCGAAGCGCGCCACATCGCGCTCTACGACCATATCCTGACCGACGAGCCGCAGGTCTCGGTGCCCGAGGTGGTGCCGGAGCTCTCGACCCGCCGGCTCCTGACCATGGGCTGGCTGACCGGTCGGCCCCTGATGGAGTTCCGCTCGGCCGACCAGGAGACGCGCAACCAGATCGCGATCGCGATGTTCCGCGCCTGGTACATCCCGTTCTACCGGGTGGGCGTGATCCATGGCGACCCGCATCCCGGCAACTACACGGTGCGCAGCGACCTGGGCGTCAACCTGCTCGACTTCGGCTGCGTCCGGGTGTTTCCGCCCTCCTTCGTCAAGGGTGTCACCGACCTCTACTGGGCGCTGGCCAGGGGCGACCGCGACCTCGCCGTCTCCGCCTATGAGCGCTGGGGCTTCCGCGGCCTGTCGAACGAGATGATCGACGTGCTCAACGAGTGGGCCGGCTTCCTGTATGGCCCATTGATGCAGGACGAGCCGCGCCTGATCCAGCAGACCAATAGCGGCCAGTATGGCCGCGAGGTGGCGCAGAAGGTCCACCAGAGGCTGCGCGAGCTGGGCGGGGTCACGCCGCCGCGCGAGTTCGTGTTCATGGACCGTGCTGCGGTAGGCCTGGGCTCGGTGTTCATGCACCTCAAGGCCAACATCAACTGGTACCGGCTGTTCGTCGACCTGATCGGCGACTTCGACGAGGCGGCGCTGGCCAGGCGCCAGGACACGGCGATGCGGGCGGCCGGGCTTACGGGGCTGACCGCCGACCCGGTCTGAGGATCGGCAGGCGGCGGCCAGCCACGTCGGCTGCCGCCAGCGGCGGCGACAGGAGGTGCCCTTGGACCTGGTCGCAGCCGATCTCGACCAGCCGGGCCAGCTGCTCCTCCGTCTCCACCCGCTCCGCGGTGACGCACCGGCCAAGGTCGTGCGCCATGGTCACGACGGCCCGCGCGATCGCCAGCGTGCGCGGGTCCTGGGCGATCCGGCCGACCAGAGAGCCGTCCAGCTTGATCGTGTCGAACGGGAAGCCTGCCAGGCGGGCGAGCGGCATGCGGCCCGCCCCGAACCCGTTGATGGCGATGCCTACGCCCGCGGTCGAAAGGTCATTCAGGCTGCCAATGAAGGCTTCCCGGCTAGGGTCGCCCACCGCCGCTTCGCTGATCTCGATCTGCAGGAGATAGGGTGGCAGCCGGCTCTCGTGCAGCGCTGCCTCGATCGTGGCGACCAGCTCCGGCTGCAGCAGCTCCGGGATGCCGAGATTGACCGCGACCCGCAGCTGCAGCCCCTGCTCCGCCCAGCTGGCGGCCTGCCGGCAGGCGGTGTGCAGCACCCAGCGGCCGAGTGGCCGGATCAGGCCGCAGCTTTCGGCGAGCGGCACGAAGGTGGAGGGTGCGATCGCCTGGCCGCGATCATGCCACCGGCACAAGGCTTCCGCCGCGACCGGGACGAGATCGGGCATGGCCAGGATCGGCTGGTAGACGAGCTGGAGCCGCTCCTGGTCGATTGCCTGCTGCAGCCTCGCCTGCATGCTGCGCCGGCGGCTGAGTTCCTCGTCCATCTCCCGCCGGTAGCGCATCTGCCGGTTCCGGCCGGCGGCCTTGCCCTGGTAGAGGGCCACGTCGGCAGCCCGCAGCAGCTCTTCGTCGCTCGTACCGTCGTCCGGGAAGATCGCCACGCCGATGCTGCACGAGGTCTCGATGTGCCGGCCCTCCCAGTGGAACGGCTGGGCCAGGCTGTCGCCGAGCCGGGTAGCCAGGGCCTCGACCGCCTGCAGGTCCGTCACCCCGACCTGCACCAGCGCGAACTCGTCGCCACCGAGCCTCGCCGGAGAATCCGTTTCACGCACCATGCCGGACAGGGTTCTGGCCAGGTTCTGGAGCAGGGCGTCGCCGCAGGCATGGCCGTGGCTGTCATTGACCCGCTTGAAGTCGTCCAGATCGATCAGCATGAGGGCCACCTTGTCACCGTCCCTGCGTGCCCGGCTCAACGCCTGGCGCAGCCGGTCGCTGAACAGGGCCCGGTTGGGCAGGCCGGTGAGAGCATCATGATGGGCAAGACGGGTAATCTCCGCCTGGGTAGCAATCTGGCTGCTGATGTCGTCCACCATGATCAGGATCGAATCCAGCGATCCGTCGTCGTGGCGCGCAACCGACACGTGCGCGGCGCAGTGGAGGATCCGGCGTTCCCTGGTGCAGGCCCGCAGCGTGATTTGGGCCGAGCTCACCGCCTGGTCACGGATCGCGTCGTACATGGCCAGGCGCCGATTCTGGTCCGCCTCATGGATCAGCCGGAGCTCATCCAGGGTCCGTCCGCACGCCTCCTCGGCCCGCCAGCCGAAGATCAGCTCGGCCTGACGGTTCCAGCCCGCGATCCGGCCCGGATGGCCGTGGCGGTAGTCGAGCTGGATCACCGCGAGCGGCAGGTTTGCGACATGATGGTCCCATGCAGTCCCACCCGCGATCAGCCGCGGCTCCATGGGCGCGGGCGGCGGGATCGTGGCGCTGCTGCGGTGGAGCATGAGCAGCGCGCCGATCAGCCCGAACGCACCCATGGCCAGGTAGAAGAACAGGTTCGGGGTCGGGCCGTCCAGATCGGCCGGCTCCAGGCTACCGGACAGCAGGATGACAGCGGCCAGGAGCGACAGGCCGGCCAGCGGAAAGATCAGGTTGAAGAGGCGGCCGCGCAGCATGCTGTCGCTTCCCCGAAATCCAGGCGTCTGCGTTGCGGAACCGCACATGCCCGGGCCGGTGACGGCCTGGCTGGTGCTCTGGACTGGGTGAACAGCCCTGATCCGAAACTACCAGGACGATAGATGACCGCCCGAAAGGGTTCAATCAGGCTGAAGCATCACACTCCTGGAAGAACAGGCTCCTGTGTCGCCAAGGATGCGGCTGCTCAGGTTCCGGAAGGATCGATGTTCACAGCGATGTTCTTGAGTTCGCTGTAGATGTCCAGCGCCTCGGTTCCGGGTTCTCGTGTGCCGTTTCCGGAAAGGCCGCGACCACCGAATGGCATATGCGCCTCGCTGCCATGGGTGCCGGCATTGATCACTGCCACGCCTGCGCGCACCCGCTCGCAGAACAGGAAGGCTCGGTCGAAGGAGCGGGTATGGATGCAGGCCGTCAGGCCATAGGCGGTTCCGTTGGCCAGTTCCAGCGCATGCTCGAAGCCGTCCGCCCGGTACAGGCAGGTGATCGGCCCGAACAGCTCCGAGTGGGTGAGTTCGTCCTCGGCGGCCACACCTTCCAGGATGGTGGGCATCATGAAGAAGCCCGCCGCGAGTTCCGGCGCATCGGCACGGGCGCCGCCGGCCAGCACCCGGGCTCCCCGCTCCCTGGCCCGGTCCACCGCCGCCTGCATGTTGGCGAGCTGCCGCGCGTTGATGACCGGACCCAGGTCGTCGCCATCACCGTTGCCGAGCCTGAGCGCCCGGGTGGCCGCCACGAACTTCTGGGCGAACGCGTCGTAGATCGGCGCGTGCAGGATGATCCGGCTGCCGGCAGCGCAGCGCTGGCCGGCATTGCTGAAGGCCGAGAGCACCGCCCAGCGCACCGCCTTGTCGAGGTCAGCGTCGTCCATCACCACGAACGGGTTCTTGCCGCCGAGCTCCAGACTGATCTTCTTCAGCCGGGCACCCGCCAGCTCCGCCAGCCGCCGGCCGACCCGGGTCGAGCCGGTGAAGCTCACCACGTCCACCGCGTCGTGCAGCACCAGCGGCTCGCCGGCCTCGGCACCCAGGCCGTGCACGACGTTGAGCACGCCGGCCGGCAGGCCGGCTTCCGCGGCCGCCCGGGCGACCCAGCCCGCCGTGAACGGCGTGTCCTCCGCCGCCTTGAGCACCACGCCGTTGCCGCAGATCAGCGCCGGGAAGACCTTCCAGGCGACGTTGGCAGCCGGCGTGTTGGCCGCGATGATCAGCCCGGCGACACCGGCCGGCGTGCGCACTGTCAGGTTGAGCTTGCCCGCCGTGCCCGAGGGGATGGTCCGGCCGAACAGGCGCTGCCCCTCGCCCGCGAAGAACCGCGCGCACTGCACGGCCGCACCGACCTCGCCCTTGCCTTCCTTCAGCGACTTGCCGGTCTCGGCCGCCACCACCGCGCCGAACTCGTCGGCCCTCGCCTCCATGATGTTGGCGATCCGGTGCAGGATCTGTCCGCGCTGCACCGCCGGCACGGCAGCCCAGCCCGGCTGCGCCGCCTTCGCGGCCTGGACCGCATCGTCGACATCGGCGGCGGACGAGCGCGCGATCTGCGACTGCAGCTTGCCCGTGTACGGGTCGAACTTCTGGATCCGCTCGCCGCTGCGCGCCGGGACCTCGCGGCCGCCGATATGATTGTCCAGGGTGCCGGGGATGGTCGTCATGCTACTGCCTTCGGATCGAACGGGTCGACGAGGGGAACGCCGAACACGGCGAAGTCGTCCAGGTCGCGGGTGGCGACGGTCATGGAATGGGTAAGTGCGACGGCGGCGATCTCCGCATCGGCAAATCCTGCGGGACGGCCACGCATCATTGCTGCAGCACGGATCTCGCCACAGCGTACAGCAGCTGCCTTGTCGAACGGCAATATCCGGCCCGCGAAGCGTCGATTGACCAGATCATTCAGGTGGACCTGAAGTTCCTGCCGACGACGTCCCGCAGGCAGACGTTGAAGGCCGAAGGTGATCTCGTTGATCGTCGTCGCCGTAACGAAAAGCTGTGAAAGTACCTTTCGGGTTACCCAGCTATGCACATGGACGTCAGGCTGAGGTCGCATCATCTCCGACACGACGTTGGTGTCGAGGATGTAGTTCATTCGTCTTCGAACGGGTTCGGAGGGATCGAGTAGTCGTCAGGGATGTCCAGTTCGAAGTCCTCAGTCACCTTCGGACCGCTGCGCAGAAACTCCCATAGTGCCTCACCAGTGAGGTCCCCTGGTGGACCTGCCGCCTCGGTCAGTAGCGCACGGACCTCGGCTTCCATCGACCGGCCGTGCTCCTTCGCCTGCGCCTTGAGGCGCTCGACCACCGCGTCATCGACATTGCGCACCAGGATCGTCGCCATGAGTCACCTCCGACCGCTGCTAGCATGAATGCTAGCACAAAGTCGGCCGACACGTCACCAGGCGGTCCAGCCCCCGTCGATGCGGAACTCGGCGCCCGTCGCATAGCGCGATGCGTCGGAGAGCAGATAGACCATGATCCCGACATAGTCGTCAGGCTCCGCCATCCGGCCGAGCGGCATCTTCTTCAGGTAGCCTTCGAGAAAGCGCGGGTCCTGGTCGGCGAACACGCCGGCCAGCGTCACGCTGTTCACCCGCACGCCCTTGCCCGCCCAGTAGGTCGCGAGATAGCGGGTCAGGTTGTAGAGCGCCGACTTGCTGGCCGAATAGGCCACCGGCTTGAAGAAGGTCTCGGTCTCGCTGCGCCGGTACTCGTAGATCGACTGGTCGGGCGAGACCACGCCGTAGATCGAGCCGATCAGCACGATCGAGCCCTGGCCGGCCTTCGCCATGGCGCCGCCGAACACCTGGCAGCACAGCATGACGCCGGTGACGTTGACGTCCAGCACCTTGCGGAACGATTCGACCGGGTAGTCCTCGAACGGCCCGTTCTCCGACGCAGGCGCATTCGGCGGGCTGTCCAGCGCCGCGTTGGCGATCAGGCCGGAGGGGGTGCCGAGCCGGTCCTCGATCCGCCGCAGCGCTGCCTGGAGGGCCTCCCGGTCGGTGACGTCCGCCGCCAGGGCCAGGGCGCGGCCATCGGCGCACGCCTGTTGCAGGCCGGCCGGCAGGTGGGAAATGTCGTCATGACGATCGAGGAGGGCGACCTTCGCCCCCCTCTCCACCAAGGCTGCCGCATAGGCGCTGCCGAGCTGGCCCAGCGCGCCGGTGACGATCACGACGCGCCCGGCCAGGTCGAACAGCGGATCACGCACGGGCGAGGCCTTCGAGCGTGATGTTGTCGTCCGCTGCCAGCGCCGCCGTCAGCTTCTGGCCGATCACCACGTTCATCTGGTGCGGCGGCAGGCCGTCGTTCGGCGACTTGATTGCGATGTCTTCGCGGGTCAGCACATGGCCCGCTGGCAGGTCGCGGGCAGCCACCAGCTTCTTCGCCATCTTGAACAGCGGCTTCTCTTCCGACGGGTACTGCTTCTTCACCCCGTCGCCCATGGCGACCCGGGCGCGCTTGAGGTCACGCACCAGCTTGCGCATGCCGACCGGCTCCAGGGAGAAGGCGTGGTCGGTGCCCTTCATGGTCCGGTCGAGGGTGAAGTGCTTCTCCACCATGCGCGAGCCCAGCGCGTAGCCGAGCAGCGGCATGGCGATCCCGGAATCGTGGCTGGAGAAGCCGATCACGATGTCGGGGAAGGCGTTACGGAAGGTCTCGATCACCCGGAGGTTCAGCTCCTCCCAGGCCGGCGGGTAGCCCGCGGTGCACTGCAGGATCGCGAGCTGCCGGTTGATCGGCATGATCGTCTCGTAGGCCCGCTTCACGTCGTCCATGGTGGCGCCACCGGTGGACACGATCATCGGCTTGCCGAGCTTCGCGACATATTCGAGCAGCGGCGTGTTGATGATGTCGCCGGACGCGATCTTGAAGGCCGGCATGTCCAGCGCGTTCAGGAAATCGGCGCTCTCGAAGTCGAACGCGGTCGAGAAGAAGGCGATGCCCTTCTGCTTGCAGTAGTTCGCCAGCTCGACATACTGCTTGTCGTCGAACTCCAGGGCCTCGCGATGCTCGCCATAGGTCGAGCCGAAGGCATTCTCGGAGTTGTAGCTGCTCTCGTACATCGACTTGGTGAACAGCGAGCG
This sequence comes from Geminicoccus sp., assembly GCF_035556675.1. Taxonomy (GTDB): domain Bacteria; phylum Pseudomonadota; class Alphaproteobacteria; order Geminicoccales; family Geminicoccaceae; genus Geminicoccus. The sequence continues at coordinate 20,601 of NZ_DATMFZ010000308.1, read as the reverse complement.
GTTCTCGCGCTTCTGCAGCTTCACCGCGTCGCAGCCGCACGCGACCGCGGCGTCGATCATTTCCTTGCACTTCTCGACGCTGCCCTGGTGGTTGTGTCCCACCTCGGCGATCACATAGGTATCGGTATCATCGGCGATGCGCCGACCGGCGATGACGAGCTCACGAGACATCGACCACTCCAAGCAAGGCGAACGGCGCAACCGCGTCGCGGCTTCCTGTCTGCACGAAATCTGGGCGCGTCGCGGGTGCGATCTGGTAGCGTCCTGAACGGCCTCGAACAACTGTCATGGACGATCCTGTCGAGGAAGACCGGCTGTCGTCATGGTCAGTCGCCCAGGCCGCGGCGCATCGGGTAGGGCTGGAAACTCTCCGCATCCACACCCTCGATCAGGCAGAGCAGGCAGGTGTGCTTGATCCGGAACAGCGGCCGCGCCTTTGCGAAATCGTGGGCGAAGCGCACCACGCCCGGCGATTTCGCGGCATAGTCGTGCCAGAGCACCACCCCGCCGGGCCGTACCAGCTTCAGGGCGCGCTCGGTGTCGGCCATGACCGCGTCGTAGCTGTGATCGGCATCGACGAACACGAAGTCCATCGTGCCGGCCAGCTCGCCGGGCTCGAAGGTCTTGCTGTCGGTCCACAGCTCGTGGATCCGGGCCGCCTCCGGCTTGCCGCGGTAATAGGAGCCCAGCACGGGTGCGATGCGCGGATCGGCCTCCGGCGGCAGGTTCAGGGTCCATACCTGCACGTCGGGGGCGAGCGCCGCCAGATGCCAGGTGGTGCGGCCCATATAGGTGCCGACCTCGAACATCCGCCTAGCCCCGATCGCCTTGGCGATCGCCGAGACATAGAGCAGGTCGACCTGGTTCTCGTGGGCGCTTTCCTGGTTGATGGCGCCGATCGGCACGCTCACCGCCTCGATGCCCTGGAAGATCTGCGAGAGGTGCAGCTCGCGCACCCGCGAGGCCCTCTGCCAAGCGGCGAACAGGGGTTCCGCGCCGGCCCCCGCACCGGCTGGTGCATTGCGCAGGTATTCCGCCCAGTCCAGCACGTCCTTCAGCCGGAGCGTCACCTGGTTGTGGACATCGATCGCATCGGTATCGGCCGCAGCACTCGCCAGAAGCTCGTCCGCGCGGGCCAGGAAGCCGCGCGCCCGTCCCGCGACGATCGCCATGGCCTGGCGCTGCGGGTCGCTGCCCTGCCAATGGGCCAGGGCATGCTCGACATGCTCGGTGAGCAGCACCGCCGGGCGGGAGAACTCGGCGATGGTGGCGCCTGCCGTGGCGCGCTCCGCCAGCCGCGGATCGTCTGCGGCGAGGTCGCGGCCCAGGCCACCGCCCGGCACCGGCACCCCCAGCAGCATCGGGAGTTCGACATCGTCCAGGTTCTGCCGCGCCCGGCCCAGCGCCGCGGCCAGCTCGCCGGCCATCCGGATCGGGTGGTGATCGCTCTCGCCGGCCTGGGCGCGCAGGGCGGCCACCCGCCCGGCGAAACCTTCCGCCCACTGCCGCAGCTGGCCATGGCGCGCCGGATCGATCGGCTGGGCCTGGGTCACCAGTGCGGCGCTCGCCTTCTCCAGCGCGTTCACCGCCGGGGCGATCCGGGCCAGCCGGGTCTGGAGCGGCTGATTCGGCTGGTCCGGCACCTCGCTGGGCGCGCGCAGCACCTCCTCCCGCGCGGCCCTGGCCCTCAGCCAGCTGCGCTTCAGGTCCTCGGGCGTGGCGTCCGCCGGGGCCGCCTGAAGGAATGCGACGTGGTGCAGGATCTCGCGCAGCCGGGTCGTCACCTGCCGGTGGACGTTCTGGCCGGTCGGGTCCTCGGGTGCCCGGGCCAGAATGGCATCGGCCCGTTCCAGATAGGCGCTGGCGCGCGCCGCTATGATCTCCAGGGCCTGGCGCTGGCGCTGGCGCTCCTGGCTCTGCCAGGCGGCCATGGCCTGGTTGACGAAGGCGGCGAGGCCCACGACCGGCTTGCCGAACTCCGCGATGGCCGGTCCCGGCTGGTCACGCATGGCGATGCGCGGGTCGTCGACCGGCAGGCCGCGTTCATGGACCACGGCCGGCACGGCCACGCCCAGCAGTGCCGCCAGCTCCGCCTCGGCGAGGTGGCGCCGGATGCGGCCGAACGCGGCGGCCAGCCGGTCGGCGACCTGCAGGCTGGCGTCATCGCCGGCAGGCAGGAGGGAACGCAGCGCCGCCAGCCGGGCTTCGCCCGCCTCGGCCTCGCCGGTCAGCTGCTGATGCCGGTCCGCCTCGGGCACGGCCTGTTCCAGCAGCTCGCGGGCATTCTTTTCCAGGACATTGACCGGTGCCGCCATCGCCTGGAGCTGCCCGGCGATCGGCTCCTTGCCGACCTCCACGCGGGCCGGCGCCGGCTTGGGCTTCGGCTTGGCCGGCAGGCTGGCTCCGGTCGACAGGGACCACTCATAGTCCACCAGCAGGTCGCCCGAGAGGCTGTTGGGCAGCCGGTTGGTCGGATAGAACGGCCCCTCCACCACCGGCACCACCGCGGCACCCGCGACCTTGTCCAGGGTCAGCCGGTCGATCTGGAAGGCGATGTCGATCTCGTAGCGGCCGGGCATCAGCGGCAGCTTGGGGATCTCGACGAAGCACCAGCCCTCGCGCGCGACCTTGCCGTCCACCTTGCCCATCAGGTCCGAGGGCGTCGCGAACAGCCGCTGGCCGCGGGCATTGTTGAAGGCGACGTTGAGCGTCACCCGGTCGCTCAAGGGGGTATCGGCGTCGAAGCGGTAGCGCAGCGCCAGGCGCAGCGGCGTACCGGAACGGGCGAACTCGACCGGCTTGCCGCTGCCGTCCTGGATCTGGACCTCCAGGAAGCGCACGCCGCCGGCACCGGTACGGTCCTCGCGCTCGGCCAGGCCCCGCTTCTCTTTGATGCCGTGGACCAGGCCGTGATACTGCTTGATGACCTCGCCGGTCGGACCCAGCGCCACGCACTTGCCCTGGTTCAGGAGCAGGGCGCGGGGGCACAGGGTCGCCACCGCGTTCATGTTGTGGCTGACGAACAGGACGGTGCGGCCGAACTCGGTGGTGAGCTGGTTCATCCGCTTCAGGCAGCGGTCCTGGAACTCCATGTCGCCGACCGAGAGCACCTCGTCGATGAACATGACCTCCGGGTCGAGATGGGCCGCGACCGAGAAGGCCAGGCGCACCCGCATGCCCGAGCTGTAGTGCTTCACCGGCTGGTCGATGTAGCGCTCGACCCCGGAGAAGGCGACGATCTCATCGAAGCGCTTGCGCACCTCGGTGGGGGTCATGCCCAGCAGCGTGCCGTTCATGAACACGTTCTCGCGGCCCGACAGCTCGTCGTGGAAGCCGGTGCCGACCTCGAGCAGGCTGGCGACCCGGCCGCGGATGATCGCCTTGCCGCGCGTGGGCTCGGTGATCCGGGCCAGGATCTTGAGCAGGGTGGACTTGCCGGCCCCGTTCTTGCCGATGATGCCGATCACGTCGCCGGGCTCGGCCTTGAACGAGATGTCGTTCAGGACCCAGACGGTGCGGTTGGCTGCCTCGCCGCTCTTGCGGTTGAGGACATAGCTCTTGCCGAGGTTCTGGACCTCGATGGCGGGCTGGGTCATCAGAAGTGGTCGACGATGTCGCGTTCGGTGCGGCGATACAGGAACAGGGCGTAGGCCAGGAGGCACATTCCGGTGATGAAGGTCCATAGGATCGCCGTGAGCGGCGGCAGGGCCTGGCCGGTCAGCGACGCGCGGAAGCCCTCGATGATCACCGCGATCGGGTTCATCCGGTAGAGCCAGAGATAGCGCTCCGGAATGAAGGCGATCGGGTAGATCACCGGTGCGGTGTACATCCAGACCCGCATGAAGATGGCCAGGATCATGCCGACGTCGCGATGCTTGACGCTCCGCGACGCCGCGAACAGGCCGACGCCCGCAGTCCAGATCACCAGCAGGAGCAGCCAGAGCGGCAAGGTGACGAGGCCGATCCCTGGCGTGGCGCTCTCACCCTCACCCAGCAGGCCCGGCACCAGGATGTAGGTCGCCATCATCAGCACGCCGAAGGCGAAGGCCGCCGCCATGTCGGCGAACTCCACCACCAGCGCCACGATCGGCGGGACCAGGCGCGGGAAGTAGACCTTGGTCATCATCCCGCGATAGCTGGTGAAGCTGGAGGACACGCGGGTGGCCGCCCCGGCGAAGAACAGCCAGGCGATCAGGCCGGTATAGACGTGCAGCGGGTAGGGCAGGCTGCCGCGGTGCAGCTTCAGGACCAGCCCGAAGATCAGCACGTAGACCAGCATCTCCGAGAGCGGCTTGATCAGGAACCAGGCGCGCCCGAGCGTGAAGGCACGGTAGCGGCCCTTGAGTTCGCGGCCGGCCAGATAGCGGATCAGGTGTCGGTACGCCCACAGGTCCCGCCACATCGTGGCGAGGTCCGCCACGCTCTTGTGCTCGATCACGAGAGTCTGCTGCGTCTGGTCCTGACGCGGCGACTGGATGACTGCCATGGACGGGGGACTCTCGATCTCTCATCGGGTCGCACGCGCCGGCCGCAAGGCACCCGGAGCGGCAATTCTACCTGGGCGTGTCCGGCGCGATTGACAGCGCGCCTATCGCATGATCCTAGGCGGACATCAATTCCCCCCTCGCGTCCGGTTCATGGGCGTCTGGAGTTTCCGTCCTTGCTGCAGCGCCTGTTCCGCCGGCTCAAGGCCGAGGCGGCCCCGATCCGTGCCGCCGCCCAGGGTGCCCTGGTCGACTGGGCCAGCCTGATCGAGAAGGACCGCGCCTTGTGGGAGCGGGCCACACGCCGGTCGCACAAGGGCAAGTCGGTCCTGATCGCCACCAACACCGGCGGCCACGCCCTGGTGACCCTGCTGGAAAGCGTGCTCGCGGTCTCCCTGGCACTGCGTGGCGCCAAAGTCCACCATCTCCTATGTGATGCAGCCCTGCCCGGCTGCCTGCAGGCGATGTGGACCAATCTCAAGGGACCGGAGGACCTGGTCGACCGGCGTCTGGCTGAGCGGCTGTGCAAGCACTGCTTCAAGACCGGCTCGATGGTGTTCGAGCAGCTGCCGATCGAGCACCACACGCTCGGCACATTATGCGACGACCGGGCCAAGGCCGAGGCACGCCGTCTCGCCGAGACCCTCCCGGCCGACCAGATCCCGACCTACGTGCTGGATGGCATGGCGGTGGGCGACCATGCCAAGGCCGGTGCCTTGCGCTTCTTCGCCCGCGGCACGCTCGAGAACGAGCCTTTGGGCGAGCCGGTGCTGCGCCGCTATTTCGAGGCATCGCTGATCACCGCGTTTGCCATGAAGGCGCTGTTCGCGAAGGAGCGGATCGACGCCGCCGCCTTCCACCACGGCATCTACGTGCCGCAGGGCATCGTCGGCGAGGCCTGCCGCCGGCAGGGCGTCCATGTCGCCAACTGGGTCGCGGCGTATCGCAAGAACTGCTTCATCTTCAGCCACCACGACACCTATCACCACACGCTCATGGACGAGCCGGTGTCCGAGTGGGAGAACCTGCCGTTCGACGACGCGCAGGAGCAGCTGATCGTCGACTATCTCAAGAGTCGCTGGTCCGGCACGCGCGACTGGATCTGGTTCCACGAGAAGCCCGACGAGGATGTCGAGAAGCTCATCAACGAGCGCAAGATCGACCGGAACAAGCCGATCATCGGCTGCCTGACCAACGTGTTCTGGGACGCCCAGCTCCACTACCCGGCCAACGCCTTCCCCAACATGGGGGCCTGGCTGATCGAGACGGTGCGCTGGTTCGCCGAGCACCCGGAGCTGCAGCTCCTGATTCGGGTCCACCCGGCCGAGATCCGCGGCACGGTGCCGGCCCGGCAGAAGGCGGTGGAAGAGATCGCCAAGGTCTTCCCGGTGCTGCCGCCCAACGTCCACGTGATCGGGCCGGAGGAGCAGGTCAGCACCTATGCGGCCATGCTGCTGTGCGATTCGGCGATCGTGTACGGCACCAAGACCGGCGTGGAGCTGACCTCGCTGGGCATCCCGGTGATCGTCGCGGGCGAGGCCTGGATCCGCAACAAGGGCCTCACCACCGACGCCCGCTCGGTGGAGCATTATCGCGAGATCCTGGGCGGGCTGCCGTTCGGCCGCCGCCTGGACGCGGCGACGGTCCGCCGGGCCCGGATGTACGCCTACCACTTCTTCTTCCGGCGGATGCTGCCGCTGCCCTTCCTGGTGCCGTCCAAGTCCAAGGCCATGTACGACCTGGGCATCACCAGCCTGGAGGAGCTGATGCCGGGCCACCATCCGGGCCTGGACGTGATCTGCGACGGCATCCTGAACGGCAGCCCGTTCGTCTACCCGGCCGAGACGCTGGGCCTGCACGACGCCGAGCCGGCCTCAGCGGCGGCCTGACAGCCAGCCCTTCAGCCGCCCGAGCACGGAGGGTGCCGCCGCCACCGGCACCGGCCGGTCGGCGGCCACCGCGGCCACCCGCCGGCGCAGGGCATGCACGGCACCCCGCTGGCGCTGGACCAGGTCGGCCATCGCCGGATCCGCGGCCAGCCGGTCCAGCTCCCGCTCGAACTCCGGCAGCAGCACGGCCGGGTCGTGGCGCTGCGGGTCGTAGCGCTGGCGGGTGATGCCGGCCAGGTCGACCAGCCGCCTGGCGCAGGCCAGCACGTTGGCCTCGGCGTCGAACGGGACCGGCTCGATCCGGCCGGCCCAGGCATCGTCCATCGCTTGCGCCAGCGCGTCCGGGTCGTCCGCGCCGAAGAAGCGGGCATCCGGCGCCTGCTCGCGATGGACCGGGAACTCCGCCAGCAGCAGCGGGCGGTGCAGGACCTTGGCCTCCTCCACCACCGAGCTCCAGCCCTCGAAGCGGGACGGCTGGATCACGGCCACGCAGTCGCGCAGCAGGGCCAGCTGGGTGATGCGCGGGATGCGGCCCAGCACGTGGCAGCGCCCGGCCAGGCCATGGCGCTCGATCAGCCCGCGGATCCGCGCCTCGTTGTCCGGCCAGCGCGGGTCCTTGGTCTCACCGGTGAACACCAGCCGGGCCGTCCGGTCCCGGCAGCGCGCCAGGGCTTCCACCGGCAGTTCCAGGTTCTTGTGCCGCCACCACTGATTGCAGATCAGCAGGTAGCGCTCCGGCGCCTCCTCGGCGCGCGGCAGGGCCGCCACCTCGGCCGGGTCGACCAGGGCCGGAAAGGGCAGGCGCACGGTCGGCACCATGGCGTCCCCGACGATCCGGCGCGTGTCCGCCTCGGCCATCGCGGAGGAAACGGCGAGTGCCGGTGTTCGGGTCGCCAGCAGCCGGAAATGCAGGTCGCGCCGGGCGTACTCAGCCTGGTCGAACAATTCGGGCAGGTAGCGGCACTGCCAGTCCGGGATCCAACCGGCCCAGGGTGCCCCGATCGGCGCCTCGAACAGCTGGGTGGCCGAGTAGACCAAGTCCAGGTCGAGGTTGGCCGCGCGGTCGAACGGCTCGACCGCCGCCGCCAGGTGCCGGTTGGCCTCGGCGATCGGCTGGCCGCGCTCGTCCGCCACCAGCAGCACGACCTCTGGCCGCTCGATGGCCGGCAGGCGGGACAAAGCGGTGGCCCAGGCCAGCACATAGTGGATGCCGCCGGTCCACAGGGGATTGCTCAGGACGCGCAGCCCGATCCTCACGACGCACTCGCCTCCAGACTCTGCTGCCGGATCGACCCGAACACCCGGTCGGCCGTGCCTTCCGGATCCTGCCAGTCATATTCCTGCCGCGACGGCAGCTCCCGCTTCGCCAGCTCCTGCCAGCGCTGCACGTACACGTCCCGGTCGGCGGCCATGGTCGCGTTGTTCTGCACCCTCAGCGCCTCGCCGGGATCGACATAGTGCTCGACATGAGCGTCCGGCACGTCGTGAATCGACCAGCCCCGGTCCCACATCTTCAGGCAGAGATCGCTGTCGGCCTTGTAGAACCGGTACGCCTCGGCATCGATCCAGCCGACATCCGCCATGGCCCGGCGCAAGAGGAAGCCATGGTTCACCATCATCCGCCCGCCCAGCGTCCGGCCCACGAAGAAGCGCTGGTCGTCCGGCCAGTTGCGGAACGGGAAGGCCAGCCCCCCTACCCGCTCGCCCTTCGCTTCCAGCGCCGCCAGCCGGTCCAGCCCCGCCTGGAGTGCGCCCGGCAGCACGAGGCAGTCGTCGGAGATCATGCAGACGATCTCGGCATTGGCCGCGCGAAACGCGAGGTTCATGAAGAAGCCCCAGCTGCGCTTCGGCAGAGGCCTGCCCTGCCATTCCCCGCGATTGTGCTGGACGATCGTGATGATGTCCTTCTGCGCGGTGAGCCAGGGCAGCGTCCCGTCCGTCGAGCCGCCGTCGATCGCCACGATCTCGACTTCGGCCGCCACCTGCTGCGCCCGCACGCTCTCGATCGCGGGTACCAGCAGATGCAGCCGGTCGAGCGTGCCCAGCACCACCGAGATCTTCGACAGGTCGGTCGGCCGGTACGCGGTCGCCGCGGGCCGGGGCGTCGGGGGCTGGGGCGGCGGGCCCCCGGTCGTGGCACGGCCAAACGGCCAGGTCAGGCGCATGAGCAGGACAGACTCGCGTTCTTGAACCGGTTGCCGTGCCCGTCTAGAACCTCTCGCGATGAGACGCCATCCGCGCCGACCATTTGGCGCCTGGGCGAAGATCCACCCCCTCGCGAACGGTCACCAGGCCGCATGCCGGCACTCTCTCCCTTTGACCATGCGTTCGCCGACGGGCCCGTGTTCCTGGAGCCGTCCGGCTTCCTCGCCGCCTTCAAGATGACGCGCTCGCTGGCCGCCGCACGCCGGCTGCAGGCGGTCTGGCGCTCCTTCCATGCGGCGGGCCAGCTGGGCCCGGACATCCGGCTGGGCCTGGACGCCCGGCTGGTCAACCGCAACAAGCGCGAGGCCGTCAGCATCGGCCGCCACACCGTCAGCCGCGCGATCATGCGCCTGGAGCCCACCGGCCGGCTCACGGTCGGCGAGCGCTGCTATTTCGGCGACGGCGTGCTGATCTCGGCGATGAACCACATCCAGATCGGCGACGGCACCCTGTTCGCCCATGGCGTGCAGGTGTTCGACAACAACACCCATCCGATCGATGCGGAGGAGCGCGAGCGCCACTTCGCGAAGATCCTGGGCTTGTCGAAGAACACCGACTATCGGATCGCCCATGCATCGGTGACCATTGGCCGACGCTGCTGGCTCGGCATGAACGCCATCGTGTTCCGGGGCGTGACGATCGGCGACGATACCGTGGTGGCGGGCGGCTCGGTCGTCTCCACCGACCTTCCCTCCGGCGTCATCGCCAGCGGCAACCCGGCCGTGCCGGTCCGCAACCTCAAGGAGTTCGTTGCCGCATGATCCGGCGCCTGTTCCGTTCCCAGCCCGCCCAGACCCCCGTCTCCACGCCCGAGGAACGCGCCGCCTGGGCCAAGCCTGCCTATGGCAAGGACGCGGCGCGCTGCGAGGCGGTCTGCTACAGCGCGGCACCAGGCGAGACCGAATGGTATCCGCCGGTCATGGCCGGCGCCGAGACCTTCGCGCTCGATGCCGCCTCCGCCGCGACGCTGAAAGACGCGCTGGAGATCATGGGCAAGCTCTCGCCCGACGACTACACGCGCTACCTCACCCGGTTCTACACCGAGGGCCTGAAGCGCTTCGGCGACGACTGGATCTATGCCGACATCGTCACCGTCCTGCTCACCATGTCCAAGGCACTCAGGCCCCGGCGCTACCTGGAGATCGGCGTGCGTCGCGGCCGCTCGGTCTGCACCGTGGCGAGCCAGACGCCTAGCGTCGACGTGGTCCTGTTCGACATGTGGATGAAGAACTATGCCGGCATGGAAAACCCTGGCCCGGATTTCGTCCGGGCGGAGCTGAAGAAGGTCGGCCATACCGGCAAGGCCGAGTTCATCGACGGCAATAGCCATGTGACGGTGAAGAAGTATTTCACCGAGAATCCAGGCACCTATTTCGACCTGATCACCGTGGACGGCGACCACACCGATCCCGGTGCCGCCGAGGATCTGGCCGACGTCCTGCCGCATCTGGCCGTGGGCGGTGCGGTGGTGTTCGACGATGTCAGCCACCCGGTCCATCCGGGCCTGGCGGAGGTCTGGCGTACGCAGGTGGCGAACGACCCGCGCTTTTCCGCCTGGACCTTCGCGGACGCCGGTTACGGCGTGGGCTTCGCGATCCGCAAGCACTGACGATGACCGGCAAGCGGGTCGACCGCCTGGCCCTGGTGACCGGCTGCTTCGGTTTCCTCGGCGGAATGGTGGTCGAGGAACTGGTGAAGGCCGGCTGGCGGGTGGTCGGGATCGGCCATGGCCGGCGCGGCCTGCCGCTCGCCACGGCGGTGGAGGGCGAGGTCACCAAGGCGAGCCTCCAGGAGCTGATCGCGTCCTCGGGCAAGCCGCAGCTCGTGGTCCATTGTGCCGGCACCGGCAGTGTCGGCAAGGCGCAGGCCGATCCGTTCGGCGAGTTCCGGCGCTCGGTGGTGCTGACGGCGGATGTGATCGAGGTGTTGCGCGAGGCGGCGCCGGACGCGGTGCTGATCTATCCCTCCTCCGCGGCGGTCTATGGCGAGAGCGGCCATCCCGCCACCGAGGACGACCCGCTGCGGCCGGTCTCGGTCTATGGCAGCCACAAGGTCGCCTGCGAGGAACTCTTGCGCTCGGCCGCGCGCGATCTTGGGCTCAGGACCCGGATCGTGCGCTTCTTCTCGCTCTACGGGGAGGGCTTGCGCAAGCAGCTGCTCTGGGACACCTGCGTCAAGCTCGCGGACGGCCAGCTCGACCTGCAGATGTACGGCACGGGTGACGAGACCCGCGACTTCATGCATGGCCGGGACGCCGCGCGGCTGATCGTGCGGCTGGCCGATCCCGAACTCGGCGACTGCGTCCTGGTCAATGGCGGCACCGGCACGGCCACCACGGTGCGCGCGATCGCCGACCGGCTCGCCACTGCGACCGGCCGGTTCGTCAACCTGAACTTCGGTGGCCAGGAGCATCGCGGCAACCCGAAAAGTCTGGTCGCCAACGCCGACCGGATGATCCGCGAGCTGGGCTTCCGGCCGGGCGTGGCGCTGGCCGAGGGGATCGGCAGCTATGCCCGCTGGGCGCTCAACGAGCTCGGCATGCGCGAGGGGCTGCGCCTGCCGGATCACTCCACCGCCAAGCTCACCGTGGTGGTGGGCACCTGTGACCGGTGCGGGGACCTTTCCGACCTGCTGGACAGCATCGAGACCCACACCCACGTGCCGCATCTGGTGGTGGTGAGCGATGCCGGCAGCACGGACGGCACACTGGAGATGCTGGAGCGGCGCAAACAGGCCAACCTCGTGGTGGTCCGGGAAGGCGAGCGGCGCGGCCAGGCCCGGGCGCTGAACGAGGTCTTCGCCAGGGTCGAGACTCCCTATGTCTGCTGGGTGTCCGACGACAATCTGGTGACCGAGGGCGCCCTCGACCGGGCCGTGGAGATCCTGGAGAACAACCCGAACATCGGCATGGTCGGCCTCAAGGTCCGCGACCTGGTGGGGCCGTTCGTGAAGGCGCCCTATATCGGCGGGATCGGCGTCGCCGGCGTGCTCAACGTCAACCAGGGCGTGCTGTCGAGCGAGCTCCTGCGCCGACTGGGCGGGTTCGACGAGGAGTTGCGCGACTACGGCATCGACCCCGATCTCACCCTGCGCGTGCTCAAGGCCGGCAAGGAGGTGGTATTCACCAAGGAGATCGCGATCCTGCACCGGCGCGGCTGGCCGAGCGACCCGAACAGCCCCGAGGCCAAGCGCCTGGCCGAGAAGCACGAGCGGGCGCGCCGGCTGCTGGCGGCCAAGCACAAGGATCTGGGCGGCGACATCCGTGGCTGGAAGCTGAAGCTCTATGCCTGGAAGCTACTGCGTGCCGTGCCCCTCCTGCGCCCGCGCCTGAACATCAACGCGCTGCAGCCCGTGCTGGGCCATACCCCGCGCGACTGGCACAACGCCTTCAACGCCCGCTGGATCCACCCGCTGGATCCGCTGCGCTGCCGCTCCAAGCACTATCACCTGGTCCAGCGGATGCGCCCCGGCACCGAGCCGGGCTCCTAGGAGAACGACATGCAGCCCCTGGCCGCGATGCCCGCCGCCACCCGCAGCGCCTGTGCCGGCCTGTTTACCGACATCGACGACACGATCACGACGGAGGGGCGGCTCACCCCTGCGGCCTATGCGGCGCTGGGCCGGCTGCAGGAGGCGGGGATCACGGTCGTACCCATCACCGGCCGGCCGGCCGGCTGGTGCGACATGGTGGCGCGCTTCTGGCCGGTCGACGGGGTGGTCGGCGAGAACGGGGCCTTCTTCTTCCGCTACGACCATGCGCAGCGCCGGATGATCCGGCGCTTTGCCCAGGACGAGGCCGTGCGCGCCGCCAACCGTGCGCGGCTGGTGGCGATCCGGGAGCGGGTGCTGGCGGAGGTGCCGGGTGCCGCCGTCGCCTCCGACCAGCTCTACCGCGAGGCCGACCTCGCCATCGACTTCTGCGAGGACGTCCCGCCTTTGCCGCGCGAAGCGGTCGACCGGATCGTCCGGATCTTCGAGGAGGCCGGTGCCGTGGCGAAGGTCTCCTCGATCCACGTCAATGGCTGGTTCGGCGACCACGACAAGCTGACCATGTCCAGGATCTTCGCCGAAGAGGCGCTGGGCATCGACCTGGAGGCGGAGCGGGAGCGCTTCATCTATGCCGGCGACAGTCCGAACGACGCGCCGATGTTCGGCTGGTTCCCGAACGCGGTGGGGGTCGCCAACGTCCTGGGCTTTGCCGACCGCATGCCGGCCTTGCCAGCCTATGTCACTCCGTCCGAAGCTGGTGCCGGTTTCGTCGAACTGGTCGACGCCATCCTGGAGGCCCGTGCATGACCCGCATCGTCCCGATCACGCCGGAGCATCGGGACGACTGGGAGCGCCTCTACGCGGCCTACGCCGCCTTCTACAAGGTCGAGCAGACGCCCGAGATGCGCGCCCGGGTGTGGGGCTGGCTGCAGGATCCGGACCATGAGGTGACCGGCTTCCTGGCGCTGGACGACCGCGGCAAGCCGATTGCGCTGGCCCATTTTCGCCCCTTCGCCCGCCCGCTCGCCGCCAGCACCGGCGGCTTCTTCGACGACCTGTTCGTCGACCCCCAGGCCCGCGGCTCCGGTGCTGCCCAGGCGATCTTCGCCGCGATTGCGGAGGAAGGCCGAAAGCGCGGCTGGTCGGTGATCCGCTGGATCACGGCGGAGGACAACTACCGCGCGCGCAGCGTCTACGACCGGGTGGGCACCAAGACGAAGTGGGTGACGTACGACATCCCGCTGTGAGTCTCCGACGACAGGCCGTCCCGGCGCTCGCGGCGGTTCCGGACAGCGCCGCCTATCGCCAGGGCGTCCTGCTCGTGGTGCTGGCCACCTGCTTCTTCAGCCTGTCCGGGGTGCTCGTGCGGCTGACGGAGGCGGCCGGGAGCTGGCAGATCATCTTCTACCGCTCGCTGGCACTCACCGGTACCATGCTGGCCCTGCTCGCGATCCACTACCGCCATCGGCTGGTGGCCGCGATCCGCGAGGCCGGCTGGGACGCGCTCCTGGCCGGTGCCGCCTCCAGCGGCACGCTGGTCCTGTTCATCCTGTCGCTCGAGACCATCACGGTCGCCAACGCGCTCTTCATGTCCGGCATAGCGCCCTTCGTCACCGCCCTGCTCGGCCGGATGTTCCTGAAGGAGCCCATCCCGGTCATCACCTGGGTCGCGATGATCATGGCCATGGCCGGCATCCTGGTGATGGTCGAGGGTGCGGTGAGCTTCGACCGGCTGGTCGGCAACCTGCTGGCTCTGGGCAGCGCCATCTGCTTCGCGCTCATGAGCTTCTTTCTGCGCCGGGGCCGGCAGGGCGACATGCTGCCGGCCAGCCTGGCCTCCGGCGTGATCTCCTCCCTGCTGGCACTGGTGGTCCTGCTCGGCAGTGCCGGGGGCATCGGCGCCAGCTTCGCCGTCACCGGCCGCGACCTCGCCTTGTGCGTGACCATGGGTGTGGTCCAGCTGGGCCTGGGCATGGTCTGCTATACGCGCGGTGCGCGGCACATGCCGGCGGCTCAGCTGCAGCTCGTCGCCATGGCCGAACTGGCCCTCTCGCCCTTGTGGGTGTGGCTGGTCGTGGCGGAGGTGCCGCCGCCGGCGGTACTGCTGGGCGGCATGCTGATCCTGGCGGCGACCTTCGTCCAGGCGATCGCCGGCAGCTGGAGCAGGCAGCCGGCCGGCACGGGCTGATCGCCCGCCTCGCCGGTTTCTGCCGCCACCCTCGGGTGTTAATCGGGTCGGGCGAGATCATTCTCCTGCGGGGCCCAAGATCGGGGATGACGTCCAGCGATGGCACCGAGCAAGTCGATGATACTGAGCGCCTTCTTCTTCAATCCGCAGGGCGACCATCGGGTGGCCTGGCGGCATCCGCACGCACCGGGCGCGGAAATCCTCGACCTGGCCTACTACCGCCGACTGTGTGAGACCGCTGAGCAGGCGAAGCTGGACGTGCTGTTCGTGGCGGACGAGGTCGCGATCTGGGACCAGCTGCCGAGCGGCATCGCGCACTATGCCAATGTGCGGCTGGAGATGTTCACCCTGCTGTCCGCGCTGGCCGCGGTGACCAGCGAGATCGGGCTGATCGGCACGGCTTCCACCACCTATAACGAGCCGTTCCACATCGCCCGCAAGTTCGCCTCGCTCGACTTCATCAGCCAGGGGCGGGCCGCCTGGAACATCGTCACCTCGGCCATGGACGAGGAGGCGCTGAACTTCGGCCGCGACCGGCAGCTCGAGCACGGCACCCGCTACGGGCGCGCCCATGAATCCGTGGACGTGGTGAAGGCGCTCTGGGACAGCTGGGAGGACGAGGCGCTCCTGATCGACAAGCAGAGCGGCTGCTTCGCCGATCCGGCCAGGGTCCACCATCTCGACCACCATGGCGAGTTCTTCAAGGTCCGCGGCCCCCTCAACATCCCGCGCCCGCCGCAGGGCCATCCCGTGCTGGTCCAGGCCGGCTCGTCCAATGACGGCAAGGAACTGGCCGCCCGCCACGCCGACATTCATTTCGGCATCTTCCGCAGCCTCGACGAGGGCCTGGCCTATCGCGCCGACATGAACCAGCGCCTGGCCAGGCACGGAAGGGCACCCTCGGAACTGAAGATCCTGCCCGGCCTGCAGCCGATCGTGGCCGACAGCCGGGACGAGGCGGCGGACAAGGCGGAAGCGCTGAAGGACCTGCTGCTCGACAAGGTCGCGGTCGATCTCCTCTCCTACTGGACCCGCACCGACCTGTCCCGCTATCCGATCGACGGGCCGCTGCCCGACCTGCCCGGCGAGGACGGGTTCGCCTCGGGGCACACCAAGCTGGGCCTGATCCGCGACGCGGCGCGGCAGGGGCTCACCATCCGCGAGCTCGGCCGCAAGATGGCCAATACCGGCTCGGTCGCCACCGTCTCGGGCACCGCCACCGACGTTGCGGACCGGCTGGAGGAATGGTTCCTTGCGGGTGCGGCGGACGGCTATAACCTGATGTTCCCGCTCCTGCCCGAGGGGCTCGACCTGTTCGCGGGCCGGGTCGTGCCGGAACTGCAGCGGCGGGGCGTCTTCCACACCGACTATGCGCCTGGAACGCTGCGCAGCCGGCTGGGCCTGTCTCGCCCCGCCAACCGGTTCGCCGCGGGCCCGGCCAGCTGAAGGAGCCTCCCCTGTTGGACGACGACAAGCTGGGCAGCGGTGTCCTGATGGTCCTGCCCTGCCAGAAGCGGGTCCGGGCCGTGTTCGCCGGCAAGGTGGTGGCCGACAGCCGCAATGTCCTGATCCTGCGCGGCCAGGGCATCCTGCCGGTCTACTACTTCCCGCGGATCGACGTGAAGCCGGCGCAGCTGCGCTCCACCGGCCTGGGCGGCGGCCCCGGCCGGGCGGGTCCCGTCGAGCGCTTCGACCTGGCCAGCGAGGACCGCGAGGTGTGCGACGCCGCCTGGAGCCACCCGCAACCGGCCGATCCGGTGCTGTTGCCGCTCAAGGACCACATCGCCTTCGTATGGGGGGCGGTGGACGCCTGGTTCGAGGAGGACGAGGAGGTGTTCGTGCATCCGCGCGATCCGCAGGTCCGTATCGACACGCTGCAGAGCTCGGCACACATCCAGGTGGTGCTGGCGGACGTCGTGCTGGCCGAAAGCCACCGCCCGCTCGTGCTGGTCGAGACCAACCATCCGGTGCGCTACTACCTGCCCCCGGAGGATTGCCGCCTGGACCTCCTGGCCTTCTCACCCAGGACGACGCGCTGCCCCTACAAGGGGACGGCGTCCTACTGGTCCGCGGTGATCGACGGGACGATCCACGAGAACGTCGCCTGGACCTACCGCAACCCGATCGCGGAGATTCCGCGGATCAAGGACCTGATCGCCTTCTATCCGGAGGCGGTGGACGCGATCCTGCGTGACGGGGAAAAGCTCGCCTGAACCACGGGCAGGCGGTCACGCTGCGCGCGGCGGGCCCTCGTCCGGATCGGGCGTGGCCACAGCCGTGCCAGGCAGAATCATCCGCTCGACATCGTCCACGATGCTCTGCATCAGCTGGTACTGCTGGCTCTCGTCCGGCTCCTTCAGCCACCAGCGCATGAATGCCAGCTTCCCGCGCAGATCGTCGACGCTGCTGCTGGCCGTGGTGACGATCCGCTCGTCGAGCTCGTCCCAGCTCCGGCTCAGCAAGGCGTGCAGGTCCTGCTGTGCGTGCTCGTCGACCGACCTGAGCCGGTCGATCAGCCGGTTACGCTCGTGCCACAGCTCCAGGAGGTTCGGCCGGCCGAGGGGGGCTGAGTCATCGAAGGTGTTGGGGCTCTTTATGGACGACATCGAGTATCCTTTCCCCGTTGGCCGGCAGGGGCCGCGGGACGGCGAACAATGCGGACGGACCAGGACGAAAATAGGCGCCTGGTCGACTTGACCTCCGGTGCATGACGGCCCTGGCAGGCTCCGGCGCGGCACCATCTAGGTGAAGCCGGTAGTTCACCTTATAGGAGAAAATCAAGCTGCCTACCTTCGCCAGAGCTGGAAGTTCCAGGAAAGGCCAAGGATTGACAGGAGGGTCCCACGATTTCAGGTTGTGACTCTACTGGTCGATGTGGCAATCTGCCTGCGTCAATTTGTACGGGTAAGGTTCAAGATTTTCACGTACTGACGCTTCGCCGGCAGTTGCACTGCGGTGCCGGTGGAAACGGAGCGTGGTTACGAATCGCATCGGAGCTGGAGACAAGCGGTACTCGGTTCAGGGTCGTTGTTATTCATGCGATCACCACCGGCCTGACCGCTCCGGGTCTGCGCGATGCACACCATTATCAATTCAACTTGCATAGTCCGTGGCGGCCGAAGACATCTGCCGCACTCGCCCGACAATTACTGTCGGGGCCCGCCGGGTCGTCTGCCAAAGGGGGGACGACCCGGCGGGAACTTCTCCTGGCCGGGTCGCCGGTTCAGCCATCCAGATGCGCGATGATCTCACGGTACGCGGCTTCCGGAAAAGCCTTCAGCGTCGTGGTGCGCACATGGCCCAGCTTGCCCAGGCGCAGGACGAAGCGCGCCGAGGTGGCATCGTCCGGCGCGTCATAGATCACGACCAGGTCGTAGCCGCCCATGGTGAGGAACACCTGGCGGAAGTCACCGTCCATCTCGCGCAGCAGTGCCCGGGCCTTGTCCAGCCGGCCGGGTGATTCCTGGATGTTGGCCATACCTTTGTCGGTGTAGTTCATCAGCGCGATGTAGGTGGACATTGCCCTGCTCCCTGGTTGGCGTCGGGGACCAGCCGGAGCGGTCCTCGGCCTCGCAGGTACGAGCTTACCGGATTTGCGAAAACATGCGACGCTGCCAGCCTGGCCAGACCGTCCTGGCCGCTTCGCAACGGCGGTCCGCGCATGAACCGAGCGCGCTTCCTGCACCTGGCTTGGCTGGCCGTCCTGCTGGCGGGGTTGCCGTCGACATCGTCCGACGGCCATGCCGACCGTGCCTGTCCCTGCCGTCATGCCGGCGGCATGGCGGAGCAGGGCGACATCGTGTGCCTGGACGTGAACGGAAAGCGGCAGCTCGCTCGCTGCGAGATGGTGCTGAACAATGCGTCCTGGCGCCCCCTGGGCATCGACTGCGACGTCACGTCCGGCCGGACGGCTCCTTCGGCGACGGGCTGATCGGCCGGGGCGCAGTCACTGCCGGCGCGGCGACGGAAGCCCTGTCGCGACGAGAGGTTTGGGTCGGCATACGGGCCAGTGATGGCTTCCCGGCCCAACGAGGCACGGCAACATGGCGGGCCATGACCGCCCCCGTGGCTGGAAGTAAGATCGCGGCACTTATCGTGGCCGGGACCGTGGCTTCGGCCAGGATCGCTATCCGGGCGAGGAACGCGACTTCGGACGTCGCAGTACAGCCGGTTCTATGACGAAGGTGACGACCGAGACTGCCGCCAGACCTATGGCCGCGGCCTCGCGGAAGGTCCTTATCGCGGCGGCTACGGCCAGGAGTGCTATCGCGGCGACCGTATCCGGGGGGGAAGCACGTGCAGAACAACCTGCGCGTCCAGCAGCACTCGGCGACCGGCGAACGGGTCAGGGTCTACTGATACCGGGTCAGGCCCGGCCAGCCGAGCCTGCCGATCACGAAGCCTCCCCGCAGCATTGCAGCGGGGAGGCTTTGCAGGTGGGCCGGGATTCCTCGGGTCGTCAGTTCCGGCCGATCGTGCACTCGATCTGGCCGTGCGGCTCGTCAGTCGCGGTAAACACCTGGTTGTGGTTGTCCATCCCGAACGGCTCCAGGTTCACGAGCAGGTAGTGCTTGTTCGGGCAGGCCAGCGTGATCTCCTCGATCTCCGGCACCGCCTTCAGGGCAGCCTTGCCCATCCGGTACAGGCTGTCCTGGATGCTCTTGCTGTAGGTGCTGCCGAACACGCTCAGCATCGTGTCGAGGATCCGGGCCCTGGCCGCCTCGTAGTCGGGCGGCACGCTGTGCCATCGCCAGGACGCATCCATCGCGGTGGCGGCGATGCGGTCGTCGGTTTCCTTGAGCGTCGTGAACGGCTCCTTCACGAAGTTGGCCCAGCCGGAGCCGGTCGACTTCATGAAGGTGAAGCCGGTGATGCCCGATTCGGTGAGCAGCGAGCTGCGGGTCATGGTCGCGCGGGCGAACGGCGTGCCGTTGCCGTCCAGGGTGAAGGCGTGGGGCTGCGGCTGGCCGGCGGTGACGAGGCGGCGCCACACCGTCTCCTGGCTGGTGACATTCGCGCCGTCTAGCATCGGGTACTGGTGGAGGAGGCGCCGCGCGATCGCGGTGCAGAACGCCTCGTTGCTCCAGTCCAGGTGCTCAGCCGCCACGACGTTGACGATGTTCTTGATCGTGTCGGTGCAGATCGACTTCGCATTGTCGGCATGGGTGAACGTATCGGCGAAGTCTCCGGTCACCATGGCCTTGACCGTAGCCTCGCGGACCTCGTGCCAGCCATCCGGCCGGCCCGGAACCTGGCGCTGCACACGCAGCACGCGGACACGCCCCTTTCCGTAGGTCTTGCGGACGAGCGTCATGACGGTTGGCCCTCCGGAGGCGGTCGATCTAAGGTTGCGGCACAGTCTGGGCACCCTGGAACGGCGAGGCAATGACCAGCAGGGACGTGACGGGATCGATCCGCGGTGGCTGCCTGTGCGGCGCGGTGCGCTACCGGGTGGACGGGCCGCTGAGGGCGATCTCGATCTGCCATTGCGGCCAGTGCCGCCGGGCGCACGGCTATCTCGGCGCCTACTCGGCGGCCGCACCCGACCGGCTGACCGTGACCGACACCGGGCAGCTCGGCTGGTACCGCTCCTCGGCCATGGCAGAGCGCGGCTTTTGCCGGCAGTGCGGCTCGCCGCTGTTCTGGAAGCCCGCGCATGGCCGGCACATCTCGATCAGTGCCGGCTCGATCGACCAGCCGAGCGGCCTCGTGATCGAGCGGCACATCTATGTCGCGGACCGGGCCGACTACGAGGTGCTCGATCCCGACGCACCGGACCACTGGCCGGGCGGCGAAGCGCCGTGATCCCAGCCACCATGCCGGCCTGACACCCGCCCATGACCGATGCGGCAATCCAGTCCGCCGGGCGCTGGGCCGACCTCGTCGCCTGCGTGGTCCTGATCGGCGGCTGGCTGCTCTATCCCCACGTCCTGGCGCTGGTCGGCCGCCGCCGCATCACGCTGAACGAGGCGATGGTCGAGATCCGCCAGGACTGGATGGCGTCGATGCTCAAGCGGGAGAACCGCATCACGGATGCAGCCCTGGTAGGTCATGTGCTGTCCAGCGCATCCTTCTTCGCCTCCACGACCGTGCTCGTGATCGGCGCGTTGATCGGAGCACTCGCCAACGCGCAGACGATCGTGGCCACGCTCGGCCAGTTCCTGCTCTCCCACCCGCCGACGGTCTGGCTGACCCAGCTCAAGATCGTCGTGATCCTGACGATCTTCATCTACGGCTTCTTCAAGTTCACCTGGGCGATCCGCCAGTACAACTACCTGATCGCCCTGATCGGCGCCGCACCGCCGGCACCCATGCCGGAAGCCGCGATCGCCCCGCTCGCCAGGAT
>NZ_DATMFZ010000307.1:0-4368 GCF_035556675.1 Geminicoccus sp. | reverse complement strand
GTGGAACTGGACACCGTGGACCGGCCGCGCGCAGTGGCGCAGGCCCATGATGGTGCCGTCCTCGGCAAAGGCATTGGCCACGAGCCCGGTTCCTGGCCGGGTCACCAGCAGGGAATGGTAGCGGATCGCCTGGAAGTCCTGGGGCAGGCCCCGGAACAGGCCAGTATCGTCATGGCGGATCCGGCTGGGGCGGCCATGCATCACGGTGGCCGCGTAGTCGATTGCCCCGCCATGCTCCACGGCCAGGCCCTGATGACCCAGGCATACGCCGAGGATCGGCCCTGGGAAGGTGGTGAGCAGTTGCGTGCAGATGCCGAAGTCGGCCGGCCGATCGGGGCGCCCGGGCCCGGGCGAGATGATCACCGCCGCCGGATCGAGCCTTGCCAGCAGGGTCAGGTCGAGCGCGTCGTTGCGCAGCACGAGCGGCAGCTCGCCCGCCACCTCCGCCACCAGATGGGCGAGGTTGAAGGTGAAGCTGTCATAATTGTCGATCAGCAGGATCCGCATCATCGTCGCCAGGGCTGGCCTCGGGGGAGGGGTGGCCGCTGGCGCGGCAAAGCACAAGAGCCACCGCCAATCCCGCTTGCCCTGGTCCCGTTGCCGCGAAACGATGGCTCGGGCTGAACCCGAAGCCGCCGGAGCGACCTGCCGTGCCCCCTGCCTCCATCCGACGCCGCGCGCTCCTTCTGAGCATGACCATGGGCTTCCTAGCGGGGCCGGCGTTCGGGCAGGCGGTCGAGGACGACCATCTCCTGCGGCCAGGCCAGTTCGCCTGGCATCCGGAGCGTTCGCCGGAAGGGCCGGTGGCGGTGATCGTCTCGATCCCCGACCAGCTCACCCATGTCTATCGCGACGGCATCCGGATCGGCGTCTCGACCTGCTCCACCGGCCGGCCCGGCCACGCGACGCCGACGGGCGTGTTCGCCATCCTGCAAAAGCAGGTCGACCATCACTCCAACATCTATGATGGCGCCGAGATGGCGGACATGGAGCGGCTGACCTGGACCGGGATCGCGCTGCATGTCGGCGGCTTGCCGGGCTATCCCAGCTCGCACGGCTGCGTGCATCTGCCACGCGCCTTTTCCGACCGGCTCTACACGATCACCCGGGTCGGCACGGTGGTGATCATCGCGGACGCGACCTCGGCACCGGCCGAGATCGTCCATCCGGGCCTGCTGCTCTCGCCTGAGGCCGAGCGCGAGATCGACGACGAACTGCAGGCCAAGGGCGGGCAGAAGCTGCCCATGGCGGGTGCTGCGGCGCCGGCCGGCCCGTTGGCGATCCTGGTCTCCTCCGCCGACAAGCGCTTCGTGATCCAGCGTGGCGGCGACACGGTGGCATCGGGTGCGGTGACGATCGTCGATCCGGGCACGCCGCTGGGCGAGCACGTCCTGGTGCTGGCCGGCATCGGCCCGGACGGTGCGCGGTGGCAGGCATTCCGCCACGGCCAGGCGGCTGGTGGCCCGCCGGAGCCCCAGCCGGGGCAGATCATGGCGCGCCTGCAGGTGGACGAGGCCGGGCGGACGGCGATCGCCCGGCACCTGCACCAGGGGGCGCTGCTGATCACGACCGACCTGCCGCTGACACCCGACCGGCAGAGCGGCAGCGACCTGGTCGTGATCAGCTCATAGCCGCGTCACGGCTGCGGCGTCGGCCGCATGACCCCATCGGCGCCGCGCCGCAGCGGGGCTGGCTGCTTGGGCAAAGGTGCGCCCGGCGCCTCGGCGATGGTGACGCCGTGCGGCCAGTCGGCGGGTGCGATCGCGACATAGCGGGCATAGCCGCCGGTACCGCCCAGCGGCTTGGCAAAGCCGATGGTCACCAGCGCGCCGGTGGGCGGCACCAGGTCCAGGTTGGTGACACCCTCGGCCTGGGTGAAGTGATTGTGCAGAAGCCAGGCCTCGCCCTCAAGCGTCGGCGTGGCATCGGTGTCCAGGGGCTCGTGGCCGTGGAACAGGATCTTGCGCTCGAGATGGAGGAATTTCAGCGTGTCGAGCCCGACCCCGGGGAAGGGCTTGTCGTTGAAGTGCGCGACGTCGTCCCACTTCTTCGACCAGTCGGAGCGGACGAACACGACCGACCCCTCCGGGATCCGGCCATGCTCCTTTTCGAACGCCTCGATGTCCGTGACCTGGAGCGCATAGCCGGGATCGGCCGCGACCTTGGCGGACATGTCGATCACGACCAGCGGCCGGACGGCGAAGGTCGGCGGCAGGTCGCTGATGGTGGCGCCGTATTCGTCCCAGTGCGCCGGCGGGTCGAGCTGGGTGCCGTACTGGTCGGTCGGCATCTGGTAGGCAGAGGCGACGAAGCCGTGTTTTTCGTAGGTGAACTCCTCGCCCTTGGCGACATAGCCTTCGATGTCCCGCCCGGCCACGGCGGGGCCGAAAGTGGCGTTGGCGAAGCCCGGCCATACCGGCTGCACCGGTGCGAAGGCATGGGTCAGGTCGATATATTTCGCACCCTTGAGCTGCTGCTCGTAGACACCCCAGAGGCCGCCATCCTGGGCATTCGCCGGTGCTGCCAGTGCGGCTGCCAGCACGATGCCGGCACAGATCCTGATGCCACCCATCCACGTTCCCTCCAGCCAGGGACGGCGCGAGTTCGCCATACCGAGGCAGGGGGAGGATGAGCGCGCCGGGCGGGCGGCGCTACTGGATCTCGGCGTTGGGCGGCGCGATCTGGAACTGGCGGCAGCGCTCGACATGCGCCACGCCCTTGACCCGGCGCAGCCGGCTCAGGACCCTTGGATCGTCGACCGAGCCGGACACGGTGCCCAGCACGGCCATCTCGTTCTCGATATGCAGGCCGGCCTCGGCCATCTCCTGCAGGACATCCGCGAAGTCCTTGAGCCTGGCCTCGTCGACCGACACCACGACGTTGAGCCTGTCTGACATTCGAAGCCCCGCGAGGTACCCACCAGTATATGGTGGGCGTTCGATCATAGTGAACGTGCCTCGAATCATGGGGCTGGACAAGGTGCCACGCAGCGACTGAAAGATGAGTTTGCGAGAACAAAACTAGAACATTTAGCGAACACTTGCGTTTGAGCTACCTGGGTATGCACAGAAGTGATCGCACCTGCCGGTCACACCGGCGCCTGCACCAGACCAGTACCGACGTCGCGGGCCGGCTGGTCCAGGCGCCGCGCGGTCTGGACCAGCCGTGCCCACAGCGCCTGGCCCCGGGCACCAGGATCGGCCTCGGCATACAGGGCGGCGATGCCGGCGACGTGCGGGGTCGCCATGCTGGTGCCGTTGATCGTGTTGTAGGGCGGTCCAGGCCAGGCGGAGTAGACGGCCACGCCCGGGGCGGCGAGGTCGATCTGGCCGCCCTGTGGATTCAGGCCGGCGCAGGAGAACCAGGCGACGTCCAGACGCTCGTCTACCGCCGCTACCGCCATGATCGAGGTGCAGTTGGCGGGATGGCCGACCGGGGCCAGCCGGTTCGGCCGCTGGCTGCTGTTGCCTGCCGCGGCCACGATCAGGCTGCCGGCCGCGAGCGCTCGCCGTCCGACCTGCTCGAACACCGCCGACGGCGTGGCGTCGGCGGCCACCGGTGCCCCCAGCGACATGGAGATCACCACGCAGCCATTCGCCAGCGCCCAGTCGATGCCGGCCAGGATGCTGCCGTCCGAGCCGCTGCCCGCGTCGCTCAGTACCTTGCCGGCATAGATGGTGGCGTTGCCCGCCACCCCGTAGCGCGGCAGGCGCTCCGGCCGGAGCGGCCCGCAGGCCGTGCCGATGCAGTGGGTGCCGTGGCCATTGCCGTCCTGGACCTCCTCACCGGCGATGAAGCTGCGTGCCTCGATCGGCCGGCTTTCGAAATCGGAATGGTTCAGGTCCATGCCGGTATCG
Organism: Geminicoccus sp.; assembly: GCF_035556675.1. GTDB lineage: Bacteria > Pseudomonadota > Alphaproteobacteria > Geminicoccales > Geminicoccaceae > Geminicoccus. The sequence goes on along the minus strand of NZ_DATMFZ010000307.1, from coordinate 511 downwards.
AGCACGGCGACCCGAATGCCCTGGCCGGTCCAGCGGGTGGTGGTGGCGCGTACTGCCTGCAGCCCCCAGGTGGCCTCGCTCTCGTCGGCCTGCGGCAGGAGGCCGGCAGGCCTTGCACCATCGCCGATCAGCCGGTCCAGGATCGAGTTCACGCCGTCGCGATAGCCGCGCAGATAATCGATGGACAGGTTGGCTGCCGCCGTATCGGTCGGTCGGGTGGGCACCGGCTGAGGAATGCCGATCCGGCCATTCGACAGCGCGTGGACGATCCGCTCCGGCTCGATCGCCAGGATGCCCTCGCCCGTGCCGACCGAGTTCAGGGCGTGGAGCTGATCGGGCGGGGTCGCGACCACCGCTACCCGCAACTGGTCGAACAGGATGCCATCCGCCTCGGCCAGTGCGGTCTGGATGGACTGCTCGCTGAAGTCGCGGGAATGGGCCACCTTGAGGCCGGCCACGCTCTTCAGCGCCGAGATCCCGGTCCGCACGTCGTCCTCGGGCAGGAGGACCA
>NZ_DATMFZ010000306.1:0-25691 GCF_035556675.1 Geminicoccus sp. | reverse complement strand
CCTGGGCCAGTCGGCGGTGGCCCGGGTCCCGCACCAGGGCGCGAAGCGCGGGACGCGCGGGATGCGCACCAGTTCCTCGCGCAGCGGCCAGTGGCTGACCAGCAGGTTGGGCAGGCCCGGCTCCAGCGCCTCCAGCCGGCGCAAGCTCGTTGCCACCAGCGCCCGGCACCAGGCGTCGCGCGATAGATAGGGGTCCGGATACAGGCGGACCTCGTCGACCGGCCAGATGTCGTCAGCCTGCGCCCAGGCGACCGCCTGGTCCGGCCCCATGCCGGGCGGGGCGAAGCTGTAGTCGTAGAGGGTGAACAGCGGCACGATCCGCACCGGCCCGCCAGCACCTGTCCAGACCGCGAACGGGTCCTCGGGCGTGAGCACGCCATGGCTGCGCGCCAGCTCCACCAGTGCCTGGTAGCGGGCCTCGCCACGCAGCTCCGCCTCCTCGCCGACCGCCCAGAGCTCATGGTTGCCCGGGACCCAGATCACCTTGGCGAAGCGGCGGCGCAGGGCGGCGAACCCTTCGCCGACCCGCCGCAGGCTTTCGGCCACGTCGCCGGCGACGATCAGCCAGTCTTCGGAAAAGTCCGGCAGCGCCACCAGCGCGTCGCGGTTGACCGGGCTACCGAGATGAAGGTCGCTGATCGCGAGCAGGCGCATGCGGGCCGATCTGGAGCGGTGGACGAGGTGAGCAGTTGGGGTGGGCCGGCCCCGAATGAACCGGTCCGGCATCGGCGGATGCCGAAGGCAGTGTCGCATTTGCCCCGGAAGGTCCATACTCATTGCCCTCGATGCGCGGGAGGACGACTGGCGCAATCGCAGGCGAGGTAGCGTGGAGCGCATGCCGCAGCCGGCCAACGAGAAGGACAAGGCCCGCCCGGAGCGGCGGCTGGCCGCCATCATGGTGGCCGACGTGGTGGGCTATTCCGGCCTGGTCGAGGCGGACGAGGCCGCCGCGCTGGCTGCCGTGCGCGACCTGCGCAAGGAGGTGATCGCTCCGATCCTGGCCGATCATCGCGGCACGATCGTCAAGCTCACCGGTGACGGCTTCCTGTCCGAGTTCGCTTCGGTGGTCGACGCGGTCCGTGCCGCCGTCGACGTGCAGCATGCGGTGGGCGGGCTGCAGGCGGAGGTACCGCCGGAGCGGCGCATCGTGTTCCGGATCGGGATCAACCTCGGCGACGTGGTGGTCGAGGAGGGCGATCTGTATGGCGACGCGGTCAATGTCGCCGCCCGCCTGGAGCAGCTCTGCCCGCCCGGCGGCGTGCTCCTGTCCGGCGCCGCCTATTACCAGCTCCAGGGCCGAATCGACCTGCCGCTGGACGATGCCGGCCTGCACCACGTCAAGAACATCCGGCGGCCGGTGCAGACCTGGCGGGTGCGCATGGACGGCACACTGCCGCCCGGGCGGCGCTTGCCCGTGCCCCTGCCTCTACCCCGACCCTTGCCCCGGCTGCGCCTGCCGGCCCTGCGCCGGTGGATCGTGGGTGCGGCCACGACGCTCGGCATGGCACTGGTCCTGGTGTGGCAGTTGCCGACGGACGAGTTCGGCCAGCGCGCCAAGCCCACCGTCGCGGTCCTGCCGTTCACCAACATGAGCGGCTCCAGCGCCGACGACTATTTCGCCGATGGCATGACCGACGACCTGATCACCGACCTCGCCAAGCTCTCCGGCCTGTCGGTGATCGCGCGCAACTCGGTGTTCGCCTACAAGGATCAGCCGGTCCTGCTCCGCGACATCGCTGAGGACCTGGGCGTGCGCTATGTCGTCCAGGGCAGCGTGCGCCGGTCAGGCGAGCGGGTCCGCATCAACACCCAGCTGGTCGACCCCCATACCGGCGACCAGCTCTGGGCCGCCCGCTTCGACCGCCAAGCCGGCGACGTGTTCGCCGTGCAGGACGAGGTGATCCACCGGGTGGTGGCAGCCCTGGAGGTGGAGCTGACGCCACCGGAGGAACAGCGCCTCGACCGGTTCCCGACCCGGGACCTGGAAGCCTACGACTATTTCCTGCGCGCCGAGCAGGCCGCCCGGATCGGCTCCAAGCCGCGCCTGCGCGAGGCGCTGTTCTTCTACCAGAAGGCGATCCGGGAGGATCCGGAGTTCGCCGACGCCATGGCGGCGGTCGCCCGGACCGCCACCTATGTCTGGCGCAACGACTATGACGACGTGCTGCCCGGGCCGGTGGCGCGTCAGCTCGCCTACGACATGGCCGGCCGGGCCAGCGGGCTGGATCCGGCGTCGGCGGTGCCCGATGCGGTGCTGGCGATCCTGCAGGTCGTGGACCGGCGCTACGACGAGGCAGTGGCCTCGGCCAAGCGCGCGGTGGAGCTGGGCTCGGGCGATGCCGCAGCCTTTGCGACGCTGGGTTTCGTGCTGATGTTCGCCGGCGATCACGCCGGTGCGGCGGCCGCGGTCGAGCAGGCGCTACGCCTGGACCCGAACCCCGCCACCAGCGACCGGATCACCGCCGGGCTCGCCTTCTCGCTGAACGGCGAGCACGACCGCGCGGTCGAGGTGCTGGAGCGCGGGCATGACGTGGCCGCCCAGCTCGACGACTTCCACCTGGCGCTCGGCATCGCCTACACCCGCGCCGGCCGGCTGGAGGAGGGGCGCGCCGCCGTGGCCGAGGCCCGCGGGATGAGCCCGGCGCTGAACTTGGCCTTCTACCGGATCGTGCTCGACAATTTCCGCAACCCGGCCGACCTCGCCGCCATCCTGGAGGCGCTGCGCGTGGCGGGCCTGCCGCAATGGCCCGGCGGGTTCGAGCCAGGCGAGGCTGTCCAGCTCACCAGTGCCGAGATCTCCGCCGTGGCGCTGGGCCGGACCTGGCAGGGCATGACCGACGAGAACGAGCCGGCGATCCTGCAGATCGACCCCAACGGGCGGATGGCCTACCGCACGCCGCGCCAGTTCCTGACCGGCCATTCCTATGTCGAGAACGGGCTGCTCTGCGAGAAGAGCGACAACGTGCTGATGGGCCGGGCCTGCTGCGGCCCGGTCTACCGGCTGCCCGCCGGGACGCGGGAGGACGGGCTGGACTATGTCTATGCCAACGCTTCCCGCGTCCTCTGGTTCACCGAGGCCGAGTGAGCAGGATCAGCGATAGGGCTCCTGCTCGAGCTCCGCCTTGACCTGCGGCCAGTTGGCCTCGGCCTTGGACAGGTATTCCTCGGGGTTGGAAGCGAACTCGTCGGCAAAGCCCTGGTCGTAGCTGAGGTACAGCTTGCCGTCGACGATCCGCCAGGCATGCGGGTCGATGCTGACCGTCACCCCGTCCGCGGCCATCTCACCCACGCAATAGCCGCCATATTGCGGCGCGTAGCGCTCCGGGTTCTCCATGAACATGTCGCGGTGCTCGGCACTGGCGAAATGCCAGGGCGCGCCCAGCCAGCGATAGGTGAATTCCGGCGAGCCCTTCACCGGCCGACCCTCGGTGAAATAGGCGACCGGATCATAGCCCATGATCGCGACGCCGCCGAAATAGCCGGTGTTGACCGCACTCCCGGCCAGCGCACCGCCGGCCAGAGCCAAGACCCCGGCCGAGACCGCGCCGAAGACACACCCACTCCTCACCCTCGTCCACCACATCGATCCCGCTCCGTCACTTCTGTGCCTCGAGGCATTGCTGATAGGGCGCCTGTCCCATGATGTCCGCCGGCTGGCAGGCGGCACCGTGCTGCACCAGCAGCGTCACTACCTGGTCGTGGCTGCGCCAGAGCGCGTGGGTGAGCGGCGTGTAGCCGTCCCGCTCGGGTGCCTCGATCGGCGCCCCGCGCTCGATCAGCAGCCGGACGACATCGACCGCACCCTCCTGTGCCGCCACCATGAGCGGCGTGACCCCGGCCTTGTTGGCCGCATCGTCGCGCGGTGCCCCGCGCTCCAGCAGCAGGGTCACCACCGGCACGCTGCCGCCATAGGCCGCGGCATGCAGCGGCGTGAACCCGCCGGCATTGCGGGCGACGGGATCAGCGCCATGGTCCAGCAGGATGCGCGCGACGTCCGCCTGACCGGCCAGGGCCGCCAGGATCAGCGGCGTTTCCGCATTGTCCCCGGGCGCGTCGACCTCGGCCCCCGCCTCCAGCAGGCGCTCCGTCGCCGCCACGTCCCCGCTGGTGGCCGCATCATGCAGCTCCCCGGCCAGAACGGGCCAGGCAATACCGGAAACAATCACGGAAATGACGACGCGCCAGAACATGAGCCGTCTCTCCACCTGATCGCGGCAGTTTAACCTCTGGAGACCGTCTTCGGAAGATCAATCTCCGACCATCCGATTGAGCCGGATCTTTGGGCTGCTGCGGCGCGACTGGCGTCCGGCTGCGGTCATCCATCCATGGTCAGGCCTCGATGCCGAAGGCGAAGTCGGCGCGCTGCAGGCCCGTCACCCCTTGGATGGTCAGGCTGGAGGTGTCCCAGGAAACCGGATCGCCCTCGTTGATCGCGGCGAGCATCTCGCTTGTCTGGAGCACGGTCGAATGCTGGCTCCCGCTGTCCTCGATCTCGACGAAGCGGTCGTCATCGTCGAGCACGCCGTTGCCATTGCTGTCGAGGTCGCCGAAATCGAGGTTCCAGACGGGCATCGGCGGCGGGTCGTCGATGATGCTGGCGCTGAACGCGACCCCGATCTGGATGACGTCGCTCCCCTGCCTGAAGTCGATGATGGTGTCCTCGCCGGCAGCGCCGCCATCGAAATAGTCGTCATTGTAGTCGATGAACAAATGCTGGAAGCGATCACCTCCGGTGCCGCCGGTCAGCTGGTCGTTGCCGACCCCGCCGTTGAGCACGTCGTTGTCGCTGCCACCATCCAGGAGATCGTCGCCGAAATGGCCAAAGAGCCTGTCGGCACCGGATTCGCCCACCAGGCGATCCATTCCCCGAGCACCTGTGAGGCCGTCATTCCCCAGGCCGCCATTGGCATAGTTGGCAGCGTCGTCATACTCGAGCTTGGTGACCAGGCCCGTGCCGACCAGCAGGTAGTCATCGCCAGCACCGCCATACAGGATGTCGAAACCGTCACCGCCGCTGATCGTATCGTCACCGCCCTCCCCATGGAGCGTGTCGTCGCCCAGATCCTCGGACCTGGTGCCGATCTGGTCGTCGCCATCGCCACCATGGATCGTGTCGCTTCCTTCTTCTCCCTCGAGAAGGTCAGCGCCGGCACCGCCATGGAGGACGTCGTTGCCAGTGCCGCCCAGGAGTTCGTCCTGGCCGTCCTCGCCATCCAGCCGGTCATGACCGCTCCCGCCGCGAATATGGTCGTCCCCTAGCCCACCCCTGGCGGTATCGTCGCCACGCCCGGCCCAGAGCCAGTCGTTGCCGCTGCCGCCATCGAGCTGGTCGCTGCCGGCATCACCGAACAGACGGTCGCCGCTGCTTTCCCCTGAAAGCCGGTCGTTGCCTTGCCCGCCCTGGAGCTGGTCGCTGCCGCTGCCACCCTGGAGCTGATCGTCGCCATCCTCGCCATAGAGGCGGTCGTCGCCACTCTCGCCCGAGATCAGGTCGTTGCCGGCGTTGCCATGGAGCCGGTCGGGGCCGCTGCCGCCCCAGATCCGGTCGGCGCCATCACCGCCGAACACGCGATCCTCGCCAGCCGAGCCGAACAGCTCGTCGTCCCCGCCCCTGCCACTGATCCGGTCATCGCCGCCCCGGGCATTGATCAGGTCTGCCGCGGCGGTGCCAACCAGGATGTCGTTGCCCGTCGTGCCATCGATGGTCGCCATGCCGCACCTCCAAGGCACTTGCCTCGCAAGCAACAATGCCAGCATCATGATAAATAATGGTTATCCTATTATCTTAGCCAAAAAGTCAAGCAAGCATCCATCTCACTTTGATCCTTCTTCAAAATGATGTCGTCGGCCAGGGACAATTCTTTCCGGACACGTATTGCCCGCAAAGCGAGTATTGATCGAATGCTGGGAGAACGGGACAGCGCGAGGTCGGGGTAGAACCAGCCGAACATGGCGTGTGGCGCACACGACTAGCCGGATGACGACGGCAGGATGGGCAATGAGCCATCCATCCGGCTGCGACCCCGCCGCGGGAGTTGGCTGCTCCGCGCGGCTAGTCCAGACCGGCGCGAGCAAGGCCCTCCACGAGGCGCGCCCGATCCTCGGCCCGGATGAAACCGATTGTCGCCTCGACCGAGGCCCTCGAGGCGCCGGGGACTAGCGTCCGCAAATCCTGGAGCAGCTCCGCGGCCGCCTCGGCGTCGGCCAGTTGACCGGCGCAGGCAGCGCCCATCAGAAGCGGGGTGGGGTGCCCGGGCCGCCAGCGGTGGGCCTCGCGCGCATGCCGTAGCCCCAGCTCATAGCGGGCGGCCTGGAAGTGCGCGAAGGCGTAGAACAGGTCGTAATCACCAAGGAATATCTCGCGTGGGCTCAGCCGTACGGCATGGTCGATGCAGGCCACGGCCTCGTCCGCACGGCCACTGAAGGTGTGCGCGATACTCAGCTGGCCGTGCGCGTAGGCGGAGTTGGGGTTGAGCGCGACCGCCCGGGTGAGGGCCGCCATGGCGAGCGCTTCGTCACGTGTTGCGTAGGCCACCATTCCCTGCGCGAGGTACGCCCAAGGTTCGTCCTTGTCAGCGGCCAGGGCCCTGGCAATGTCGGCCTTTGCCCGCGTCAACGTGGGGCCCATCTCCTCCCAGCCCTGGAAAGCCCGCCACACGACGATCCGGGCCCTCATCCCAAACGCCTGGGCGTAGCCGGGATCGCGGGCAATCGCCCGGTCCAGCAGCGCGAGCGCGTCGCGGCTGCCGGCGTCCGACAACTCGGCGCTCCGGAACAGGGCGCGCACGACGCACTCCCAGGCATCGAGGTCCTGCGGCGTCTTGCGGCCCGCCCTGGCATGCTCGGCGGCCAGGAGTTCGGGCCCGATACAGCCGACGACGCTGGCCGTGATCTCGTCCTGGATAGCGAAGATGTCGTCGAGCGGCCGGTCGTAGTGGTCGGCCCAAAGGTGATTCCCGCTCGCGGCCTCGATGAGCTGGGCCGTCACCCGGACCCGCCTGCCAGCCGTGCGGACACTGCCCTCGAGCACGTAGCGCACCCCGAGTTCCCGGCCGACCGCCCGCACGTCGATAGTCCGCCCCTTGTAAGTGAACATCGTGTTCCGGGCGATCACGAGGAAGCCTTTGAGCCTCGAGAGCGCGGTAGTGAGGTCCTCAGTGATCCCGTCGGCGAAGAATGCCTGTTCCGGATCGGCGCTCATGTTGTCGAACGGGAGCACCGCGATCGACGGCCGGTCGGGCAAGGGTGGTGCCGGTGGCACGATCACACCGCTCGGGACCGCCCGGTACACGCGCACAGGTCGTTCAATGCCCTTGAGCTGCCGCTCACCGAGATACTCGAGCTCATCACGGAGCTTGCCCCGGAGGTGGTCGTGCGCGGTGCCGGAGACGAACACACCGCCGGGATCGCAGAGTTGCTCGAGACGGGCGGCGACGTTCACCCCGTCGCCGTAGAGATCACCGTCCTCGTCGACCACGAGATCGCCGAGGTTGACCCCGATCCGGAAGCGGGTGCAGTCCGCTTCGGCCACCCCCGCCTCCCGCTCGGCCATGCCGCGCTGGATCGCGACGGCGCAGGCGACCGCGTCGACGACAGAGGCGAACTCGCAGAGCGCACCGTCGCCCATGAGCTTGACGATCCGGCCCCGATGTTCGGCCAGGAGCGGCTCGACGAACGACTTGCGATGGGCCTTGAGGCGCTCGAAGGTCCCGCCTTCGTCCCGCTCCATCAGGCGCGAGTAGCCGACCACGTCCGCTGCCAGGATGGCAGCCAGCCGCCGCTCGACTCGAGCTGCTGCCATAGTCTTGCCCTCCAAGAGCCGTTACATGGCCTACCTCTCGCCCATCTTTCGTACCCCCGGCGCACCTTCTCGACGATCTGGTCCGGATCGACGGCCCATGCGAATGGACGCGGGCCGTGGTTGTGCCCGGCCGCGAAGCGGTTGCTCGCCTTCTGGAGCGCCAAGGAAGGGTAACTGCCGCACCGGAGTCGCTGCCGGGCCAGCTTGGAAAAGCAAGCCTCGACCACATTGAGTGAGGAGCAGGAGGTCGAATGAAGTGAAACGTCCAGCGCGGGTGGTGCTCCAGCCAAATCAGCATTTCAGTATGCTTATGGCTGCCATAGTTGTCGAGGATGCAGTGGACCAGCTTGCAGGCCGGTACCGCCACCTCGGCCGCATTCACCAGGCGGATGAACACCTGGTGGTGAAGCTCCTACGTGCACCGGCCGAGCACCTTGCCATCTAGTCCCAGCGGCCCTGGTAGGAAAAGGTCGGGAGCCGCCAGCGGCCCCAGATGGCCAGCAGGCGCAGTGCCAGGCCAAAGGCGAAGCTGATCGCGGTGTTCAGGTCGGTATCGACACCGAGGGCATGCAGGCCGAGGAACAGGACGCAGACGGCCAGCGAGACACTGGCATAGAGCTCGCGCTGGAACACCACCGGCACCTGGTTGCACAGCACGTCGCGCAGGATGCCGCCGCAGATGCCGGTGATCATGCCGGACATGACGACGACCACGCTCGGATAGTCCATCGCCATCCCGACGCTGCAGCCGATCAGCGAGAACGCGATCAGGCCCATGGCGTCGAGTACCAGGAAGAGGCGCTTCAGATTGTGCATGAAGGACGCCACCACCGGGGTCAGCAGCCCGGCGGAGATCACCAGGTAGACATATTCGGGGTGCTGGGTCCAGCCGATGGGGAACCGGCCGAGGATCAGGTCCCGGATGGTGCCGCCGCCCAATGCCGTGACGAAGGCGATGACCGCCACGCCGAAAATGTCCATGTCCCGTCGCCCGGCCGCCAGCGCGCCGGACATCGCCTCGGCCGTGATCGCGACCAGGTAGATGACGAACAGGACGGATTCCGAAGGCAGGAACGGGTACATGGGAGAGGTTCCGGGTAGAGCCAGGACACGCTGTGCCTGCGGATCCTGATGCGCCTCTCCCGCCGTCCGGTCAGCCGGGCGTTGCGGTCAGCATCCCCGGAACGATCGTGCGCGGTCGCACCTTCGGCAAGGGGGACGCCAGCTCCATGCCAGCCTTCATGACGGAGCTGCCGAACGGATGGCGCATCTTCGCCGCACCGGCCGGCAGAGCACACCAAATAACGGAAAAGTCCCCAGAAAATCGAACAGGCCGCCTCCCCAAAGGGAAGCGGCCTGCCGAGATACTGCGTCAGTGTCCTGTTACGGACGAGACTGGAAAGACGTCAGTTGCTCACGAAGAACGTGACCGACATCGTCTCGGCAGTAACGGACACCCGAACGCTCGACATCGGATCACCTCCTTTCCTGGTTGCCAACTGACCTCACTCGACCATGAGTTCCGGTCATTGTCAACTTCCAGGTGAGTGCCGATTGCGTGATTGCCGCTTTCCGGCGTCGATGGCCGGGTCTATCTGGTCGTTCGGCAACAGGGAGGCAGACGGTGAACAAGGCCTATGTGGCCGGGACCCTCGACACCAAGGGCCCGGAGCTGCGCTATCTGCGCGACCTGCTGGTGGCAGCGGGCGTGCCGGCGGTGCTGGTCGATGTCGGCACCACCCGGCCGGGTGAGGGCGCCGACATCACTGTCAGCGAGGTCGCGGCCTGCCATCCGGACGGGGCGGATGCCGTGTTCACCGGCGATCGCGGCAGTGCCGTGGCGGCGATGGCCGAAGCCTTCGCCCGCTTCCTCCAGGGCCGGGCCGATCTCGGCGGGGTGATCGGCGCCGGCGGCTCGGGCAACACCACGATCGTGTCGGCGGGGATGCGCGCCCTGCCGGTGGGCCTGCCCAAGGTCCTGGTCAGCACGCTGGGCTCAGGGGACGTGCGCCCCTACGTGGGTGCCTCCGACATCTGCATGATGAACGCGGTCACCGACGTGCAGGGAATCAACTCGATCAGCCGCACGGTGCTGGGCAACGCCGCCCATGCTCTGGCCGGCATGATGCAGCACCGCGTCCCGGCACCGGAAGTGGCCGACAAGCCGGCGGTCGCCCTGTCCATGTTCGGGGTGACCACGCCCTGCGTGCAGGCGGTGGCCGCAGCTTTGGAGGATCGGTTCGACTGCCTGGTGTTCCATGCGACCGGCACGGGCGGCCAGGCCATGGAGAAGCTGGTCGACAGCGGCCTGGTCCGCGCGGTGGTCGATGTGACCACGACCGAGATCGCCGACGAGCTGGTGGGCGGCATCCTCAGCGCCGGACCGGAGCGGCTGGATGCGGTGATCCGCACCGGGGTCCCCTGGATCGGCTCGGTGGGCGCCCTCGACATGGTGAATTTCGGCCCGCGCGCCAGCGTCCCGGAGCGCTTTGCCAACCGCCAGCTCTACGTCCACAACCCGACCGTGACCCTGATGCGCACCACGCCCGAGGAGAACGCCCGGATCGGCGCCTGGCTGGTGGCGAAGATCAACCGGATGACCGGGCCGGTCCGCTTCCTCCTGCCACTGGGCGGCGTGTCGGTGATCGACGTGCCGGGCATGCCGTTCCACGACCCGGACGCCGACCAGGCCCTGTTCCAGGCGATCCGCACCGGCTGGCAGGAGGCACCCGGCCGGCAGCTGATCGAGCTGCCCCATGCGCTGAACGACCCGGAGTTCGCCGCCGCCCTCGTCGACTGCTTTCACCAGATCGTCCGCTGAAGAGGCCTGCCATGCCCCGTTTCGAACGTGCCGCCCTGCTCGAGCGCTTCCGCGCCCTGATCGACCAGAAGATCCCGATCGTCGGCGGCGGCGCCGGCACCGGCCTGTCCGCCAAGTGCGAGGAGGCCGGCGGCATCGACCTGATCGTGATCTACAATTCCGGCCGCTACCGCATGGCCGGCCGCGGCTCGCTGGCCGGCATGATGGCCTACGGCAATGCCAACGACATCGTGGTCGAGATGGCACGCGAGGTGCTGCCGGTGGTGAAGAACACCCCGGTGCTGGCCGGGGTGAACGGCACCGACCCGTTCATGATCCGCGACAAGTTCCTGCGCGACCTGAAGGATCTGGGCTTCTCCGGCATCCAGAACTTCCCGACCGTGGGCCTGTTCGACGGCCGGATCCGGGTGAACCTGGAGGAGACCGGCATGGGCTACGGCCTGGAGGTCGATCTGGTCCGGGCCGCGCATGAGCAGGACCTGCTGACCACGCCCTATGTGTTCAACGAGGACGAGGCGGTGGCGATGACGCAGGCCGGCGCCGACATCATCGTGGTCCATTTCGGGCTGACCACCGGCGGCGCCATCGGGGCGGAGACCGCGGTGAAGCTGGAGGACACGCCCGGCCTGATCGACCAGTGGGCCGAGGCCGCGCGCCGGGTGCGCAAGGACGTGATCGTGCTCTGCCATGGCGGCCCGATCTCGGAGCCGGAGGACGCGCAATACGTTCTGTCCCGGAGCCGGCAGTGCAACGGCTTCTACGGCGCCTCCTCGATGGAGCGCCTGCCGACCGAGCGGGCGCTGACCGAGCAGACCCGCAGGTTCAAGGCGGTCACCTTCGGCGGATAGGGCAACGGACAGGCGATTGGACAGCAACCAGCGAATCGAGCCGTTCTGGAAGAGCCTGGTCGGTGCCGGCCGGTCGGTCTGGACGCTGCTCAGCCGCCGGCAGCGCTGGCAGGTGGCGCTCGTGGTGGTGCTGGTGTCGCTGGGTGCCGGCCTCCAGGCGATCTCGCCCCTGGCGCTCGGCCGCGCCGTGGACGACCTGACCGCACATGATGCGGCCGGCGCCGGTCTCGCCGTCGTCGCCTACGCCCTGCTGCTGGGCCTCGCCCGCATGTCCCGCCATGCGATGTTCTACCTCTATGGCGGGGTGATGCGCTTCGTCGAGCGCAGCATGGCGCAGCAGACCTATGCCCATGTCCTGGACCTGCCGCACGCCTTCCATCTCGGCCGCCGTACCGGCGAGCTCAACCGGGTGGTCTCGGATGGCCTGCTCGGCTGGCGGCGGATCCTGGACGCGATGGTCCACTCGGTGCTGCCCTTCGCGGTGGAGGTCGGCGCCACCCTGGCCGTGCTGCTCACCGTCGACATCCCGCCCGCCATCCTCCTGGTGCTGCTGGGCTTCATGCTGGCCTACGGCTTCGTGTTCTACCGGGGCCTCGCCCGCCAGCGCGCGCAGCACCTGGCGGCCTCCACCGGCGATGCCGCCGCCATGGGCGTGGCGACCGATGCGCTGCTCAACCACGAGACGGTGAAGCTGTTCGGCCGCGGCGATTGGGTGGTCGGCCAGTTGCGTGCCTCCCTGGAGCAGGGCAGCCTCGCCTGGCTGCGCTACTACCGGACCACCGCCGGCAACGGCATCCTCCTGGCGCTGATCTTCGCCATCGCCATGGGCCTGGCGCTGTGGCTGGCGGCGCGGGAGACGATGGCAGGCCGTCTCACGCCCGGCGGCTTCGTCCTGATCAACGCCTATGTCCTGCAGGTGATCGGCCCGGTCGAGCGGCTGGGCCACATGGCGCGCGAGTTCACCCAGGCCCTCGACCTGACCCACCGGCTGCGGGCACTCCTGGGCGAGCCTACCGAGAGCCTGCTGTCCGCCGGGACGCGCGACCTGCCGCCGGGCGGGCCGGTGGCAGTGCGGGCACGAGGCCTGACCTTCGGCTACGACCCGCGCCGCCCGGTGCTGCGCGGCATCGACCTCGACATCCCGGCGGGGCGCACGCTCGCCGTGGTCGGGCGCAGCGGCTCGGGCAAGTCGACGCTGGCCCGCATGCTGTTCCGCCTCTACCAGCCGACCGGCGGGACGATCACGATCGACGGCATCCCGATCGGCGAGATCCGCCTCCCCAGCCTGCGCGACGCCATCGCGGTGGTGCCGCAGGACACCGTGCTGTTCCACGACACGCTGGAGAGCAACGTGGCCTTCGGCCGGCTGGGCGCCAGCCAGGCCGAGATCGAGGCAGCTGCGCGCATCGCCGGGCTGGACCGGGTGGTGGCGGCCCTGCCCGATGGCTGGGCCACGGTGGTGGGCGAGCGCGGCCTGCGCCTGTCCGGCGGCGAGAAGCAGCGCGTGGCCATCGCCCGCGCCGTCCTCAAGCACCCGCGCCTGTTCGTCCTGGACGAGGCCACCTCCTCGCTCGACACGCGCACCGAGCGCGCCATCCAGGAAAGCCTGAACGCCGCCGCCCAAGGCGTGACCACGCTGATCATCGCGCACCGACTTTCCACGGTGCGCGACGCCCACGAGATCATCGTGCTGGACGAGGGCCGGGTGATCGAGCGCGGCACCCACGCGCAACTGCTGGCCAGGGGTGGCGCCTATGCTGCGCTGTGGCGCGTCCAGCAGCAGGAGGATGCGGTCGAGGCATAGTAGCCGCACTGGCGTGCGTCAGGAAGCTGGCGACGGACGGCGTGTGGCTACCGTCCGGCCGTGATCACATAGGCGCTGATCTGGCCGGCAACCGGCCCCGGGCCGTATCGCGCGGCGATCGCATCGGCCGCGGCTTGGGTCGCCGCGTCCAGGGCATCCGCGCCATGGGTCTCGATCTCGTTGTGCATCGGCGTGCCCTGGCAATAGCCGATGGCGACCGAGAGTGCGTCGGGTGCTCGGCTCTCCAGCGTGAGGCGCTCGACCCTGGTCGTGCCGAACCCCGCGGCTCCGAGCTGCGTCTCCAGGGCCTGGGTGTCATGGTGCCCGTGCGGCGTGCGCGCCAGGAACATCGGCGGATCATCCGGGTACAGTGCTGCGACCGCCCGCACCACCACGTCCGCGAACTCGTTCGTCTCGATCCGGTCCCAGACGCTGAGCAGGAAGTGCCCGCCGGGTCTGAGAACCCGCGCGGCCTCGGCAAACGCGCGCGGCTTGTCCGGAAAGAACATCGCCCCGAACTGGCACACCACCCCATCGAACATGCCGTCGGGGAACGGCAGCATCTGGGCATCCGCCTGCCGCCAGGTGACCCGGTCGGACACGAGCCGGCTCGCCGCATGATCGAGCATCGGCTGGTTGAGGTCGGTAGCGATGATGGCGACGTCCTGCGGCAGGGCGGACGCCAGGGCGCGGGTGAGCACGCCCGTTCCGGCAGCGGTCTCCAGCACATTTCCGGCCCGCAGGTCCGCCAGCCTGGCCGCCAGATCATCCGCGTACGGCGCGAAGATCATCGGCGCCAGATATCGGTCGTACAGAGCGGGAATGGAGCCCCGGAAGACCCGATCGGTTTCCATGCCGACAGCCTCCGCCGCTAGCGCCGCCGCAGATTCACCACCGGCCTAGGCTATGGCAGGCACCGACCATCGATACGAGCCCCGTGAAGGCGCTGGCACGGGCGATCCAGAGATCGTGAGCGCCTTGCCCGGAAGACACCTCGCCCTGCGCCACGGCCGGCCCGGGGTCGCCGGCCGGTTCCAGCCCCGGATCGCCCGCATCTGCCTGGTGCGCCGCTCAGTTCATCCCGTCCGGCACCAGCAGGAACTCGGCCACGTTCTCGCCGTTCACCATCAGGACCCGCTGCCGGCTGACCGCGTCGACCGTCCAGTTGTCCAGCCGATCGCCGCGCCGCACCCGGACATAGCTGCCCTCGCTGGAGACCAGGAGCGCGAACACCCGCCCGTTCTCCTCGACCGTGCCGATCAGGCGGTAGCGGTCGCGGATATTGTCCTCCGGCGGCGCCTCGGCCACCTCGGTCGGGAACGGCGCGACCGACGGCTCGGTGACGGGAACCGTCGGGTGGCGGGTCGCGGCGAACAACGGGCGGTCGACCATCGCGGTAAAGGTCTCGATCGGCGGCAGCGCGCGCAGGGCGTTCCCGGGAGCCGGCTCCGCCGGTGCCTGAGCGGCCGGCTGGCCGCCGCGGCTGACCGCGGTCACCGCGGCCTCGTCCTCGCCGCTGGTCCACCACAGCCAGGCCAGGACCGGCAGGGCCAGCAGGATCACACCGAGTGTGACCGGGCTCATTCCCTTCATGACTGCGGCTCCGGCTGGCGCATCCAGCCGACGATCTCGGCGGCCACCTGGATGTCGCCCTGCCAGACATTGGACGGGTCGTCGGGGCTCTGCTCGGCGGTGATGTCCAGCCGCTCGACCAGGAGCACCGGCGAGGAGGTCTCGATCCGGTAGAGGAACTCGCGCAGCATCACCGAATCGCCGGTGAAGGTGACCCGGATCGGCACGGCCACGAAGCGCTCCTCCTCGCGGGTCGGCAGGAGCTCGACCGAGCGCAGCTCGCCGCCGGACACCACCACGGCGTTGCCGGTCAGCTCCTGGATGATGCCACCGGCCAGCGACGGGCTCTGCGCCTCGATCGTGCCCTGCACGTCCGGCACCGCCTCGCTTCCGGCCTGCTGCGCCTGGTTGGCCAGACCGGCATGGATGGCCCGCACGCGCTGGTCGATCGTGGCCAGTTCCTCGTGCTGCCGGTCGATCAGCCAGAGCGGCACGAGGATCATCGCAGCGGCCAGGCCCAGCAGCGCCAGCAGGATGGCCACGGCCGCGGCCCGGCTGGCGGCGGGGGTGGCGACGAGTCCGGTCATGGCGCGCCTCCCTCGGCGGGCTCGCCGGGATCGTCCATGTCCGGCACGGCCGCCTCGGGACCGGCGCCCGGCGCGGTCATCCGGGGCAGCTCCGCACCGCCCGGCCCCATCTCCAGCCCGTCTTCCCCGAGCGGGCGGACCTGCGCGTCGGCGGCGAGCTGAGCGGTCAGGGTAAAGCGGTCGACCTGCAGGCCGAACAGCTCCGGCGCCACCGAAGGCCCGCGCGTGCTGGAATTGCCCAGTGCGGCATTGCCGAAGCGCGGGTCGGCACCGATCAGGGCCAGCACGCGTGGTGCCTCGCTGGCCTCGCCGGTCAGCGTGATCTGGTTGCCGGCCAGCTCGAAGCGCGACAGCCAGGCATCGTCCGGCAGCCCGCGGGCGATGATCTCCAGCGCCACCAGCGACGATGGCCGCTCGGCCCGCCTTGCATTGAGGAAGTTGGCATCCGCCAGCGCCTGCAGCCGCTCGGCCTGGGCGAGGTCGGCCTCCTGGCGCCGCTCGACCAGGCGCTGCTCCTGGGTGCGGCGCTCCTCGACCAGGGCCGAGCGCTGCCAGATGTCGTAGGCCAGCACGAGGGTGACCAGCGGCACCAGGGCCGCCACGGCGATGCACGCCATCAGCCCGAGCCGCGAGCCGCGCCGGCCCTTGCCCTGGAGGAGGTCGACGCGCGGCAGCTCGTCGACATGGACGCCCGCCACGTCGATCACCGCCGGCTGCAGCTCGAAGCCGGAGAGCGTGCCGAGCAGCCGGTCGATGACCTCGCGCGGTGCGAAGGTGGCCTCGATCCGGATCTTGCCGGTCTCGGCTGCGCGGCCGACCACCCGGGCGTCATAGGCGACCTGCTCGGGCGTCCAGGGGGTCAGCACGTCGACCCGGTGCGCCAGCACGTCCTGGAGATGGCGCTCGGCCGCCGCCGGCAGCTCGTCCAGCGTGACCAGCCCCTCGCTCGCCGGCAGGCGCAGCACCACCGGCATCCTGCTCCGGCGGATCCGTTCGGCCAGCTCGACCGACTGCTCGTCCGGCACCAGTCGGGGCTCGGCCACGCCGCGCTTGACGTCGATCCGGCTGGGCCGTGGCAGGTCGAGCCGGCCGAGATCGACCGCGTCGTCGGCGCCCCGCCGGACCATCACCCGGAAGCCCACGCCGTCATAGAGCAGGATCACCGCCTTGCGCAGCAAGGGGTCGCGGCGCCGGCGCGGCAGGAACCCGCCGAGCTCCCCGGTCCACCACTGCCAGAAGCGCTGGAAGCCGCCCTCCGTGCCGGTCTCGTCCAGGGTAGCCGTGCTCATGACGGCGTCCCGCTCTGGCCCGGTGCCGACGGTGGCGGCGGCGCGTCCAGGGTCTGGCGGTCCAGGATCACGAAGGGCAGGCGCTGGGCGCTCTGTGCGGCGGCGGCTTCGGCACCGGCAGCCGTGACGGCCACCGGCGTGTCGCCGCTCTCCCCGGCATCGGCCGCGGCACCGGCGTCACCACCCCCCTGGCCATCCTCGAAGGCCAGGAGGAATCGGTCGGTCCGGCGCAGCAGCCCGTCGATCGTGGCCTCCACTGTCAGGCGCATGACCTGTCTGGCGGCACCCGTCGCGTCACCCTCCTCTCCGCCTTCCTCTCCGGGCTCCGGCTGGGTGCTCGGATCCTCCGCGATCTGGGCCAGCACCTTGGACAGCTCGGCCGGTGACTTGGCCCGCGCCTCGGCGATCATCTTCTTCTGCGAGCTCGACAGGAACGGCAGCACGTCGATCAGTTCCTGTCGGGCGAACTTCAGCTCGATGTTCGGCGCACCGGTAGCGGTGGTGAGATAGGGCCGCACCCGCTCCGCGATGCTCGGATCCATGTCGGTGGCCGCCAGCCAGGCGTCCACGCTGACGAACGGCCGTGGGGCCGAGCCGATCACGGCGCCGGCCCGGCTCGCCCGCTTCTTGCCTGCCTCGGTGACCTCGATCGCGCGCGTGGCGAGCTGGCGATCCGCGATCTTCTCCAATAGGGCACGCAGGACCCTGGGGTCGCCACGGTTCACGTCGATCCTTCCCATCTCCGGTTCCGCATGCAGGTACAGGCTGACCCCGTCCGCCACCACCCGGTTCGTCATCGCACGGCCGGACAGCATCATCGCCTCGATGCCATTGCTCGGCTCGATCGCCGGTTCCCCGGAGGCATCCGACAAGGAGCGCGTGGCCTCGCCGCTGCCCATCGTATCGCCCCCGTCGTCGAACCCGCTGTCCAGGCCTTCCCCGTCGTCGGCCAGGGCGGCACTGGTCTCGGCGTCGGCCTGGGCCTCGGCATCGGCGTGGGCCTCGGCATCGTGCGCGGCAGCCTCCGCGCGCTCGCGCTCCTCGATCTCCCGGCTGCTGCGCAGCTGGTTATAGAGCATCTGGGCGACCTCGCCGTCGATCGCGGCACTGGCCCTCAGGCGCGCCTCGGCCATGTTGACCTCCAGCGAGCCTTCGCGGACCCGGCCGGAGAAGCCCAGCGCCATCACCGCGAGCACGCCGGTCATCCAGATCACCACCAGCACCGCACTGCCCCGGCGGTCGCGCATCATAACGCACTCCCCGACAAGAGCCGGCACTCGACCCGCTGCTCGCCGCAGATGGCGGCACCCCGCACCGGGAACGGCGCCACGATCTCGGGCATCGGCAGGGCGCCCGGGCTGGTCATGGCGAGTGCCACCGCCTGCGGGAGGTCGGTGGCATTGGGCGGCCAGGCGGCGACCCAGGCAGCGGGGCGCTCGGTGCGCACCGCGCCGAAGTAGCGCAGCGCATAGCGGCCGCCCCGGTGCAGCACGATCGGCGCCTGGGCTTCCAGGGCCTGCAGCGCCTCGGTCGGGTCCTCGCCGACCGGCACCTTGCGCAGGAGCAGTTGGGCCACCCCGGCCAGGTCGTCGATCTCGAGCTCGACCAGCTGGAGCACCGGCGCCGGGCGGCCCTCGGGCTGGATCGCGATGAAGCGCAGCCGGTCGGGGCTGGCCTCGAACACCGGCTGGAGCCGGCCGTTGCGGTCGGGCACGTAGGGCCGGGCCCGGCCGACCTCGCGCACCAGCAATTGCTGCAGGTCGACCGCCGCGGTGAGCGCGGAGGTGCGCGTGTCGCCCTTCAGGATCGAGAGGTTGGTCGAGCCCAGCGCGCTGGTGACCACGGTGGCGAGCACCGCCAGCAGGGTCATCGCCACCAGCAGCTCGATCAGGGTGAAGCCGGCCTCAGGGTGACGCATCGTCGCCTCCGAACCCGCCCCTGCCAAAGCCGCTGTTCCCGCCAGAGCCGCCATCGCCAAAGCCGCTGTCACCGTCGCCGAACGAGCTGCTGCCCTCGCCGAGGCCGCCCGCCTCGTCGTCGTCCGCATCGTCGCCAAACCCGCTCCCCGGGCGGGTCGCCTGCTGCGGCACGGTACGCAGGCGCTTGGTCTGCACCGAGAGCTGGCGGCCGTCCGGCCCCTCCACCGTCACCACGTAGCGCACCAGCTCGAGCTGGCCCTCCTGCGGCTCGTTCTCCTCCGGATCGTCGCCGATTGCCGGCGGGCGGGCCGGCAGATCCTGGATCCGCTGGCGATCCAGCCGCCAGCGCAGCTCGCCCTCCACCCCGGTCTGCAGCGGGAGCGGCTTTGCCAGGTCCAGGTCGATCCGCTGCAGGATGCGCTCCGCTTCCAGCACCAGGGCAAGGCGCCCCTCGTCGTAGCTGGTGCGGCGCAGGCCGCTGGCGATCCCCTCGAACAGGACCGCCACCACCAGGGCCAGCACGGTGAGCGCCACCAGCACTTCGAGAATGGTGAAGCCGGCGTCTGCCGGCCGGCCGAACGGCCCGCCCGCGATGGCTGGCTCAGCCTGCATGGTCTTCCACGATCCGGATCCGCCCGGTCACGGGCGACACCAGGAGATGGCGCGCCTCGACATCGTTGCCGACCAGGAGTCGCGCGGCGGACGCCTCGCCGCTCGGGTAGAACAGCACGGCATCGCCGGTGCCGCCGGCCAGCTCCAGCCGGGTCGGCTGCCCCTTGAGCCGGACCGTGCCCACCCGCCGCTCCACCGGGTCGACCCGGCACAGGACCGGCCGGCCCTCGACCTGCGCCTGGCCGCGGCAGTTGACCAGGGCCCGGCGCGCGTCGGCAGCCGCGGTGCCGATCCCGCCGCCCAGATAGGCGCTGGCGCGCACCGCCACCCAGCCGGTCGCGAAGCCGAGGATGACCAGCACCACCAGGAGCTCGAGCAGGGTGAAGCCTGCCTGGGCGGGGGCAATTCCGTCAGCGGGCGATGTTGCCGACGTCCGCCGCATCGCCCTGTCCTCCCGGCGTGCCGTCCGAGCCGAGCGAGCCCAGGTCGAACGGACCGCGTTGGCCGGGGGCACGGTAGACATAGTCGCGCCCCCAGGGATCCTTCGGCAGCTCCGGCTTGCTCAGATAGGGCCCCCGCCAGGTCGATACGCCCGAAGGTGCGGTGACCAGGGCCGTCAGGCCCTGCGCGGTGGACGGATAGTTGCCGTTGTCGAGCTTGTAGAGTTCCAGCGCCTGGCTCAGGTTCTCGATCTGGAGCTTGGCGGTGTCCGAGCGCGCGCTCGACAGGTAGCCCAGGACCCGCGGCCCCGCGAGTGCTGCGAGCAGGCCGAGAATGACCAGCACCACCAGGAGCTCGATCAGGGTGAAGCCTGCATCCGGGCGGCGGTGACGGCGACGATGGGGCATGGACGACGGGTTCCCGAAGAACTTGGCGGGGCGACGCGCGCATATGGCCAATTCGACCGGGCTTGGGCAAGGGCGGCGCGCACTCGGCTCAGCCCCTGTCCGGCTCCACCGGTACGCCCGCGCAGAAGATCTCGCCGATCGTGCCATTTGCGTCGACCACCAGCATATCCGCACGCCGGCCCGGCGCGATCCGGCCGCGATCGTCCAGGCCCAGATAGTCCGCCGCCACCGTCGAGGTGCGCAGGGCGGCCTCCGCGAGCGGCAGCCCCAGCGCCAGGAGATTGCGCAGGGCCTGGTCCATGGTCAGCACGCTGCCGGCCAAGGTCCCATCCTGTAGCCGGGCCGAGCTCCCGTCGGAAATCACATCATGGCTACCCAGGCGATAGTGGCCGGGCGGGCAGCCGGCGGCCGCCATGGCGTCGGTGATTGCGTAGAGCCCCGGAATGGCGCGGCGCGCCAGCAGCAGCATCTCCGGATGAACGTGGAGCAGGTCGGGGATGATCTCGGCGTGGCTGGCGTGGCCGAGTGCCGCCGCCGCCACACCGGGCCGCCGGTGGTCGGCGCCGGTCATCGCGTTGAACAGATGAGTGAAGCCCGAGGCGCCTGCCGTGAGCGCCGCAAGACACTGGCCGGCATCGGCAAGACTGTGGCCGATCTGCACGCGCGTCCCCAGATGGCTGAAATGCGCGATCAATTGGTGTGTCGGATCCTGTTCTGGTGCTATGGTGGCGACGATTATGGGTGCGAACTCGATCAGCTCCCCGATCAGGTCCAGGTCGGGAGGTATCGCGAACGGCGGTTGCGCGCCCAGCTTGTCAGGATTGATGAAGGGCCCTTCCAGATGTACGCCCGGCAGGTCGGCTTGATCCGGCGCGCCCATGCGCATGACTTCGGCAATGCCGGCGAACGCCTGGACGATCGCTTCACGCGGCGCCGTGACGGTGGTCGGCAGGAGCGTGGTGGTGCCGTGGCGCAGGTGGAACGCCGCCATGGTCCGGACCGCCTCCGCTCCCGCCATCACGTCGGCGCCGGCGCCACCGTGGCAATGCGGATCCACGAAGCCCGGAATCACGTAGCGGCTGCGATTCGCGCCGGAGTGCGGCACGACTGCCTCGATCCTGTGGCTGAAACGCACCAGTGCCGGCTGGAACTGGTTTCCGACCAGCACGAGGCCATCGATCGGGGGTGAAGATGGTTTCATCTAGGGCCGTCGCTCGCTCGTCTGGGGGATATTGTCATTCCCGCTGGAGCCTCCGGCGCGCAACGGTCGTTGCGTGCCGCCGGCGGTTCCTGCCGATCGACTCTTCACCGAGGTCTCCGGATGGTCCGGTGATCCACGTCAACCTGCGCTGACGACAAAAAAACAATCATGCTGCCCTTCTCTCGCGCCGACCTCGAGCGGCTCTATCACCCGGCGACCTGGAAGCGGGGGGAAACTCTCCAGGAACAGGGTACGGTCGTCGAACTCGATGTCGAGCGCGACGGCAAGACCATCTCCGGCAAGGTCAAGGAGGCTGACCGCCGGGTGCCCTATCTCGTGCGGATCCAGGTGCAGAACGGACGCGGCGGACGCGTGAAGGTCTCCTCGACCTGCACCTGCATGATCCACACCCAGTGTGAGCATGCGGTGGCGATGCTGCTGCACGCCCTGCACAAGACCGCGGCGCCTGAGCCCGAGGAACAGACTGTCGCGATCGACAGCGAGACCGAAGCGTGGCTCGCTGCCATGTCCGGCACGAGCCGGGCCAGCGATTCCGACAACGACGTGGTGCTCTACCTCCTGGAGCCGGCGCAGCGCTCCTGGCGCGACCTGGGCGTGGCCCAGCCGGTCAGCGTGCGGACCTCGCGCGCCCGCCGGCTGCGCGACGGCATGTACGGCCGGGACAACTCGGTCTCGATCAGCCAGATCGCCAGCGACGACGCCCCGCGCTTCGTCACGCTGGAAGACCAGGTGATCGGCCGGCTCCTGGCCGGCGTCCCGGGCAATGTCCGCCGCCTGGCCGGGCCTACCGACGGCGAGGTCCTGCGCATGATGCTCGCCACCGGCCACTGCCACTGGCAGAGCAGCAGCAACCCGGCCCTCACGCTCGGCGAGGACCGGCCGGGCAAGGTGGTGTGGCGTTTCAACGGCGAGGGCCAGCAGCGCGCGCTGTGCGAGCTGGACGGGGCCGACGACGACACGATCATCCTGAACCTGGGCCAGCCCTGGTATGCCGACCTGAAGAACGGCGTGGTCGGCAAGGTCGAGACCGGCCTGGACGTCCGCCCGCTCCGCCACCTGCTGAACGCCCCGGCGATCCCGGCGATCACGGCCGGCCTGGTGCGCCAGAAGCTGGTGGCCGCGGTGCCGGACATCCCGCTGCCCGAGCCCTTGAAGAAGCGCGAGCGGATCGAGGTGGCGCCGACCCCGGTGCTCCACCTGCACTGCCCGCGCGTCCAGGTGCAGCGGGGCCTCGGCTGGAACAAGGAGATCGAGGACGTCGACCTGCCGCTGCTCCGCCTCTCGTTCGACTATGCCGGCGCGCAGGTCGGCTGGCAGGACGGCAAGACCGAGATCAACCATGTCTCGGACAACCGCCTGCTGGTGATCCCGCGCGACGCACTGCTGGAAGTGCCTTATGTCGAGCGCCTCAACGCGCTGGGCCTCCAGCCGCTGGGCCCGACCGGGCTCGGCAAGTTCGCCGACCCGTCCTGCCGCCAGGACTTCACCTTCGAGGAAGGCGAGGAGGACGACGACCTCAGCTTCCGCTGGGTGCAGTTCAACCACCAGGAACTGCCGCGCCTGGTCCGGGAAGGCTGGAAGGTCACCTTCGGGCCGGAATATCCGTACCGGGTCGCCAAGGTCACCAATGGCTGGCACCTCGATGTCGTGGAAAGCGGCATCGACTGGTTCGAGGCCAAGGTCGAGATCGACGTGGACGGCGAGCGCCTGCCGCTGCTGCCGGTGATCCTGGAGCTGTTCGAGCGGGCGCCGGAGAGCATGTCGCCGTCCGCCCTGGAGGAGGCCGGCGAGGAGCCGATCTACGCCAACCTGCCGGACGGCCGGATCCTGCCGATCCCGGCCGAGCGCCTGGCCGCGATCCTGCGCTCGCTCTACGAGCTGCTGGCCGCGGGCAAGGTCGACGAATCCGGCACGCTCAAGCTCAGCCGGGCCGAGGCGACCCGCCTGATCCAGCTGGAAGACGAGCTGCCCAAGAACACGCTGGTCTGGAACGGCGGCGAGAGCATCCGCCAGCTCGCCCGCCAGCTCACCGCCAACGGCGAGCTGCCCAAATGCATGCCGCCCAGGCAGCTCAAGGCCGACCTGCGCCCCTACCAGAAGCAGGGCCTGGACTGGCTGCAGTTCCTGCACCACGCCAACATCTCCGGCGTGCTGGCCGACGACATGGGTCTCGGCAAGACGCTCCAGACGCTCGCGCACATCGCGCTCCTGAAGGAGCAGGGCAAGCTCGACAAGCCGGTGCTGATCGTCGGGCCCACCAGCCTGATCCCGACCTGGCGCTCGGAAGTGCGCAAGTTCGTGCCGCACATCCGGCTGCTGGTCCTGCACGGCCAGGATCGCCACGACCTGTTCGAGCACATCCAGGACTATGACGTCGTCCTGACCTCCTATGCCCTGCTGCTGCGCGACAGCGACGAGCTGCTGGCCCGCGACTGGCGGCTGGTGGTGCTGGACGAGGCCCAGGCGATCAAGAACCCGACCACCAAGCTCGCCAGGACGGCCTACAAGATCAAGGCCGACCAGCGCCTGTGCCTGACCGGCACGCCGATCGAGAACCATCTCGGCGAGCTCTGGTCGATGTTCAACTTCCTGATGCCCGGCTATCTCGGGGATCGGGAGAATTTCCGGAAGGTGTTCCGTACTCAGATCGAGAAGGACGGCAACCAGGAGCGCCAGCAGCTGCTGGCGGCACGCGTCCGCCCGTTCATGATCCGTCGCACCAAGGACCAGGTCGCCCAGGACCTGCCCGAGAAGAACGAGATCATGCGCGAGATCGAGCTGACCGATACGCAGCGCGACCTCTACGAGACCGTCCGCCTGGCCATGCACGCACGCGTGCGGCAGGAGATCGCCGAGCGCGGCCTGGCGCAGTCGAACATCGCGATCCTGGAAGCGCTGCTCAAGCTCCGGCAGGTCTGCTGCGACCCGCGCCTGCTCAAGAGCGACAAGGTGGACGGGTTCGGCCTGTCCCAGTCGGCCAAGCTCGACCTGCTCTCGAGCATGCTGCCCGACATGATCGAGAATGGCCGCCGAATCATCATCTTCTCGCAGTTCGTCGAGATGCTCGACCTGATCGAGAAGATGCTGACCGAGATCGACATCGACTTCGTCAAGCTGACCGGCCGCACCAAGGACCGCGAGACCCCGGTCAAGCGGTTCCAGGCCGGCGAGGTGCCGATCTTCCTGATCAGCCTGAAGGCCGGTGGCACCGGCCTGACGCTCACCCGCGCCGACACGGTGATCCACTACGACCCGTGGTGGAACCCGGCCGTAGAGGCGCAGGCGACCGACCGCGCCCACCGCATCGGCCAGGACAAGACGGTGTTCGTCTACAAGCTGATCTCGTCCGGCACGGTCGAGGAGAAGATGATCGAGCTGCAGCAGAAGAAGAAGCAGCTCGTCGACGGCATCCTGACCGGCACCGCCGGGAGCATGAGCTTCTCCGAGCAGGACATCGACCAGCTGTTCGCACCGCTGGAAGCCTGATCTCCCACGCCGCCCGTCCCGGACTTCCGGGCGGGCGGCGATCCTCAGCGCGCGGTGAGGAGCGGCCTGGCGCAAGGGACGCCCAGCGCCTGCGCCAGGGCCCTGGTGAGCAGGGGCTTGTACTCGATGGTCAGGTGGCTGGCGTCCAGGAACATCCGGGCTGGCCAGGCTGCGCGGTGCGCCGCTTGGTCGAAGTCGATGACGCAGTGCCGCTCGAGCAGTGTCAGGTAGCCTGCATACCGCTCGGCGAAGCTCGTCCGGTAGAGCTCCGTGGTGCGCGGATGGACCGGCGGGTTCAGCAGGACGACGGATACGCCGCGGTCCTGGGCCTCCTCGAGGGTGTCCTCGAGACTGACCAGTTCCTCGCCCGGCCAGGGCCGGCCGGCGATCTCGCTGCGCGCGCGGCTGAGCTGGTAGGTGACGATGTCCTGGTCGCCCGTGTCCATCTTCGGGTCCTCGAAGCCGATCCCGAGCCAGGTGGCGCGCAGCACGAGATAGGACGCCTGCAGGCTCTCGAAGGTCAGCATGTGCCGCAGCGGCGCGCCGACCATGTCGATCGTGCGCGGGATGTCGTTCTCCGCCCCGGCGATCAGCCGGGCGAACGGCATGCCCCAGACGATCTGCGCCAGGGGATGACGCTTCATCACATACGTCACCAGGTCGATCGTTTCCGCCAGCCCGGCCCCGCCATAAGCGAGGCTATACCAGGGCCGCCGGGTCAGCCGGGTGAGGTCGTCGGCGTCGATCTGGTTGGTGGTGCTGTCGCCGATCAGGACGGAGACCCGTTCGCCGGCATGGTCGGCCATCCAGTGGTCGAAGGCGATCAATTTGAACAATCTTCTGTTGAGCGTGTAGGCCGGCTTGCCGGCGACAGAGCTCTCG
>NZ_DATMFZ010000305.1:0-5514 GCF_035556675.1 Geminicoccus sp. | reverse complement strand
CGAGCCCGACCATGGCGCCCAGCTCCGCCGCGCGGTAGCCGGCGGCATTCACCACATGCTCGGCCTCGACCACGCCGTCCGGGGTGGTGAGCTGCCAGTAGCCGTTGCCGCCCCGGGTGATCGCGGTGACCGGGCAGTTGCGCCGGATCTCGGCCCCGGCCGCGCGCGCCTCGGCCGCGAGCGCCTGGGTCACCATCGAGGGGTCGATGTCCCCGTCCAGGGGGTCGAGCAGGGCGCCTTTCAGCCCGTGCAACTCCAGGAACGGGTAGCGTTCCTTCGCCTCTGTCGGCGACAGTACCTGGAACTCCAGCCCTTGCGCGCGCGCCATGCCGGTAACGTGCCGGAACTCATCGAGCCGGTCCTGCGACTGGGCGAGGCGCAGGGAGCCCGTCACATGGTAGGTCACCCCATGGGCGGAATCGGCGGCGAGGCGGCGGTACATTTCCAGGCTGTAGGCCTGCATGCGCATCACCGGCCAGGAGCCGGAAAAGGTCGGGGTGTTGCCGG
The DNA here is from genome assembly GCF_035556675.1 of Geminicoccus sp. GTDB lineage: Bacteria > Pseudomonadota > Alphaproteobacteria > Geminicoccales > Geminicoccaceae > Geminicoccus. The sequence continues at coordinate 5,007 of NZ_DATMFZ010000305.1, read as the reverse complement.
CGGCGTGCCAAGTCGAGCCGGAGGTGAGCTCCGCCTTCTCCAGGAGCAGGAGGTCCTGCCAGCCCGCCTGGGCCAGGTGCCAGAGCGTGCTCACGCCGGCGATCCCGCCGCCGACCACCACGACCCGAGCCCGGCTGCGCATCTCGTCCCTCCCGTCTGTCGCGACCCATCCATGGCGCGATCCGCCCGCCGACACCATCTTCAGAGCGGCATGCCGCCGACAAAGGGCGAACGGGTGAGGAAGATCCAGCCATTGGCCGGCCTGGCTGCCGGGGTCCTGCTGCTGGCGGGCTGCGCCCCGGACTTCGTGGACGATCCGCCGCCGGTCCGGCCGCTGGCGCAGGCTGGTGGCCTGGTCGTGCGCGATCCGGGCTTGCCATCGCCTGGCACGGTGATCCCGACCACGCCCAAGCCCCAGGACGTGGTGACCCCGCCGCCTGTGCCGGACCCAGGTGCCAGGCTGCAGCCGGACGAGCATCCACCACTGCCACCCGCCGCCAGCCGCGTGCCGCCGCCGACGGCACCCGTTTGGCCGGAACCGCCGCCGAACTATGGCCGGACGCGCGAAGGCGCCGCTCCCTTGAACATTCCGAATCGGCCGCCAGCGGTCTGGCGGTAGCGGGGGTGGCAGAGTGGCCCACCGAGTTCCTGGTCCGTCCGGCCGGGGTCGCCGACGTGCCGGCCCTGTTCCGCATCCGCACTGCGGTTGTGGAGAACGTGATGACCATGGCGGAACTGGCCGCCCTGGGCATCACGCCGTCAGGCATCGCGGCGGCATTGAGCCATGGCGAGGCCGTCGCCTGGGTGGCGCTATGCGAAGGCCGGGAGGCCGGGTTCTCGATGGTGCGGCCGGTGGAGGGCGACGTGTTTGCCCTGTTCGTCCTGCCGACGCATGAGGGCCGGGGCATCGGCCGCGCCCTGCTACGCGAGGCCGAACGCTGGCTGGCTGGTCGCGGGATGACGGAGGCCTGGCTTTGCACGGGTGCCGAGCCCGGCCTGCGCGTGCCGGGCTTCTACCGTGCGGCCGGCTGGCGGGAAGCCGGACGGATGTCGGACGGACAGCTCCGGTTCGTCCGCCCGCTCCGCGGCTAACGGCATCAGCCGGAGAAGGCGGCGAGGATCACCGGCATAGCGCCGAGCACGGCGACGAAGGCCACCAGACCCGCGACCTCCAGCAACTGGTTGAGCAGGTCGGTGCCCAGCCGGACACGGCCCTTCCAGCGGCCGATCCGGGACGAGAGGGGGCGGGCAGGCCAGCCCGGCACGGTAGCGATCATTGGAAGCGTCTCCTTCACGCCCGTGCACCGGCATCCGGTTTGGGCGGGCAGATGACGCATGTTCACGTAACGTTCCCAGATCATCAAGAGCAAAACGAGAACATTGCGCGAAATGTCGAAGCCTGTTGCCTGCCGCTGGATGGCAGTGCTTGCCCAGCCGGACCAGCCGTGCGAGCGCAAGCCTGTGTGGATTGCGTTTTTGGCGCAGCGACATGCCCGTCTTCCTCTTGCTCCTGTCCCTAGTGTTCGCTGCCTTGCCGGCCATGGCCCAGGAGGCTCCGGCGGGCGACCCGCAGCACAAGGTCGAGGAGTTCACCACGCTCCTGGCCGACCCGGACGTGCAGGCCTGGCTTCGGGAGCGGGCGGGAGAACTGGCAGCCGCGCCCGCGGCACCGGCCCCGATCACGGACATCGACGGCAGCGCGCTGGCTGGGGCCTTTCATGAACTCGAGGTACGGCTGGACGTCCTGCTGGCCGGCCTGCCCCGCCTGCCGGCCGACCTCGCCACGGCCGGTGACCGTCTCGCGCAGGAGATCGCCAAGGTGGGGCCGCTGGGGGCCTTGCTCCTGGTACTGGGCTTCGTGGCGCTGGGGCTGGGTACGGAGTGGGTGTTCTGGCGCTCGACTCGGTCCGTGCGCCGCCATATCGCTACCGCGCCCATCGACACACTCAGGCAGCGGCTGCGGATCATCGGTGTTCGCTTCCTGTTCGGCCTGTGCTGGATCGGAGCGTTCGCCCTTGGCAGCCTCGGCGCCTGCCTCCTGTTCCCGTGGCCGGCCTTCCTGCGCTCTCTGCTCCTAGGCGCCCTCGCGGTGATCCTGGCAGTCCGCTTCACCCTGGTGATCGCCCGGTTCCTCCTTTCGCCCGGTAACGAGAAGCTCCGGATTGTGCCGACCACCACGGAAGCCGCCTGGTTCTGGACCTGGCGGCTGGCGGTCTTCTTCGGCTACCTGGTGTTCGCCTGGGTCGTGCTCGATCTGGTGGCCGCGGTGGGAATCACCGAGGTGTCGATGCGGCTCCTGGGCTATGTGTTCGGGCTGGGCGCCCTGGCCATCCTGGCCGAGGCGATCTGGCGGCAGCCGCCGCGGCAGCCGGGGTCACCGCGTCCGGCAACGGCCCTCCGGGTCGGGATGATCGTCTACATCGCCTTCGCTTGGCTGGTCGGCCGGGTGCTGAACGTCGTGCCGCTGTTCGACGTGATGATCGTAGCCCTGCTGCTGCCGCTGGCCATCCGGATCTCGCATCGCGCGGTGCTGCACCTGCTGCGGCCAGGCGACCTCGACGGCGACGGCCTGCTGGGCGACCAGCCGGCATCCCAGCAGCCGCCCTCGGCCTGGACCGTGGTGATCGAGCGCGGGCTGCGCCTGATGTTCTTCGCGATCGGCGCCTGGATCATCATCAGCGGCTTCGGCGTCGACATGAACATGATGCGCACGAGCGACGACCTGCTGGGCGTGTTCCTGCGCAACCTCCTGCGCGCGCTGGCGATCCTGCTGGTGGCCGACCTCCTGTGGCAGCTCGCCAGGACCGCGATCGATCATCACCTGGTACGTGCCGCCGGCGGCAGCGAGGCCGATCCGACCGAGATCATCCGCCGCCGCCAGCGGATCCGCACCCTCCTGCCGATCCTGCGCAACGTGCTGTTCGTGGTGCTGATCACCATGGCGGTGCTGATGGCGCTCTCGAGCCTGGGCGTGGAGGTGGGCCCGCTCATCGCCGGGGCGGGCGTGGTCGGCGTGGCGATCGGCTTCGGCGCACAGACGCTGGTCAAGGACGTGATCAGCGGGATCTTCTACCTGCTCGACGACGCGTTCCGTATCGGCGAGTACATCGTGAGCGGCAGCTACAAGGGCACGGTCGAGAGCTTCTCGCTGCGCTCGGTCAAGCTGCGCCACCAGCGCGGCTCACTCTATACCGTTCCGTTCGGCGAGCTGGGCGCCATCCAGAACATGAGCCGCGACTGGGTAATCGACAAGCTGACGATCAACGTCACCTATGACACTGACCTGGACAAGGCCAAGAAGATCATCAAGCAGATCGGCAAGGATCTGCTGGCCGACGAGGAACTGGGCCCCGGCTTCATCCAGCCGCTGAAGATGCAGGGGGTGAGCAGCTTCGGCGACTTCGCCATGCAGCTCACGCTGAAGATGATGACCTATCCCGGCAAGCAATTCACCATCCGCCGCAAGGCCTATGCGATGATCAAGCGGGCGTTCGCCGAGAACGGCATCCAGATCGCGGTGCCGACCGTGCGGGTCGCCGGCGCCGATGCGCACGAAGGTGCGGAGGCGGTCGCCGCCAAGGCCGCCAACGACGTGCTGGCGGCCAAGGCGGCGGGAGCGTGAAGCAGGGCGGGGCCGGATCGGCCCCGCCCGCCGCTCACCACTCCTCGTCGAACCCGCCACCCATGTCGTCGACCTGCGGGACTTCCTCCTCGTAGCCGGCGTCGGCGTAGTCCGGCTCCTCCTCGGCCGGCGCCTCGTCCACCGGCGCGGCCTCGGCCACGCCCGGGTCGAACATCGACATCAGCATGTTGCCGAGGATCATGCCGCCGGCCACGCCCATGGCCGTCTGCATGGCACCAGCGAGGAAGCCGCCGCCCTGACCGCCCTGGAACATGCCCGGCCGGTAGCCCGGCGCATGGACGGGGGCAGGGGGCGGCATGACGTTGCGCCCGCCGCCACCGCCGCCGCCGAAGATGTTGGAAAGGAAGCCGCCCCCGCCGGCCGGCTTCTGCGCCGCGGCCTGCTGGTTCTGCAGCTTCCATTCCAGCTCGCGGATCTTGTTCTGGCTCTCCGCCTGCGCGTGCTCCAGGAAGAACGCCATCTGGGTGATGTAGTACTTCGTCTGCGGATTCTGCTGCAGCAGCTGGTCGATCTGGCGCTCCGCCTCCGGGTCGCGCTCGGCGTCCAGCTTCTTCATCCGCTCGAAGAAATCGTTGATCGCCTTGCGATCTTCTTCAGTCACGCTCGCCTCCTGGGATCTGACAACGACCGAGCGCCGGCAGGTCGGGTCGACCTCCGGTCCACGGGCTGCTCGGCCATGTCGCTACGTCAACGAAGGATTGCGGGCACATCGACAACAACCCCGAGATCGATGCCGGCCGCCATTGGCCGACAGGGAAATCGGGGGTCCGACATCACGGCCTGCCGATCGGCAGGCCGCCAGAGGGGCCCGGACCCCGTTCACTTCCCAGTTAGGGGGCCAGCCGGTGCCGATCAAGCGGACAGACGGCGGCGTCACACTAAGTTACGAACTCCGGGGCCTGCGCGCCCGAGCCGGCTACAGGATCGCTACCTCGGTCGGCACCGCCTGGACCTTGTCGATCCGGTGGCCTTCCAACTCCACCACCTGGAACCGCCAGCCACGCCAGTCGAACGCCTCGCCGGCCTTGGGAATCCGGCCGAGCTGCGCCAGCACGAAGCCGGCGAGGGTGGTGTAATCGTCGCTCGCCATGCCGCTCGCAGCCAGCGTGCGCTCCACCGCGTCGATCGGCATCCGCCCATCCAGCAGCCAGCTCCGCTCGCCGGCCTTCACCGCGTCGGGCAGGGCGTCGGCTGCCAGTTCGGGCAGGTCGCCGGCGATCGCTGCCAGGATGTCGGTGGGCGTCACCAGACCCTCGAACGAGCCATGCTCGTCCAGGACGATCGCGAGGTGGACGGTCGAGGTCTTGAAGCGCTCCAGGGCCTTCAGGACCGGCAGGTTCTCGGGGATGTAGAGGGGCTCACGC
>NZ_DATMFZ010000304.1:0-27130 GCF_035556675.1 Geminicoccus sp. | reverse complement strand
GGTCTCCTCGGCCGGGTCGACCACCTGGACCAGCACGCCGCGCACGCCATTGGCCACGTGCGGCCGCAGCCAGTCACGCAGGAGCTCCGGGTGGTGGAGGAAATCGCCGAACAGCACGGCCCGGGCGTGGGCGGGAATGCGGGTGGCCGGCAGGTGGGCGTCCTGGGCAAGGGGCTCGCTGGAGCCGAGCGAGCGCAGGATCCGGCTGGCGACAGTCTTGCCGACCACCGCGCGTTCGTCGTGCCCGAGCACGCCGACCCGCTCGCCGCCATCGACCAGCAGGTCGCTTAAGGCGATCATCAGCACCGCGGCACGCTCCAGCTTGCGCGGCACGGCGTGGCTGGAGCGGAAGGTCATGGACGGGCTGCGGTCGCACCACAGCCAGGCGGCCTGCGCCGCCTCCCATTCGCGCTCGCGCACGAACAGGCGGCTGCCGCGCGCCGACTGGCGCCAGTCGATCCGCTGCGCCGGGTCCCCCGGCTGGTAGGGCCGGAACTGCCAGAAGGTCTCGCCCGGACCGGCCCGGCGCCGGCCATGGACACCCTGCACCACGCCCGCCGCGATCCGCCTGGCCTCGAGCTGGAGGGCCGGCAGGCGGGCGGCGAGGCCCGCCGCCTCGGCGCGCTGGCCCAGCGGATCGCGCTGCGGCTCAGAGCGCATGGGCGAGCAGGCGGCGGATCAGCTCGTCGGCGTCGATCCCTTCCGCGCGGGCGGCGAAGCTGGGGGCGATCCGGTGGCGCATCACCGGCCGGGCGAGTGCGCGGACGTCGTCCAGCGAGGGGGCGATCCGGCCGTCCAGCAGCGCCTTGGCCCGCACCGCCAGTGCGAGGGCCTGGCTGGCGCGCGGGCCGGCGCCCCAGGCGAGCAGCCGGTCGAGGTCGGGCAGGGCACCGCTGCCGGGCCTGGCGGCTCGCACCAGCTTCAGGATCGCGTCCACCACCTGATCGCCGATCGGCAGGCGCCGCACCAGGCGCTGCCACTGGTCGAGCAGGCGCGGGTCGGCGATGACGGGTGCCGTCGCCTCGGTGCCGCCGGTGGTCACCAGCACCATCCGCCGCTCGGCGGCCTCGCTCGGATAGTCCACGTCGATCTGCAGGAGGAAGCGGTCGAGCTGGGCCTCGGGCAGGGGATAGGTGCCCTCCTGCTCGACCGGGTTCTGGGTCGCCAGCACGTGGAACGGGCGCGGCAGGTCGTGGTCCTCGCCGGCCACCGTCACCTTGCGCTCCTGCATGGCCTGCAGCAGGGCCGCCTGGGTGCGCGGGCTGGCGCGATTGATCTCGTCGGCCATGAGTAGCTGGGCGAATACCGGCCCGCGGATGAAGCGGAAGGCGCGCCGCCCGTCCGGGGCCTCGTCCAGCACCTCGGAGCCCAGCACGTCGGACGGCATCAGGTCGGGCGTGAACTGGACCCGCTTCTGGCTGAGCCCCAGCACGACACCCAGCGTCTCCACCAGCCGGGTCTTGGCCAGGCCCGGCACGCCCACCAGGAGGCCGTGCCCGCCCGCCAGGAGGGTGACCAGCGATTCCTCGACCACCCGCTCCTGGCCGTAGACCACCATGGCCACGGCGTCCTTGACCCTGGCCAGACCGTCCACCGCCGCCTCGACGGCCTGAACCGCCACCTCTGCGACCGGCTCGTTGGCAACGCTCATCCGCCCTCCATCGGCAAGATCGCGAAACGAAGGCCTGGCATCCCGGAGCGGCCCGGCGGCGCGGGCAGCAGGACCGGTGCCGGCCGTGCGGGAGCGGCCGGTCTTGCTCGACCACCTGCACCCAACACACATATGACCACAGGATCGGCGTTTCCACCTCGACGCGCAACGCGGCAGGATGGTTCGGCCGCAGGGTGGCCAGGAGCGGGACAGGAGAGTGGACTTGAGCGAGGGCGGGCCGGGAGGCGGCGCTACCAGGCCGATGATCGACTGCGGCAATCTCGACCTGCGGATCGAGGCGGACGGGAGCTGGCATTACCACGGCTCGCGGATCGACCGGCAGCCACTGGTCCGGCTGTTCGCCTCGGTGCTGAGGCGCGAGCCGGACGGCAGCTACTGGCTGGTGACGCCGGTCGAGCGCGGCCGGGTCGAGGTCGCCGACGCGCCGTTCCTGGCGGTCGAGGCGGAGGTGACGGGCGAGGGGCAGGCGCGGCGGGTCCGGCTGCGCACCAACCTGGACCGCTGGGTCGAGCTCGGCCCCGAGCACGGGCTGCGCAGCGGGCAGGGGCCCGATGGCGGGCCGCGCCTCTACGTTCAGCTCGACGGTGGCCTGGAGGCGGCGCTGGCCCGGCCGGTCTGGTACCAGCTCCTGGAGCTGGCCATCGAGGACAGCGGGCCGGACGGGCCGGTGGGCCTGTGGGCCGGCGGCCATCGCCACGACCTCTCGTCCCTGGCGGCCGATGGAGACACGGCTTGAAGGAGGTGGAGCTGGCGGCAGCCTGGCGTGACCCGGCCTTGCTGCGCGCCCGGCTGGAGCGGGTCCGGCCCGTGCCCCAGCGCCTGGCGGAGAGCCTGAACCGTGGCGACGAAGGGTTCGAGGAGCTGCGCCCACCAGGCCTGCCGCGACCGGCAGCCGTGCTGGTGGGCCTGGTCGAGCGGCCGGGCGGGCCGTTCCTCCTGCTCACCACCCGCACCGCGCATCTGCGCCATCATGCCGGCCAGGTGAGCTTCCCGGGCGGACGGATGGAATCGAGCGATCCCGACCCGGCTGCCACCGCGCTGCGCGAGGCGGAGGAGGAGATCGGGCTGCGGCCGGACGATGTGGAGGTGCTGGGCGAGCTCGAACCCTACGACACGGTGACCGGGTTCCGCATCCATCCGGTGGTCGGCTGGATCCGGCCCAGCGCCGCGTGGATCCCCGACCCGTTCGAGGTGGCCGACGTGTTCGAGATGCCGCTGGAGTTCGCGGTCAACCTCGCCAACCACCATCGCGAGCAGCGGATGCGCGACGGTCGGCTGCGCACCTACTGGACGCTGCCCTGGAACGGCCGGCACGTCTGGGGCGCCACGGCCGGGATCATCGTCAACTTCGTGCAGCTCCTGCGTTGGCGGCCATGAGCAGTCTGCCCATGCGGCTCGATGCTCCCTGGCTCGGCTGGACGAGCACCCGCCTGGTGGTGGCGGCGCTGACCGAAGGCGGCGGCCAGTGCTGGTTCGTGGGCGGCTGCGTGCGCGACAGCCTGCTGGCACCAGGCCGGCACGATGCCGCGCTCGACATCGACCTCACTACCGACCTGCTGCCCGAACGGGTCGCAGCCTCAGCGACGGCGGCCAGGCTGAAGGCCATCCCCACCGGCATCGAGCACGGCACGGTCACGGTGGTGGCAGAGGGCCGGCCGTTCGAGGTCACGACGCTGCGCCGGGACGTCGCCACCGATGGCCGCCATGCGGTGGTTGCGTTCGGCGGCAGCCTCGCCGAGGACGCCGGCCGTCGCGACTTCACGATCAACGCCCTCTACGCCCGCCCGGACGGTGAGCTGGTCGACCCGTTGGGCGGTCTCGCCGACCTGCGGGCCCGGCGCGTACGCTTCGTAGGCGAGCCGGAGCGGCGGATCCTGGAGGACCATCTGCGCATCCTGCGCTTCTTCCGCTTCTTCGCCCGGTTCGGCGGCGCGGCACCCGATCCCTCAGGCCTCGCCGCCTGCATCCGGCATGCGGCACTCCTCCAGAGCCTGAGCGCCGAGCGGGTCGCCAAGGAACTGCTGAAGCTGCTGGCCGGCCAGAACGTCCTGGCCAGCCTCCAGGCGATGGCGGACGGCGGCATCCTGGCGGCGCTCGCCATGGAGGATGCCGAGGCCGGCCGGCTGGCGCCGCTCCTGCGCCTTGCCCCCGATGCCGACCCGCTCCTGCGCCTGGCGGCCCTGTTCCACGAGCCGTGGCCGGTACCGGGGCGGGGCGAGCGGCTCGCCTTGCAACTGCGCCTGTCGTCTGCCGAGAGCCGCCGGCTGGAGGCTGCCCTGGGCGAGGCGGCGCCGCCGCTGGACGAGGCGCCGGCGGACCTCCAGCGCCGGTGGTACCGGGAAGGCGGCACCGAAGCCTGGCGGGACCGGTTCCTGCTGGCCGCAGCGGCACGGGGGCTGGGCCCGGAGGCGGTGAGGGCGTCGCTGGCGCTCGCCCGCGCCTGGGCCCGTCCGGAGTTCCCGATCGGCGGGCGCGACGCACTGGCGCTCGGGATGCGGCCGGGGCCCAAGGTCGGCACGCTCCTGCGCGCGGTCGAGGCCTGGTGGCTGGACCGGGACATGCGGCCGGACCGGCAGGCATGTCTTGCCGAACTCTCCGCACGTTACCGGCTTGACGAACCTCCGCCAGACCCCTAATCACCCGCTCGCACGGCCGTTGGGGGATAGTTCAACGGTAGAACGACCGGCTCTGACCCGGTTAATCCTGGTTCGAATCCAGGTCCCCCAGCCAACTCTCCGGCCCGGCCAGCTTCCCAGCATTACCGGTCGATCATCAGCTGCCACGACACTGGCAGGTGAGAATCATTGCGGCTGGATTCGTCGGCGTCTGCCGGAATGCCGGCTCCGGCGCGCCCGCGGCATGGCCGCGACCGCGCCGGCGAGGCTGCCGGCTCAGCCCTGCATGATGTCCTTGAACCTGGCGAACCACTCGCTCTCGTTCTCGACCTGCACCCTGGTCGGGATCGAGATCAGCCGCGCGAAGTCCTCAGGCGTGGTCGGATAGGCCGGGTCGCCGGCCAGGTCGGCGGGCGGGGTCAGGCCCGGCACCATGCCCGGCAGGCCCAGCCCGTCGCACCAGACCTGCTGCGCGTCCTTCGACAGGGCGAAGTTCACGTACTGCCTAGCCCAGTAGAGCTCGTTCTCGGGCAGGCCCTTGGGCACCCACAGCCCGTCCGTGTCGACCTTCGCGCCTTCCTTGGGCACCGTCCAGCTTACCGGGATGCCGTTCTTCTTGGCCTCGCGGGCATTGCTGATGATGGTGCAGGCGAGGTCGATCTCGCCGTTCTGGAACCAGGTGGTGAAGTCCGGATCCTCACCCAGCAGCGGCTCGTTCTGCTTCACCTTCTCCATGAAGTCCCAGGCCGGCTGCATGTTCCCCGGGATGTCCTCGACCTTGCCGCCGCCGGCGACCTGGGCGGGGAAGTGGAAGCCGATCCCGTCGTCATAGAGCGCGATCCGGCCCTTGAACTTCGGGTCGGTCATCACCTGCCAGCTGTCCGGCGGGCCGTCCGGGAAGGCCTCGTCGGCATAGGCCAGCACATAGACATAGGAGTAGGTGTTGACGATCGGCACGCCCTCCAGCCCCTTCGGCCGCGCACCGTCGAAGGCGGTGGCGAGGTTCGGCAGGTCCGACAGGTCCTCGGTCACGCCGCGCAGCGCCGACTTGGTGGCGTTCACGGTCGTGTCCCAGTTGACGTGGATCGGCGGGACTCGGCCCTGTGCTGCCGCCTGCCAGATCTTGGGCTGGATCTCGTTGTCCTCGGTGAGGTCGTGGCGCACGCGGATGCCGGTGGCTTCGGTGAAGGGCTGGCTCACCCCCTTGTCCAGCGAATCCACCCAGACCCCGCCCCAGGCGCGCACGATCAGCTCGGCCGGCTTGTCCGGCGCGTCCTGCGCAAGGCTCGGCCTCGCCAGCATGGCGGTGCCGAGCAGGGCACCGGTGCCGGCCAGGGCCATCCTGCGGCCGATCCTGAATTGGTTCATTGATTCCCTCCTCTCGAAGCTCCGGGAAACGGCAGCAGGTCGTCGGGTGACCAGCCGACCGTCACCGTCCCGCCTGACGGCGGGAGCGGGCCCCCCGGCCCGCCCGTGTCGAACAATTGCAAGTGCAGGTCGGCCAGGGCCGGCAGGCGCACGCCCAGCACCCGCCGGTCGCCCTCGAAGATCACTTCCTCCAGCACCGCCTGATGGCCGGGCGCGCTGCCCAGCCGGATCCGCTCGGCACGGATCGCGAGGTCGACCGGCGCGCCCGGGCTCAGCGCCGTCGCAGGGGCGCAGGCCAGCAGCTCGGTATCGCCGACCTGCACCCGCGCCCGGCCGTCCGCGTCCAGGCCCAGGAAGCTGCCGGGCAGGAAGTTGGTGAGCCCCAGGAAGCCCGCGACGAACCGGTCCGCCGGCCGGCCATAGGTGATCTCCGGCGGGGCGTCCTGGCGCACCCGCCCGTTCGCCATCACCAGGATCCGGTCGGACATCACCAGCGCCTCGCGCTGGTCGTGGGTGACGTTGATCGTGGTCACGCCCAGCTCCTGCTGGATGCGCCGGAACTCCAGCTGCATCTCCTCGCGCAGCTTGCGGTCCAGTGCTGCCAGCGGCTCGTCAAGCAGGAGCAGGTCGGGCTCGAACACCAGCGCCCGCGCGATTGCGACCCGCTGCTGCTGGCCGCCCGACAATTCCTGGATCCGCCGCTCGCCCAGCCCGCCCAGCTGCACCAGCTCCAGGTAGCGCTCGACCCTCGGCCGGATCTCCGCCTTGGGGATGTGGCGCATGTGCAAGGGGTAGGCCACGTTCCCCGCCGCGGTCAGGTGCGGGAACAGCGCCAGCTTCTGGAACACCATCCCGACCTTGCGCCGGTAGGGGGGCAGCGCCTCCACCGGGATGCCGTGCACCTCGATCCGGCCCTGGTCGGGGGTGAGGAAGCCCGCGATCGCGCGCAGGATGGTGGTCTTGCCGGAGCCGGATGGTCCCAGCACGGTGAGAAAGCGGCCGCGCTCCAGCTCGAACGAGACGTCCTCGCAGGCGACCGCATGGCCATAGCGCTTGGTCACGCCCGCCACGCGGACCATGACCTCGGGAGAAGGCGTCAGCTTGCCGGCCTCCTTGGCCGCTCGGTGAAGGGTGCGCGCAAGCTCTACCGCCTGCGCACGGCCATGCAAGGGGTGGGCAACGGGCCGGGCAAGGGAGCGGGCGGCTTGCCTGGCGGCGGCCGCACCCTAACTGGCAAAGGAAGGCCGGCGCCCTGCCAGGACCGGCAGGGCGACCAGCGCCCGAACGGGAGTGGCCATGCGTCTCGCCGGCATCCACCACGTCACCGCGATCACCGCCGATGCGCCCGGCAACCTTCACTTTTACACCGGCCTGCTCGGCATGCGGCTGGTCAAGAAGACGGTCAACCAGGATGACGTGCGCGCCTATCACCTGTTCTATGCCGACGGGATCGCCGCCCCGGGCACCGACCTCACCTTCTTCGACTGGCCGGTCGGGCCGCGCGTGCCCGGCAGCCATGACCTCGTGCGCACCGGCCTGCGGGTCGCCGGCAGCGACGCGCTGGCATGGTGGCGGGACCGGTTCGCCCGGGCGGGTGTGGCGCACGGGGTGGTCGAGGAGCGCGACGGCCGGGCCGTGCTCGACTTCGAGGATCCCGAGGGCCAGCGCCTGTGCCTGGTGGACGATGGCGGTGCGGGTGACTCGCATCCCTGGCAGGCGAGCCCGGTGCCGATGCCGTATCAGATCCGCGGTCTGGGTCCGCTCGTGATGAGCGTGCCGGATCTGCGGCCCAGCGAACGGGTGCTTACCGAGGTGCTGGGCCTGGTCCACCGGCGCGGCTATCGCGGCCCGGCCACCGTGGACGGGCCGCCGGTCCAGACGGAAGTGTTCAGCACGCCCGATGCCGGCCCCGAGGGCGAGCTGCATGTCCGCCTGGAGCCCCATCTGCGCCCGGCTGCCCAGGGCGCCGGCAGCGTCCACCACATCGCGTTCCGCACCCCCGACGCCGACTACGAAGCCTGGGCCGAGCGCCTGCGCCGGATGGGCGTGCCCTCCAGCGGCCCGGTCGACCGCTACTATTTCCGCTCGCTCTATCTCCGCGAGCCGAACGGCATCCTGGTCGAGATCGCCACGGACGGGCCGGGCTTTGCCACCGACGAGCCACCCGACCGCCTGGGCGAAACCCTGGCGCTGCCACCCTTCCTGGAGCCGCGCCGCCGGGAGATCGAGGCGGGGCTGAAGCCGCTCTGAAGGGGCATGCTGTCTGGTCCGGTCTGCGCGGGTGCTGATCGTTGGTTCGCGTTCTGGCAGGGAAGATGGAGCCTCACCGCGTCATGGCGTCTGGATGAAGCGCTCGGCCTCGCCGTGAGGGACGTACAGGGCCAGGGCCGCATGTGGGCCCTGGCCAGCCGATCGCGATCCTTCGGAAGGCAGCCGGACGAGGCAGCCCGTCCTGTGGCCGAACATGCTTCGCGGCCGTGTGTTACGTTGCCGCGTCGGTGCCTGCCGGCGTCAGAGCCGGGCCAGGCGTTCGGTCAGCAGGGTGAAGAAGCGGTCGGCGTCGACCTCGCGCATGACCGTCGCGTTGGCCGGGCGCCGGTCGGTGTTCCACCAGTCCACCAGGGTCCGGCCGATCGAGCGGCCTTCCAGCTCGATCTCGACCGGGCAGTCCTTGCCGGCGAACAGGGTCGGGTCGATCAGCCAGGCGATCACGCAGGGGTCGTGCAGCGGCGCGCCCGGCGCGTCGTAGCGCTCCATGTCGAAGCGGTTGAAGAAGTCCAGCAGTCCATGGACGGCCTCCGCGACCCGGCCGCCATTGGCGCGGAGCCGTGCCAGGCGCTCCGCGGTCACCAGCACCTGGTGGGTCACGTCCAGCCCGAACATGACCAGGGGCACGCCCGAACGGAACACGATGTCGGCGGCATGCGGATCGACATAGATGTTGAACTCGGCGGCGGGGGTGATGTTGCCGAGCTCGATGGCGCCGCCCATCAGCACGATCTGCCGGAGCCGCTGGGCCAGATGCGGCTCCTTGCGGATGGCCAGGGCGACGTTGGTGAGCGGGCCTACCGCCGCGATCGTCACGGTGCGGGGCGGGCGGGACATCACCAGCTCGATGATCGCGTCGACCGCGTGGCCGTCCCGCAGCGGGGTGGTCGGCTCCGGCAGCACCGCACCGTTCAGCCCGGTCTCGCCATGCACGTGCTCGGCGGTCTCCAGCGGCCGGACCAGGGGACGGTCGCAACCGGCATGGACCGGCACGTCCGCGCGGCCTGCCAGCTCCAGGATCTTGCGGGCGTTCACCCGGGTCAGGCCGAGCGGCACGTTGCCGGCCACCGCCGTGATCGCCAGCAGCTCGATCTCCTCTTGTGCCCCCAGCGCCAGCAGGATCGCGATGGCATCGTCCTGGCCGGGATCGCAGTCGAGGATGAGGGCATGGCGGGCCATCGGCGTCAGCTCTCCGTCAGCTTGAACTCGATCCGGCGGTTGCGCCGGTAGGCGATCTCGTCGTCGCGCCCGTCCAGCGGCTTGTACTCGCCAAAGCCTGCCGCGGCCAGACGCTCGGGCGGCAGGCCCTGGGAGATCAGGTACTCGACCACGGCGACCGCGCGCGCGGTGGACAGTTCCCAGTTGGAGGCGAACCGGCCGCCGCGGATCGGCTGGCGGTCGGTATGGCCGTCGACCCGCAGCACCCAGGGCACGTCCTCCGGGATCGTCTGGGCGATCTGCTGGAGCGTTTGCGCGACCTTGGCCAGCTCCGCCCGACCGTCTGCGCCGATCTCGGCCGAGCCCGGGTTGAACAACAGTTCCGACTGGAGGACGAACCGGTCGCCCACCACCCGGATGTCCGGTCGCTCCCCCAGCGCCTGGCTCAGCACGCCGAAGAACTCCGAGCGGTAGCGCGACAGCTCCTCGACCTTCTGCGCCAGCGCCTCGTTCAGCCGCTGGCCGAGATCCACGATGGTCGCCTGCTGGGTGTCGACCTGGCTCCTGGTATCGTCCAGCGTACCTTCCACGGCCACCAGCGCTGTCCTCGTGGTGTCCAGCAGCCGCTCCAGCTCCGCGATCCGGCCGCGTGCGGAGGCCAGCTCCGCACTGGTGCTCTGCAGGGAGGCCTGCGCATCGGTGGCGGCCGCCTGCTGCTGCGCCAGCGCCGTCTCCAGGCGACCTCGCTCGGCCGCCAGCTGCTCCTCCAGGGTGACGGCCCGCGCCGCGGCCGCCTCCGCCCGCTGCCGCTCGGTGGCCAGGCTCGCCGCTCCGGCCCGGCGTTCCTCACCGAGCACCGCCTCGAGCTCGGCGATCCGGCGCGCCAGCTGCTCCTCCAGCGTCTCCTTCTCGCGCGCGGTGGCCTTCAGGCTCTCGTCCAGCGCCTTCTGCTGCGCGGACAGGTCGTTCACCGTGCTGCCGAGTTCGCCCACCTTGGCACGCAGCGCCTCGTTGGCCGCTCCGCTGCCCTCCAGCCGGCCCGTTGCCTGGTCGATCTGGTCACGCAGGAACTCCAGGCTCTGGTCGCGCTCCTTGGTGGCCGCGTCCATGGCCTCCAGCTGGCGTTTGATCTTGTCGACCAGCGCCTGGACGTCTTCGGGGGACTGCTGCTGCCCGCCCGATTCCTGCGAGGCCGGCTGCTCCGTCGGCGCTTGCTCCTGCGCCCGTGCCGCAGCGGGCGGCAGGAGCCCGAGCAGGGCCAGGAACATACCCCAGAACATGCCGACGCGGACCATGCGGATTCCCCCCTTTATCCGCGGAGTGTGCCGGCAAGCGCACGGCTTTCGCAAGCGGGCTGCACCGCTGCGGCACGCTCACCCTTCGGGATCGGATCGCCACCCGGCCAGTGCCTGGTCGAGCCGGGCCGGGTCGGCAAATCCGTCATGCGCAGCAGCGTCCAGTTCCTGAAGCAGCAGGCTCGTGGCGCCGGACATGGCCGGCGCGTGCGACCCGCGGTCCGCGGCCGCCACCCCCTCACGGTCGACCGGCAGGCCGGGCACGGCGGCGTGCAGGAGAAGGGCGGCCTGGTCCTGGCCGGCCGCCTGCAGCTGGCGGACCAATGCGGCCAGTGGCGCCCGCAACTCCTCCCGCCGCAACTCGGCGAGCGGCCGATCCTGGACCAGAGCCAGCTTGCGGAACAGGTCCAGATCCGGCGCCACCAGCGCCGCCGCCAGCACGTCGACGGGCTCGGCCGCCGGCGCGTCGGTGCTCGGCTCGGGATCAGGCAGCGCTGCCGCCCGCTCGGCCGCAGCCAAAGCGGTCGGCCAGTCACCTGCAGCCTGCGCCGCCCGGGTGCGCCGCCGTTCCATGGCGGGCTGGACCCGACGGCCTTCCCAGGCCGGTGCCAGCCGGTCCAGCGCCGCCTTCGCGCCAGCCGCGTCGGTGGCGCCGGCCTGCAGGTCCAGGTCGAGCGTCACCGCCTTGGCCTGCAGCGCCGTGTCCGCGTCGCCCTCCTGCTCCGCCACTGCCAGCCGCCGCCGTGCTGCCGGCAGCGCCTGTTCCCGCGCCAGCGCCTCGGCCTGCAGCAGCTTCCACAGCGCGGCTTCCGATTCATCGCCGGCAGCCGCGGCGACGAGGCCGTCCAGGGCCGCGAGCGCAGCATCGATCGCGCCGGAACGGATCTGGCTGCGGACGACCGGTTCACCCAGCAGGCGGCGCAGGGCTGGCGGGTAGCGGCTCAGCACGTCCCCACTCGCCGCCAGGGCCGCGCCGGCCTCGGCGTCGTGGCCCTGGCGGGCATGGAGGAAGGCCTGCCACAGGTCAGCCTCAGGCCGGTCGGGCTCGCCCAGCCCTGCAAGACTGGCGGGCGGCACGGCTGTCGGGCGCGCCAGTGCCGCCGCGGCCGTCGTGAGCGGGGCGGTCATTTCATCCGCCGGGCCGAAGCCCGCCAGCACCGCATCGGCTTCGACGAGCAGCCCGGCGCCCAGCAGCACCCGCACCAGGCCGGCACGGGCCGCGGGATCATCCGGTGCGCGTGCCAGACGCTCCTGCGCCAGCCGCCGCTCGGCCAGTCCCGCACGCCCTCCCAGGCCGGCGAAGTCCAGTCGTGCGTCCTCCGCTGCCGGTGACGGCTCGGCGGCGCCAGGCGGCACCTGCGGGATCGGTGGGGTCGCCCCGGTGATCCGTACGCCGTCGGTCCGAGGCACAGCATGAAGGTCCGGCCGCAGGGGGCGCATCACCAGCCCTGCCAGGCTCGTCATGATCTCCAGCTCCGGCGTGCCGCCGGCAGCCACGGGGCGCGCCTGCGCGGCGGCCACCGGTGCCACCAGCAGGCGATCACCGGCGCGGGGATCGGTCAGCTCGACCGGCCGGCCGACGCCCGGCAGGTGCAGGACAGGGCCCTCCCGGATCTCGACATGAGCGACTGGGTCCTGTCCCGGGTCGTCGGCAGCGAGCATCAGGCGCCAGGTTCGGCCGTCCGCGGGCGGTAGGAGCCTGGCCGCGACGCCCACGGCCAGGCCGAAGCGGAACACGGTCGCGTCCGGCCCGAGCTGGCGCTCAGTGGTGCGGACCCGATGCGCCAGGCGGCGGGCGAGCGCTGCCGGATCCGCCCTCAGTCGCTCGGCCCGCGCCCCGAACACCAGCCAGAGGCGGTCGTCCCGCCAGAAGGCGGCGGCAGGCACGGGATCGTCCCAGTGAAACTCCAGCACGGCTGCACCGGTGGCGTCGGCCATGGCACGAACCTCCAGGCCGGCCGCCGGTGCGGCCTCTGTCGGCCCGGATGAGGTCGCAGGGCGATCCGGCGCCGTGGCCCAATGTGCGGCATGGGCCCCGCGCGGGCGGGGCCCCGGGTCTTGGCCGATGGTCGCCGGGTCTGGAGCGGCGTCGACCGGAGCCTCGGCCAGCAGCGCCGGCAGGGCGTGGCTCGGTGCGTCGCTGCCGGCCGCAGCGGCGGATGGTGCCGGGACATCCTCCGGGCGCAGGTCCAGCACGAGGTGCTGCTCGCTCAGCCAGTCCGGCTCGAGGCTCACCTGGTGCCGCAGGCGCAGGCGCAGCTCGGGGCCGGCGGTTCGCGCGGACAAGGCGACGCGGGACAGCCGGATCCCGAGATCCTGCCCACCGCCCAGCAGGTCGCGATCGAACCGCAGCACCAGCTCGCCCGCTTCCTGGCCGCGGGTCATGGTGAAGGGGTGAGCGGCTTCCAGCACGATCCGCGCCGCAGCACCCTGGGTACCCAGGCGCAGCCGGATCGGCCCGAGTTCCTGATCCGGAGCGCTGGCCGCTTGCGCTGCGGGCGAGGCGGGTTGCGCGATCATGGCAGCGGCGGCCGTGCCGGCGCCCGCGGACAGGGCCAGCAACGCCAGCAACCGCAGGAGCGGAGTCAGAGCAGCACGAAGACATGCCAGGCCTAGCGGCGCCGTGGCGGTCATGCTGTGCTGCCCTGCAGGGCGCGGCCGATCTTCGCCTCGAGCGTGGCGGCGCTGAACGGCTTTACCAGGTAGTGGTCGGCTCCCGCGTCGCGGGCGGCCAGGACGTCCTCCGCCCTGCCTTCCGCGGTCACCATGATGAAGGGCACCAGGCCGATGCGCGGGTCGGCGCGCATCGCCTTGAGCAGCGCCAGCCCGCCGGTCGGCTGCATGTTCCAGTCGGAGATCACCAGGCCGAACCGGCGGCCGGCCAGCAGTGCCAGCGCCGCCTCCGCGTCGGTCGCCTCCGCCACGTTGGCGAAGCCGGCCTGGCGCAGGAGGTTGCGGATGATGCGCAGCATCGAGCGATAGTCGTCGACGAGCAGGATCGGCAGGTCGCGGTCGATCATCGCGCTCCGGCTCCGTGCGGCAGGCCTCCATCGAGTCGGAGACTAGCCGCAAGAGGTTGACGGAGCGTTAAGGCCCGGGCGCTCTAATGGCTCAGGATGCCCGGCGACGCCGCCCGGTCCGCGTCTGGGCCGCATCTGTCGTGGCCGCCGCCTCGGGCAGCAGGCGCGCCAGGTAATGGCCGGTATGGCTCCCTGGATTGGTGGCGACCTGCTCCGGCCGGCCCTCGGCGACGATCTGGCCGCCACCCGTACCGCCGTCGGGACCCAGGTCGACGATCCAGTCGGCGGTCTTGATCACCTCCAGGTTATGCTCGATCACCACCACCGTGTTGCCGGTGTCCACCAGGGCGTGGAGCACCTCGAGCAGCTTGCGCACGTCCTCGAAATGCAGGCCGGTGGTCGGCTCGTCGAGGATGTAGATGGTCCGCCCGGTCGCCCGGCGCGCCAGCTCCTTGGCGAGCTTGACCCGCTGCGCCTCGCCGCCCGAGAGCGTGGTGGCGGACTGGCCCAGCGCCACGTAGCCCAGGCCCACCCGGCGCAGCGTCTCGAGCTTGTGCCGGATCGGGGGCACCGCTTCGAACAGCTGGGTCGCCTCGTCGATGGTCATCGCCAGGATGTCGGCGATCGACTTGTCCTTGTAGGTGATCTCCAGCGTGGAGCGCTCGAACCGCTTGCCCTTGCACACGTCGCACTGGACGTAGACGTCGGGCAGGAAGTGCATCTCGATCTTGACCACGCCGTCGCCCTGGCAGGCCTCGCAGCGCCCGCCCTTGACGTTGAAGCTGAACCGGCCGGGCTTGTAGCCGCGAGCGCGGGCTTCCGGCAGCCCCGCGAACCAGTCGCGGATCGGGCCGAAGGCGCCGGTATAGGTGGCCGGGTTAGAGCGCGGGGTGCGGCCGATCGGCGACTGGTCGATCTCCACCACCTTGTCGAGCAGCTCGACGCCGGTCAGTTCTTCATGGGCGGCCGGCGCCTTGCGGGCCCCGTTCAGCCGGCGGGCCAGGGCCGGGTAGAGCGTGTCGATGATCAGGCTGGACTTGCCCGAGCCGGACACGCCGGTGACGCAGACGAAGGCGCCCAGCGGGAAGCTCGCGGTGGCGCCCTGCAAATTGTTGGCGGTGGCGTTGACCAGGCGGAGCATGCGCTCCGGATCGACCGGCCGGCGCCGTTCCGGCACGGCGATCTGGCGGCGGCCGGACAGATACTGGCCGGTCAGGCTGGCCGGGTCGTGCATGACCGCCTCCGGTGTGCCCTGCGAGACCACCATGCCGCCGTTCACGCCGGCACCCGGCCCCATGTCGATCAGATGGTCGGCCGCGCGGATCGCGTCCTCGTCATGCTCCACCACGATCACGGTGTTGCCCAGGTCGCGCAGGCCCACCAGGCTGGCGAGCAGCCGGTCGTTGTCGCGCTGGTGCAGGCCGATCGAGGGCTCGTCCAGCACGTAGAGCACGCCGGTCAGCCCGCTGCCGACCTGGGAGGCCAGGCGGATCCGCTGGCTCTCGCCGCCGGACAGGGTGCCGCTGTCGCGGGCCAGGGTCAGGTAGCCCAGGCCCACGTCATTGAGGAAACGCAGCCGGTCGCGGATCTCCTTGAGGATGCGCACGGCGATCTCGCGCTGGCGCTCGGTCAGACGCTCGTCCAGCGCCGCGAACCAGCGGTCGGCGTCCTGCACCGACTTGTCGGTGACCTGGCCGATATGGTGGTCGGCGATCTTGACCGAGAGCGCCTCGGGCTTGAGTCGCCAGCCCTTGCAGGCGGTACACGGCGCGGCGCTCAGATATTCGGACAGCTCGTCGCGCATCCAGGCGCTGTCGGTTTCCCGCCAGCGACGCTGCAGGTTGGTGACCACGCCCTCGAACGGCTTCTTGGTCTCGTACGCGCGCAAGCCATCGGCATAGCGCATGGTTACGGCCTCGCTGCCGGAGCCGTGCAGGACCGCGTTGCGGGCCTTTTCCGGCAGCTGCTTCCAGGGCGTGGTGAGGTCGAAGCCGTAATGGCGGGCGAGGCTGGCGAGGGTCTGGGGGTACCAGGAGGAGGAACTGTCCGCCCAGGGCTCGATCGCACCCTCGGCCAGCGACAGGTTGGGGTTCGGCACCACCAGGTCCGGGTCCATGAACATGGTGCGGCCCAGGCCGTCGCAGGCCGGGCAGGCGCCGTGCGGGCTGTTGAAGGAGAACAGGCGCGGCTCGATCTCGGCGATGGTGAAGCCGGAGACCGGGCAGGCGAACTTGGCCGACAGGAGCTGGCGCTCGCCGGAATCGGCGTCCTCCACGATCAGCAGGCCGTCGGACAGCTCGACCGCGGTCTCGACGCTGTCGGCCAGGCGCGTGGCCAGGTCCGGGGCGACCACGATCCGGTCGACCACCACCTCGATGTCGTGCTTGAGCTTCTTGTCGAGGGCCGGCGCGTCCTCGATGTCGTAGAGCTCGCCGTCGATCTTGACCCGCTGGAAGCCCCGGCGCTGCAGGTCGAGCAACTCCTTGCGGTACTCGCCCTTGCGGCCGCGCACGATCGGCGCCAGCAGATAGAGGCGGCTGCCTTCGGGCCGCTCCAGGACCCGGTCCACCATCTGCGGCACGGTCTGGCTCTCGATCGGCAGGCCGGTGGCGGGCGAGTAGGGCACGCCGACCCGGGCATAGAGCAGGCGCAGATAGTCGTAGATCTCGGTGACGGTGGCGACGGTGGAGCGCGGGTTCTTCGACGTGGTCTTCTGCTCGATCGCGATCGCCGGGGACAGGCCGCTGATCTGGTCGACGTCCGGCTTCTGCATCATCTCCAGGAACTGCCGGGCATAGGCCGAGAGCGATTCCACGTAGCGGCGCTGGCCCTCGGCATAGATCGTGTCGAAGGCGAGCGACGACTTGCCCGAGCCGGACAGGCCGGTGATCACCACCAGCCGGTTGCGCGGAATGTCGACGTCGACGGACTTAAGATTGTGCTCGCGCGCACCACGAATGCGGATCATGTCGTCCATGAGCTGTCCGGCCGGTGGCCTGCCCGCAACAAAGGGCAGCGATAGGGAACGAAACAAGTACACCGGGGCATTGATGGGCCAATGCCGTACGGCTTACAAGCGGTCACCGGGTTGCGGCTGCGTCATGCGCCAGCCTGCCGATCACTTCGCCTCGTCGGCGCAGCGATCTGCCGCTATGATCCGGCACATCATCCGAACCGCTGTCCGAAGCACGGGCAGCGGCCAGTCGAGGACGGTATATGGCCGGCAGTGTCAACAAGGTGATCCTGATGGGTAATCTGGGGAGGGACCCCGAGGTCCGCTACACCCAGAACAACCAGAAGATCGTCCATCTCTCGATCGCGACCTCCGAGCGCTGGTCGGACCGGCAGACCGGCGAGCGCAAGGAGCGCACCGAGTGGCACCGGGTCGTGATCCTGAACGAGAACCTGGCCGACATCGCGGAGAAATACCTGGCCAAGGGCCGCACCGTCTATGTCGAGGGTCAGCTGCAGACCCGGGACTGGCAGGATCAGTCCGGGCAGAAGCGCTACACCACCGAGATCGTGCTGTCCCGGTTCAAGGGCGAACTGGTGCTGGTGGGCGGCGGCAGCGATGCCGGCGGCGGGCGGTTCGGCGGGCCGCCGGACGATGCCTATGGCGACGAGGATCGCGGTGCCGGGCCGGCACGCGGCGGGGCCGGCAGCGGCGGCGGGTTCGAGCGGCAGGGGCCGCGCGGTGGTGGTGGCGGCGGCGGACGCCCGACACCGGCCAGCGACCTCGATGACGACATTCCATTCTGATCCGGCCATTCTGATCCGGTCTTCCGAGTCGGCTCCGGTGGCCGGTCGGTCGACTTGGCGTGATTAATGCGGCAGCCGGTGGCAGGCGGCGGCACATGAGAACCGCTTGATTCTCGCCCAGTCGTCCCTATTATCATCTCGTAACGCCTCCCGAGCATCACGCTATTTTGCACTGGTTCTTGTTGCGTCGCATCATTGCCCGCCGGCCGGCACGCGGGACTTGATGAAGGACGGGGAACCGGGGCGCGAACGGCGATTTATCTGAACCACCACCCCAGCAGTGATGGCTTGCGGCCCAGAAGGCGGGGCTGTCCCTTCGAGC
The DNA here is from genome assembly GCF_035556675.1 of Geminicoccus sp. Taxonomy (GTDB): domain Bacteria; phylum Pseudomonadota; class Alphaproteobacteria; order Geminicoccales; family Geminicoccaceae; genus Geminicoccus. The sequence continues at coordinate 9,653 of NZ_DATMFZ010000304.1, read as the reverse complement.
GGACGGCCGCAATGGACTGGACGGCGAGGGGGCATGTCGGCGAGCCGCATCATGGTCTCGCGATAACAGCAGGCGAAGGCGCCGCGGCGACAAGGCCCACGGCCGGCCTGCCATCGAGCAGAAGAGGAATATGTTTCCCTACCGACGCAACGTGAAGAAGCGGGGCAAGAACGGCCCGCAGCAGCGCAAGGGTGCCCAGCACGGCGGCCAGGGCCAGCGTATTCCGGGTTCGGCGCGCGACGTGCTGCGGCTCTTGCAGCCGGCCACCAAGGCGCTGGCCCAGATGCTGGCTGGCAACACCCGTCCGTCCGGACAGCTCAATCATGCCCGCCATGTGCTGGATCAGGCGCAGTGGCTGGTGGATGAGCGCCAGATCGACCGGCTGGCGCCGCAGGAGCGCGAGGAGTTCCTGGAGCAGCTGGCCCGCCTGAAGCTGACCCTGGCCGACGTACGCGACCTGGAGCAGGAGGAGGACGAGGCGAGCCCGGTCGACCCCCGTCCGACCGTGGCACCGGAGCGGCTGCGCGAGATGGCGCTGGCCCTGGCATCGGCGGGCCCGGCGGCCGCTGTACCGCCGATGCCGCCAGCCAGTGTCATGGCAGAGGAACCGGAGGTCGTGGCCGAGCCGGCACTGCCGGAGCCCGAGCCGGAGCCGGAAGGGGAGGCCCGTCCCGGCCCGCGTGGTCAGCGGCTGCGGCTGCGGCGGACCACGCCCCTGGCAGCCTCGATCGGCTGACCTCCTCCATCGTTCAACTTTCATCTCTCCTGTTCCGGTGGCGACCATGCTGCGCTCGATCCTGCTCGCATTGGACGGAGTGACCCCGGACGCCGCTGCCCTGTTCTGCGCTGGCGAGCTGGCCAGGTCACAGAACGCGGCGCTGCGGGTGGTGATCTGCCCGAACCGCGGCGATTTCGAGGGCGGCGAGGCTCATGGGATCGGCGGGAGCAGCTTCGCCGAGCGGCGCGACACTGTCCTGATCCAGCGGCTGCAGGAGCGCCTCCAGGCGGAGCGCAGCGGCCTGGTCGAGTTGCTGACCCAGTCCGGGATCGTGCCGGACATCGTCGAGACCGCAGGCGACCCGGCGAGCGTTGTGGCCGCCGCCAGCGAATCCGCCGACCTGGTCGTGCTGCCCCACGGCCGGCCCCGGGCCCGGGCGCAGGACGACACCGACACGGGCTTCGCCCTGCCGGTCTCGGACATCCTCCAGGAACTGGTGCGCCCGGCTCTGCTGGTGGCGGATTCCGCCATCGGCGATGGGCCGGTGGTGGCCGCCTATGACGGCAGCCCCAGTGCTCAACGGGCACTGCATACGGGTCTCCTGTCCGGCATGTTCGGTCAGCGTGAGGTCGTCGTCCTGTCCGTGGGCTATAGTGCGTCCGCAGCCGAGGCCATGGCCGCGCCTGCGGCCGAGCTGGTCCGGCATCACGGTCATGCGGTGCGGGTCGAGGCACTCGCCGAGCAGGGCGACACGGCACACGCGATCCAGGGCAGGCTGCAGGTCCTGCAGCCTGCCCTGTTCGTGTCGGGCTCCTTCGGGGGGCAGGGGCTGCTGGAATGGCTGTTCGGCGGCACCACCGAGCATCTGCTGCCGGCGGTCCAGGTTCCCTGGCTGGTGCAGCGCTAGGACCTTCCTCCTCTCGGAGCCAGCTCTGCGCCTTTCCGCTCGCTTACCGCGGCAGATGGCGCATACTGGCGGACGTGAAGGGTTTTCGGGCGCGCGCGAGCCGCGGCCGGATCGGCCTGTCGCAGCGTGCGGAGCAGCCCGTGCCCGTGGAGGACCGAGCATGGCCGCCAACAACCACATCCGCAATCCGATCGAGTGGGGCTCCGACCAGCTGAGGAATGCCAATGTCGCGCTCAGCCGGACCGGCCACGCCGTCGTCGGCGACGACGTCGTCCGGCATGGGGCGCACCCGTCGGTCCGCCGGATCGGCATGGCTGACCTGCGCGATGCGCTGCGCCGCGGGATCGATGACTTCGGCACCTATCGCACCGACGTCATCTTCGTCTGCCTGATCTATCCGGTGGCCGGGCTGATCCTGGCCCAGCTCGCGTTCGGCGCCGAGATGCTGCCGATCCTGTTCCCGCTGGCCTCAGGCTTCGCCCTGGTCGGGCCGGTGGCAGCGGTCGGGCTCTACGAGATGAGCCGGCGGCGGGAGCTGGGCGAGGAAGTGGGCTGGGCGGATGCATTCGCCGTGCTGCGCTCGCCCGCGTTCGGCGCGATCCTGGTGCTGGGCATCATCCTGTTCCTGATCCTGGCGATCTGGCTCGGCACCGCCTATGCCATCTACGAGGCGACCATGGGCCCGGAGCCGCCGGCCTCGCTCGGCAGCTTCGTCCATGACGTGTTCACCACGGATGCCGGCTGGCAGATGATCGTCTGGGGGATCGGGGTGGGCTTTTTGTTCGCCGTGCTCGTCCTGACCATCAGCGTAGTGTCGTTCCCGATGCTGCTCGACCGCGATGTCGGCCTGGCGACCGCAATCGCGACTTCGGCGCAGGCGGTCTGGACCAACCCGATACCGATGGCGGCCTGGGGCCTGATCGTCGCCGGAGCCCTGCTGCTGGGCTCGATCCCGGCCCTGCTCGGGCTGATCTTCGTGATGCCGATCCTGGGTCACGCGACCTGGCACCTGTACCGCAAGCTGGTCGCTCCGCCTTACTGACCGTCTGCCGGTCGCGCCCGGCGAAGGGTCGAGCCTTTGAGCCGGGCGCGCATCGACCGTGCGGGCGGGGAGGCCCCTGATCAGGAGCCCGTGCCGAGATAGGTCACGCGGGTGGCAAGGGTATAATCCGATTCCAGCACCATCAGCGCCACGAACACCAGCACCATGATGCCGGGCAGCAGGATGGCATAGACCAGGGCCAGCCGTTCCCAGGCCATGTGCATGAAGACCGCGACGATCAGGCCGGCCTTGAGGACCATGAACAGCAGGATCAGGAACCAGCGCAGATAGCCCTGCACCTGGAAGTAATCCACGGCATAGGAGCAGGCGCTGAGGATGAACAGCCAGCCCCACACCACCAGGTAGAGGCGAATCGGATGCTGCTGGCCCTCCACATGCCCATCCGACACCCCGGCCGCCACCTCGTTCGCCATCCCATTCGCCACCGATGCCCGCGCCATGGCTCGTTCCTCACCACAGATAGAAGAAGGCGAAGATGAACACCCAGACCAGGTCGACGAAGTGCCAGTACAGGCCGGTGATCTCGACGATCTCGTAGCGGCCGCTGCGGCTGGTGAAGAAGCCCTTGGCACCCCGGTCGAAGTCGCCGCGCCAGACCTTGCGGGCGATGATCAGCAGGAAGATCACCCCGATGGTGACGTGGGTGCCGTGGAAGCCGGTGATCATGAAGAAGGTGGCGCCGAACTGCGGCGCACCCCAGGGATTGCCCCAGGGCCGCACGCCCTCCTGGATCAGCTTGGTCCACTCGAAGGCCTGCATGCCGACGAAGGTCGCGCCTAGCAGCGCGGTCGCCAGCATCAGGATGGCGGTGCGCCGGCGGTCGCGCCGGTAGGCGAAGTTGACCGCCATCGCCATGGTGCCGCTGCTGGTGATCAGGACGAAGGTCATGATCGCGATCAGGATCAGCGGGATCTCCGTACCGCCGATGGTGAGCGCGAACACTTCGCTCGGGTTCGGCCAGGGCTCCACCGTCGACATGCGCGCGGTCATGTAGGACAGGAGGAAGCAGCCGAACACGAAGGTGTCGCTCAAGAGGAAAACCCACATCATCGCCTTGCCCCAGGACACGCCCTTGAAGGCGCGCTGGTCGGAGCTCCAGTCGGCGATCAACCCGCGCCAGCCGGCCTGTCGGGGGAACGTCGCCTGCGTGTGAGCCATGGCTGCCCGGGCCATCCTCGCCTCCCTCAGCTCAAGACCTGGCGGCAGATCTCGGCGAAGTCGTTGGCCCAGCCGGCCAGAAGGCCGAACAGGACCAGCCAGACCAGCAGCAGGAAATGCCAGTAGGTGGCGCACAGCTCGACCAGGACCCGCGTCCGGGCACTGCCGGGATCGCGCCAGGCCCATGCGGTCGTGTGCCCGAGCGCTACCAGACCACCCGCCACATGCAGGCCGTGCACGCCGCTGAGCACGTAGAAGAAGCTGGCGGCCGGATTGCCGGCGAGCCCGTGGCCGGCAGCCAGCAGCTCGCGCCAGGCCAGGATCTGGCCCAGCAGGAACGCCAGCGCCGCCGCCCCGCCGAGCAGCAGTCCCTGTCGCATCGCAGCCGTGCTGCCGTGCCGTGTCGCGACCTGCGCCCCGTGCAGTCCGAGACTGCCGGCCATGAGCAGGCCGGTATTGATCCAAAGGATCCGCGGCAGGGGCAGCGGCCACCAGTCGGCGGCACCCATGCGCATCAGGTAGGCACTGACGAACAGGGCGAACAGCGACCCGGCCACGCCCAGGAACACCACCAGCCCGGCTTTCGCCCGGCGCAGGGATGCGGCCGCCTCCACCGGCCCGGCGGGTCCCGGAGCGGGCAAGGCCGGCAGGCCCGGCTCCAGCCATGGCTTGGCCATGATGCCGTGGCGGGCCAGCCACCAGGCGACGACCACGCCGACCACCAGGATGAAGGCCAGGGCCGCGCTCACGTCATCGCCCCTCTGACCTCGGCGGGGGAGGGCGGCTGGTTCTGCGGGATGAAGTCCTCCGCGGCCCCCGGCACGCTGTAGTCATAGGCCCAGCGATAGACCACCGGCAGCTCGCGGCCCCAGTTGCCATGCGCGGGCGGCGTCTCAGGCGTCTGCCATTCCAGCGTGGTGGCGCGCCACGGGTTGCCGCCGGCCGGCCGGCCGTAGCGCAGGCTCCAGAACATGTTGAACAGGAACAGGAACTGGGCGGCGCCGACCACCAGGGCCGTGATCGTGATGAACTCGTTCAGCGTGACGGTGGAGGCCGGGACGAAGGCGGTCTCGCCCATTTCGAAGTAACGGCGCGGGACGCCCAGCAGGCCCAGATAATGCATCGGGAAGAAGATCAGGTAGGCGCCCAGGAAGGTGATCCAGAAATGGAGCTTGGCCAGCAGGCCGTTGAACATCCGGCCGGTGATCTTCGGGTACCAGTGATAGATGGCGCCGAAGATGACCATGATCGGCGCCACGCCCATCACCATGTGAAAATGGGCGACGACGAACATCGTGTCGGATAGCGGCACGTCGACCACCACGTTGCCCAGGAACATGCCGGTGAGCCCGCCGTTCAGGAAGGTGACGATGAAGCCGATCGCGAACAGCATGGGCGGGGTGAAGTGGATGTCGCCCTGCCACAGGGTGAGCACCCAGTTGTAGACCTTGATGGCCGTGGGCACCGCGATGATCAGGGTCGTGGTGGCGAAGAAGAACCCGAAATAGGGGTTCATGCCGCTGACATACATGTGGTGCGCCCACACCACGAAGCTGAGCGCGCCGATGATCACGATCGCCCAGACCATCATGCGGTAGCCGAAGATGTTCTTGCGCGCGTGGGTGGCGATCAGGTCGGACACGATGCCGAACGCGGGCAGGGCCACGATGTAGACTTCTGGGTGGCCGAAGAACCAGAACAGGTGCTGGAACAGGATCGGGCTGCCGCCGCCATAGCTCAGCTGCTCGCCCATCTGGACGATCGCCGGCATGAAGAAGCTGGTGCCGAGCAGCCGGTCGAACAGCATCATGATCGCGCCCACGAACAGGGCCGGGAAGGCCAGGAGCGCCATGACCGTGGCGGTGAAGATCCCCCAGACCGTGAGCGGCATGCGCATGAGCGTCATCCCGCGGGTCCGGCCCTGCAGCACGGTCACCACATAGTTCAGCCCGCCCATGGTGAAGCCGATGATGAACAGGGCCAGGGAGACCAGCATCAGCACGATGCCCCAGTCCTGGCCGGGCGTGTTGGCCAGGATCGCCTGGGGCGGGTAGAGCGTCCAGCCTGCACCGGTCGGACCGCCCGGCATGAAGAAGCTGGCGACCAGGACCAGCACCGCCAGGAGATAGATCCAGTAGCTCAGCATGTTGGCATACGGGAACGCCATGTCCCTGGCTCCCACCATCAGCGGGATCAGGTAGTTGCCGAAGCCACCGAGAAAGAGGGCGGTGAGGAGGTAGACCACCATGATCATGCCGTGCATGGTGATGTACTGGTAGTAGCTATCAGCATCGATGAATGCGAGCGTGCCGGGAAAGGCCAGCTGCAGCCGCATCAGCCAGGACAGGAACAGGGCGACGAAGCCGATCGCAATGGCGGTCAGCGAATATTGGATCGCGATGACCTTGGCGTCCTGGGAGAAGACGTAGCGGGTGATCCAGCTATGGGGATGGTAGAGCTCGACCTCCGCCGTTTCGGCGGGCGGCACCGCATCCGCAGTTCCATGGATCGTGGTGGCCATCAGCCTGCCTCCTGCGACCGTGATTGCTCCGTCATGGACTGGCGTCCGCGGCCTGCCGGGCGGTGGAGAGTTGGGCGAAGGTGATCTGCTCCGCCAGCCAGGCCTGGTAGTCCGACTCGCTGTCGACCACGATCACGCCGCGCATGTAGGGATGGCCGACCCCACACAGCTCCGCGCACAGGATCTCGAAGGTCCCGGTCCGGGTGGGCGTGAGCCAGAAATAGGTGACCGCGCCCGGGATCATATCCATCTTGGCGCGGAACTCCGGCACGTAAAAATCGTGCAGCACGTCGACCGAGCGCAGCAGGATCTTGACTGGCTTGCCGACCGGTACGTGGAGATCGGCCGCCTCGACAATCACGTCATCCTGGCCGCGCGGGTCGTGCGCGCTCAGCCCGAGCGGGCTCTCCGGGGTGATCAGCCTCGTGTCGGCGCGCCCGAGCTGGCCGTCCTCGCCCGGTAGGCGGAAGCTCCATTGCCACTGCTGGCCGACCACCTCCACCTCGGCCGCTTCCTCCGGTACCTGGATGAACCGTGCCCATACCACCAGACCAGGGGCCAGCATGGCCGCCACGCCCACGGCGGTGCCGACGGTCAGTATCAGCTCCAGCCGCCGGTTCTCCGGCTCATAGGCGGCCCGGCGGCCCGGCCGGTGCCGGAAGCGCAGGAGGCAGTAGGCGATGAACAGCACGACCGCCGTGAACACTGCGCCCGTGATCCAGAACGTCACGATCAGGGTCGTGTCGATATAGGCCCAGTTGGAAGCGATCGGCGTCCACCACCACGGGCTCAGGAAGTGGAACAGGAGCGAGCCCAGCACGATCAGAACCAGGACGGCTGCGATCAGCATCGCACATCGAGTCCCTGAAGGTGGTCGAGGTCAAGGTCGCGCCGATGATCTCCCGAGCGGCCGGCCAGTATCCAATGGCTGGAACTGGCTGGAGCATCGGCGTAAAAATACCGCCTGCCCAGCGAGCAAGCAGTGCACCTCCCCATCTACTAGAGCGGCCATCCCGGATGAGCCGATGTGGTCTCCTGAGCAAACCTCATCGAGATCCGGATGAGCATCTTCTCTTGTGACATCTGTCCAAGCCATTGTCAACGTGACCACGGCCGTCCTGCGGATGCCATCGCGGGCGGACGGCAGCGTCGGAATATGGCTCCATCCCGCATAGTAATTTCCTTAACAAGATTTAAGCAATAATACAGCAGAAATTACATGACGTGATAATTTCCAGAAAAATACGACAAAATATGTGGACAAATCGATCGACGTTCAAGTCTGACTTATTAAATGTCGGTTATCTTTAAGGTTGGGCTGGAATGTCTCAAGAGATGCGCTAGCAGTTTTTCCGGAAGCTGCCGCAGGTGCGGTGGTGGCTCCGGAACAGGGCAAGCAGCACAATGGTTTCACTTGACAGGGCCGCGCGCCGGATCATGCGTGGCACAGTGATTCTGGCCATTCTAGCCTCGGCTGGTGTCGGCATCTCCCAACCGGTCATGGCGGACGGGACATCGGTGCGCCTGCAGGAGCGTGTGCTGATGCAGCGCAACGGACCGCGAGGACTCGAATACGTCCCGACGACTGCCGCAACCGGCAGCGCCAAGGGCAAGAGTTCGTTGAAGGTCGACGTCCTGCGCAAGATCGAGTTGGACGGGGCAGCGCTCGACAACACCTATTCGAGCCTGCTGCCGCTCGACATGGACCGGAACGGCACCTACGAGTTCGTCCACTGGAACGGCCACCAGGTGATGCGCGTCTACGGCCAGAGCGGCAAGAAGCTCTGGCAGGTCACGAACCATTCTGCGCGCAAGGTGGGGTCCAGCAGCTTCATCCATCGTGACGGCGCCGCGGTCCTGGACCTGGACGGGGACGGCAAGGACGACGTACTGCATTGCTGGCAGTCCGGCTCGACCAGGCGGCTGGTGGCCCGTGATGGCGCCACTGGCAAGGAGATCCGTCACGTCAACCTGGACGGGCAGAGCAATTCCGCCGGCAGCCTGTGCCGCATCGCGGTGTACCGCACCGAGGCGACCAAGAAGCCGGTGATCCTGGTGGCCCACAGCCAGCCCGGCGGCAGCGCCAAGTGTGGCAAGCGCAACTGGCCGGACAACTGGACCCGTGTCGTCGCCTTCGACACGAAGCTGAAGAAGCTCTGGCACGCCGATACCTGCGATGCCGGGCACCATACGGCCGGCGTCGACAAGGACGGCGATGGCTACATGGACTATTTCTTCGCCGGGAAATACGCGATCGACTTCAACGGCAAGATCCGCTGCACGCTCGCCGGCTGGAACAAGAGCGACCATGTCGATGCGATTCGCATCGCCAAGCTGGACGGTTCCAAGCTGCAGGCGGTGGCGATCGGCCGTACCGGTGGCGGCGCGTTCGATGCCGGCAGCTGCAAGCGGCTCTGGAGCCTGCCCTCGGTCGTGACGAACCCGCAGGAGCTGGTGGTCGGCCAGTTCGACCCGGCGCCGAAGCCGCTGGGCGTGATGATCGCGCAGCGCAGCACCAAGGGGCAGTCCAGCACCTTCATCCTGAACAGCAAGGGCAAGCTGGTCCACACCATCAAGAACCGCGAGGTGATGGCCATGCAGAACGCCGAGCTGGACGGCAACCGCCGCACCGACGAAGTAGTGGCGATCTTCGGCGAGGTGTTCAACGGCAAGGGCAACAAGATCCTGTCCAAGGACTGGTATTGGAACCTCAAGGGCAGCAAGGTGAAGGAAAAGAAGACCAGCAACGTCTATGACCGCTGGGTGGCCTTCCCGGTGCTGTTCGACGTGGACAGCGACGGCAGGGACGAACTGGTGACCTGGGGGCAGAGCCTGATCGTGGTCGGCCGGCCGCACTGATCCGCCGGCCGGGAAGGCCGGTGATCACGGTACAACCGCGCGGATAAAATTATCACACTTGTTTATCCGCCGCAGATGGCCATTTTTGTTCTTGGCGGATAAAGGATCTGACCTGCATCTGAACAGGTGCAGGCAGGTCGTTTGTCGGCTGCCAATGGTCCGCATTCGCGCGGGCCAATCGTGCCTGTCTTGAGATGGATCTTCTATGACTACCGGAACCGTCAAGTGGTTCAACCCCGACAAGGGCTTTGGTTTCATCGCCCCGGATGAGGGGGGCAATGACGCGTTCGTTCACATCAGCGCCGTCCAGCGTTCGGGCATCGGTGATCTGCGCGAGGGCCAGAAGGTCGAGTACGAACTCGTTCAGGACCGCCGGAGCGGCAAGCTCTCGGCCGAGAACCTGCGCATCGTCGGGTAGTCGTCTTCC
>NZ_DATMFZ010000303.1:0-2911 GCF_035556675.1 Geminicoccus sp. | reverse complement strand
CTTCGATCCGACCCATGCCCGGGCGATCGGCCTGCCGGTGCGGCTGCTGCATTACGGCCTGCTGGCGCTGCTGGCGCTGGCGATCGTGGGGGCGCTGAAGGCGGTGGGGCTGATCCTCGCGATCGCACTCCTGATCGCACCGGGGGCGATCGCCTTCCTGCTGACCGACCGGTTCGGCCGGATGCTGCTGATCGCGGTGGCGGTGGCGACGGGCGCGGCGCTGCTGGGCGTGCTGGTGAGCTTCCGCCTGGACAGCGCGCCCGCCCCCACCATCGTCCTGGCGCTCACCGTCCAGTTCGTCCTGGCCTTCCTGTTCGCGCCCAAGCGCGGCGTGCTGGCGAGCCGCCGGCAGGCGCGCACCATGGCCGAGCCACCGACGGCACCCTGAGCGGGGCCGGGCCGTTCCTTTCGGAACGTTCCCCCCACAGGAGAAGCCGGTTGCTCGACCTCTGGTACAAGAACGCCGTCATCTACTGCATCGACGTCGAGACGTTCCAGGACGGCAACGGCGATGGCGTCGGCAACTTCGTGGGCCTGATCGAGCGGCTGGACTACCTGGAAACGCTGGGGGTCACCTGCATCTGGCTCACCCCCTTCTATCCCACCCCCAACCGCGACAACGGCTACGACATCACCGACTTCTACGGGGTCGACCCGCGGCTGGGCACGCTCGGCGACTTCGTCAACTTCACCAGGGCTGCGCGGCACCGGGGGATGCGGGTGATCGTCGACCTGGTGGCCAACCATACCTCGATCGACCATCCCTGGTTCCAGGCCGCGCGCAGCGATCCCAACTCGCCCTACCGCGACTGGTATGTCTGGTCGAAGGAGAAGCCGGCCGACGCGGAGGACGGCGTGGTGTTCCCGGGCGTGCAGGAAAGCACCTGGACCTGGGACGAGCAGGCCGGCGCCTACTACTTCCACCGCTTCTACGAGCACCAGGCCGACCTCAACATCGCCAACCCGGCGGTGACCGAGGAGATCCAGAAGATCATGGGCTTCTGGCTGGAGCTGGGCGTGGTCGGCTTCCGCCTGGACGCGGTGCCCTTCCTGATCGAGTACAAGGGCCTGAAGAGCCATCCCGAGGGCGACCCCCACGAATACCTGACCGAGCTCAGGCGCTTTCTGTCCTGGCGCAAGGCCGAGGCGGTGCTGCTGGCCGAGGCCAACATCCCGATGGACATGGCCGACGAGTATTTCGGCAACGGCGACCGCATGACGATGGTGTTCCATTTCATGCTGAACCAGCATCTGTTCCTGGCACTCGCGCGCGGCGACGGCCGGCCGGTCATGGACATGCTCGAGAACACGCCGAAGATCCCGACGACCGGGCAGTGGGCGCATTTCCTGCGCAACCACGACGAGATCGACCTCGGCCGGCTGAGCGATGCCGATCGGGCGGAGGTGTTCCGGGCGTTCGGGCCGGACCCGGACATGCAGATCTACGAGCGCGGAATCCGCCGCCGGCTGGCGCCGATGCTGGGCGGCGACCGGAAGCGCATCGCCATGGCGTTCAGCCTGATGTTCGCCCTGCCGGGCACGCCCGTGCTCTGGTACGGCGACGAGATCGGCCTGGGTGAAGATCTCCGGCAGCCCGAGCGCAACTCGGTGCGCACGCCGATGCAGTGGAACGGGCTGCGCAACGCCGGCTTCTCGACGGCACCGGCGGACCGGCTGATCCGCCCGGTGATCGCGGAAGGCCCGTTCGGCTATCCCGACCTCAATGTCGAGGTGCAGCTCGACCATCCGGACAGCCTGCTCGAGCAGGTGCGCCGGATGATCCGTGAGCGGCGTTCCCATCCCGAGATCGGCTGGGCCGAGTGCGAGATCGTGGACGCGCGCGAGCCGGCGGTGGTGGCGCTGCGCCGGCAGAGCCCGGTCGGGGAGATCCTCACCCTGCACAATCTCGCCAACCGTGCCGTCGAGGTGCGGCTGGACCTACCGGAGGGGCCGTTGCGGGTGCGTCGGCTGCTGGCCGACCGCGAGAGTGACCTGGACCGGGTGGACGAGGGCACGGCCCGGCTGGCGCCGCATGGCTATGGCTGGCTCAAGCTGGAGCCGTGCGGCTGATCGACGCGGGCGCTCCTGCACCGGATCACTAGACACGGATTAAACTGACCCCAAACATCGCATCGCCCGACCGGCATCCCCATATGCCGGTCGGTTTCGCCTTTCGGTCGAACGCCCTCGTTCTGCCGCCGCAGCCAGAGCCCCCCTGTCTTTCAGGAGATTCTATCGATGGATGATCGTAAGATTCTGACTACGCGTCAGGGTCACCCGGTCCGTGACAACCAGAGCATGCGCACGGTCGGCGAGCGTGGCCCTGCCACCCTCGAGAACTACCAGTTCATCGAGAAGATCACCCATTTCGACCGTGAGCGTATCCCGGAGAGGGTGGTGCATGCACGCGGTGCAGGCGCGCATGGCTGGTTCGAGGCCTATGGCAAGATCGGCAACGAGCCGGCGTCCAAGTACACGCGCGCGCGCGTGCTGAACGAGGTCGGCGTGAAGACGCCGGTGTTCGTGCGCTTCTCCACGGTGATCGGCTCCAAGGACAGCCCCGAGACGGCGCGCGACCCGCGCGGCTTCGCGGTCAAGCTCAAGACCGTCGAAGGCAACTGGGACCTGGTCGGCAACAACCTGAAGATCTTCTTCATCCGGGACGCCATCAAGTTCCCGGACATGATCCACGCGTTCAAGCCGGATCCCGTGACCAACTGCCCCGACCCGCGCCGCGTCTTCGACTTCGACGGACTCAGCCCCGAGTCGCTGCACATGGTGACGTTCGTCTTCAGCCCGTGGGGGATCCCGGCGACCTACCGTCACATGGAGGGCTCCGGCGTCAACACGTACAAGTGGGTGAACGCCGCCGGCGACGCGGTGCTCGTGAAGTACCACTGGATCCCGAAGC
>NZ_DATMFZ010000302.1:0-4248 GCF_035556675.1 Geminicoccus sp. | reverse complement strand
GCCCATTGCGCGATCGAGCTGCCCGGGCATGGCAACATCCTGGTGGCCGATCTCGGCCTGGACCAGGTCGTGACCTACCGGCTGGACGCGGACGGCCAGCTGCAGAAGGTGGGCACCTATGCGACCGCGTCCGGGGCCGGGCCGCGCCATCTGGCGGTGCACCCCAGCCTGCCCTTCGTGTTCGTCATCAACGAGCTGGGCTCGACCGTCTCCAGCCTGGCGCTGGGGCCGGACGGCCAGCTCAGCGAGATCACGACCGTCTCGACCCTGCCGGCCGGCACGGGCGTGCACAATGACAGCTCCGACCTGCAGGTTTCGCCGGACGGGCGCTTCCTCTATGGGCTGAACCGCGGCCATGACAGCGTGGCGATCATCGCGGTGGGCGAGGATGGCGGGCTTACGGCCGTCGGCCATGTGCCGTGCGGCGGCCGCACCCCGCGCAACTGCGCGCTGACCCCGTCGGGCGGCCATCTGCTGGTCGCGAACCAGAACAGCGACGTCATCACCGTGTTCCGGCGCGACCCAGCGGACGGCAGCCTGATCGACATCGGCCGGCCGATCGCCACCGGCACGCCCATGTGCATCCGGGCGATCACCGCCTGATCCCTTTTCCTCCGGACGGAGCCGGTTGCCATGATCGTCGAGCAGTATTTCGAGGACTACGAGATCGGCTTTGCGCGCCGGAGCTTCGGCCGCACCGTCACCGAGTCCGACATCGTCCTCCATGCCGGGCAGACCGGCGATCATTTCCCGCACCACATGGATGCCGAGTGGTGCGCCACCCAGGAGTTCGGCCAGCGCATCGCGCACGGCACGCTGGTGTTCAGCCTGGGCGTCGGGCTCACCGCCAGCACGATCAACCCGCGCGCCATGTCCTATGGCTATGACCGCCTGCGCTTCATCCGGCCGGTCTTCATCGGCGACACGATCACCGCCACCGCGAAGATCACCGAGAAGCGTGACCATCCGCGGCGCACGAGCCACGGCATCGTGGTGGAGGCGCTGGAGGTCACCAACCAGCGTGGGGAGCCGGTGCTGGTCTGCGAGCATCTCTACCTGGTCGAGCGCAAGGCAGCGGCATGAGTGCCCGTCCGGCCGCCGCGGGGACGATGACGGCCGAGGAGCGGCGCGCGAAATATTCGGTGCCGGCGGTCGAGAAGGCGCTGGACGTGCTGGAGTACCTGGCCGACCTGGCAGTGCCGGCCACCCAGGCGCAGCTCGCCCGGGCGCTGGGCCGCCAGCCGGGCGAGATCTTCCGCCTGCTGACCTGCCTGGAGCTGCGGGGCTATCTGCGCCGCGATCCGGCCTCCGGCGCCTATGCCCTGACGCTGAAACTGTTCGAGCTCTCGCGCACCCATTCGCCCTATGAGCGCCTGCTGGAGGCCGCCCGGCCCTGGATGCGCCGGCTGGCCGAGACGGTGCGCGAGACCTGCCATCTGAGCGTGCTGCACCAGGACCAGGTGCTGGTGCTGGCCCAGGAGGAGAGCCCCAGGCCGCTGCGCCTCTCGGTCGAGGTCGGCTCGCGCCACTCGCCGCTGCGCACCGCGTCCGGGCGGATCATGCTGGCCCATCTGCCGGAACGCGAGCGCTCCGCGCTGCTGGACCGGCTGGCGGAATGGCAGGAACAGGACACAGCGGCGCGCGCTGGCTTTCTCGACCGGCTGGCGGCGCTGCGCGAGCGTGGTCATGAGCGGGCCGAGGGCGAGCGCTTTGCCGGCATCCTGGACCTGGGCGTGCCGGTGGGCGGTGCCGGCGCCTCGATCAAGGCGGCGCTGATCATCGCCACGCTGCGCCAGGGCGACGGGCCGGATCTCGACGCCATGCTGCCGACATTGCAGGAAACGGCCCGGTCGATCGCCGCCGAGGCCGGCCTCAGGGAGAGCCCGTCATGACCGGAACGCTCAGGATCGCGGTCCGCAAGTTCGACGCCTTCGAGAACGCGATCGTGCGGCAGTTCCAGGACTTCGCCGCCAGTACCGGCACGGATGTGCGGCTGGAGATCGAGGCGCTCGAGCTGAACCCGATGCACCAGGCTTTGTTCGTGGACGGCCGGCTGCTGGATGGCAGCTTCGACCTGACCTTTCTCGCGACCGACTGGCTGGCCGAGGCGCAGGGCGCCGGGCTGATCACCGACCTTTCGCCCTTCCTGGAGCAGGCACCGCCGCCGGACTTCCCGAACGGCTGGAGCCCGTCGCTCTTGGGACTGCAGCGCTTTGCCGGCGGCTTCTGGGGGATGCCCTATCATGACGGGCCGCAATGCCTGATCTACCGCAAGGACCTGCTCGAGGCGGCGGGGCTGGCCGTGCCTACGACCTGGGAGGAGTTCCACCAGACGGCCAGGCGGCTGCACGATCCGGCGGCCGGGCATTACGGCACGGTGCTGGCCCTGTTCCCGGACGGGCATAACGGCTTCTACGATTTCTGCGTCCATGTCTGGACCCGCGGCGGCGAGCCGTTCGACGGGGACGCGCGGCCGGACCTGGTCACGCCGGAGGCAGAGGCGGCGCTGGACTTCATCCGGACGCTGGCGGCCGACGGGCAGGCGATCGCGCCGGACTGCGCGAAGCTGGACAGCGTCCAGTCCGGCATCCTGTTCTGCGCCGGCAAGGTGGCGCTGATGACCAACTGGTTCGGCTTTGCCGCGCTGGGCGAGACCTGGGCGGACAGCCGGGTGAAGGGCCTGGTCGACATCGCACCCCTGCCCCGTGCCGGCCATGGCCGAAGCCTGTCGCTCAACGTGTTCTGGGTGCTCGCGATCGCGGCGGGCTCGCGGCAGAAGGATCTCGCATGGCGCTTCCTGCGCCATCTGGCGAGCCCGGCCATGGACCGGCTCACCACGCTGGAGGGGGCGATCGGCGTGCGCCGCTCGACCTGGGCCGATCCCGAGGTCAACCGGATCGTGCCCTACTACCACAAGCTCGACGAGCTCCACGCCAAAGCCCGCGAGCTGCCGCGCCACCCGCGCCTGTCGGCCATCGCCGCTTCGGTCGACGCCATGCTGGGCAGGGCCACCACCACCACCATGCCCAGCCGCGACCTGCTGGCACACGCCCAGCAGCAGATCCTGGACATCCTCCGATGACGCTCGACCTCCGCCAGGAGCACCCCCGCCCGGGCAATCCCCGCCCGATCGTGATCATCGGCTGCGGCGGGATCGTCGCTGCGGCGCACCTGCCGGCCTACCGCAAGGCGGGCTTCACCGTGGCGGGGCTCTACGACCTCGACCGCACCCGTGCCGAGGCACTGGCGGCGGAATGGGGCATCGCCACGGTCCATGGCTCGCTGGACGAGGCGCTGGCCACGCCGGGCGTGGTGTTCGACGTGGCCGCCCCGCCGGTGGCCCATCCCGAACTGATCGAGGCGATGCCAAAAGGCTCAGTCCTGCTCCTGCAGAAACCCATGGGGCTGGACCTGGAGGCCGCGACCCGGATCCGTGCCGCCTGCCGTGCCCGGAACCTCACCGCCGCGATCAACTTCCAGCTCCGCTTCACCGCGATGATGCAGGCCCTGGCCGACGCCCTGGCGCAGGGCCGGCTGGGCCGGCTGATCGATGTCGAGTGCCACCTGAACCTGGTGACGCCCTGGCAGCTGTTCCCGCACCTCCTGCCCAACCCGCGCGTCGAGATCCTGTCGCACTCGATCCATTATCTCGACCTGATCCGGGCGCTCATGGGCAACCCGGTAGCGGTTTTGGCCCGCACGATGGGCCATCCCGACACCAAGCTGGCCCAGACCCGGACCAGCGCCATCCTGGACTATGGCGACGACCGCCGCGTCACCCTGTCGATCAACCACCACCATGATTTCGGCCGCCGCTTCCAGGACGCGAGCTTCCGCTTCGAGGGCGACCGTGGGGCGGCCATGGCCAAGCTCGGCGTGCTGCTGGACTATCCTGCAGGCGAGCCGGACGAGCTCTGGCTGGCGCAAAAGGGCGGCCCCTGGGCGCAGGTGCAGCTGGCGTCCGGCTGGTTCCCCGACGCCTTCATTGGCCCCATGGCCAACCTGCAGCGCTTCGCCGCCGGCGAGGATGCGGTACTGCATACCTCGGTGGAGGATGCCTGGCACACCATGGCGCTGGTGGAGGCCTGCTACCGCTCGGCGCAGAGCCCGGGCACGCCGGTGCCGCGCGACTGAAGCCAGGGCATGCAAGGCATTTGCCGCGCCGGCAGCGATCCGCTAAGTGCAAGCGCGGCAGCCAGCCGGGCCAGGGGACGCCTAGCTCAACGGCAGAGCAAGCGACTTTTAATC
>NZ_DATMFZ010000301.1:0-6123 GCF_035556675.1 Geminicoccus sp. | reverse complement strand
ATGCGTGGCTGCGCGAGCAGGTGTTCGCGGCGGCCCGGACGCAGCGGGCCTGACCGCCGGATCGGAGGACTAATCCCCGGTACGGTTGCGGTATTCCAGCGGGTGCCAGCTGAAGGAGTTTTCGCCCTCGGCGCGGATATGGCCGACACCGGGGAAGGGCAGATGCGGGGCCGCGACCAGCTGGCGGCCTCTGGCGAAGCCCGCGAAGGCGGCACTGCGCACGGCCCTGGCCGCGTCCGGGTCCAGGTCGTAGACGATGGTGGTGTCGGGGGCGGGGAACTGCACCGCCGCCACATGGATGATGTCGCCGATGAAGGCGATCGAGCGGCCCCGGCTCGTCACCGTGTAGAACGCGCTGCCAGGCGTATGGCCGGGATGGAGTGTCGCGACGATGCCGGGCAGGATCGTCTCGTCGTCCTCGAAGGTCCGGACCTTGCCGGCCTCTGCATAGGCGCCGATCGTCCGGGCCGCCTCGTCGAAATATCGCGACGCGTAGCCGGTTTCCTCCGCATTGCCGGGCTCGAGGAAGAAGGCGAGGTCGGGTGCGCCGACATGGACGGTCGCGTTGGGGAAGACCGGCTGGCCGTCCAGGACCAGGCCGCCCGAATGGTCGGTGTGGATGTGGGTGATCAGGATGTCGGTGATGTCGCCCGGTGCGATGCCGATGCTGGCCAGGCTGTCCGGCAGCTTGCCGCCATGGCCCGGGCCGAACAGCTGGCCGGAGCCGGTGTCGACCAGGATGCGGCGGGGGCCGTCCTCGATGAGGAAGGCGTTGATCGACGCCTCGACCGGGTTCGACTGGAAGGCACGCGCCAGCAGCCGGTCGACCTCGGCGGGCGGGGTGCCGGTCATGAGAAGGTGCAGGTCCTGCGGGACGGTGCCATCCGACAGGGCGACGATCCGGAGATCGCCCAGCGGGAAGGCGTAGGAGTCCGGGACCTGGGCATGCCCGGCCGCCGTTGCCGGGTGCGTGGCGGCTGCGCCGGCCGGAAGACCCAGGCCGAGTGCGAGGATCATGGCGGTGCCGGTAAGGAAGGAGCGGAGCCTCATGAGGGTCTGTCTCGATGCGGGTGTCGTTCGCCCGGAGGTGGCGACGGCATGGCCCCACCAGAAATCGGGCCGCTCGATCGGACCTATCGACGATATTGATGGCTTTGGCGGCGCCGGCCCGATCCAGGGTGGTCGGGTTCGTTCGGGCAAATACACCGGGAGGGGATGGAACGGTGCCATCCCCGGGTTCCGCCGGTGCCGGAGCTGGCATGACCAGGCGTACTACGGCCTTGATGTACCGTATGTTTTTGCCGTTCTCGGGTTCGTTTGTGCAAAAACACGATTCGAGGTCGATGACAGACGGCATGGCGGCATCCTGCGGCTGGAGCGGCGCAGGATAGCACGAATCTAGGTACACAGTCCTGGAAAGTGGAGCGGCCTAGAAGCGGCTGCGCTCCAGCTGCCGTTCCATGTTGGACATGGTGGTCAGGCTGCGCAGGCGGAACAGGTCGATGAGCTGGCCGATGCCGAGCAGGCCGAAGGTGAACAGCCAGATCAGGCCGGTCCAGATGAAGCCCAGATAGAAGCGGTGGATGCCGCAAAAGCCGAAGATGCACAGCAGCCAGAGCCAGAACGAGGTGCTCACCGACTTCATGCGTGTCACAGCTCCAAGAACGGGGTCGATCTCTACAAGACCGCCGGTGGGGAATGGTTCCGGGGATACCCGCATGTGGGCGTCGGGTCCAACCGGATCAGGTGGCGAGGCGGCCGATGGGTGAAAATGCCCGGCGCAGCGCGTCCCTCTGGGGGGATGGCAGGCGGGTTTGCAGCACGACCCGGCTGGCGGGCAGGGGCGGCAGGCCCTGCAGCATGGTGCAGCTTGCGGGCACCTGGGTGCGGCCGACCACGGTAATGCCGAGCCCGGCCTCGACCGCGGCCTGCAAAGCCGAGACCGAGCCGCCCTGGAACACGATGCGCCACGGCAGGCCATGTTCGTCCAGGATCCGGGTCATCGCCGCCTTCACGCCGCACGCACCGCGCAATGCTACGAGGTCGAGCGGCCGCTCGCCCGGCCTGGTCAGCGGCTCGCTGCCGATCCAGGCCAGCGCCTCGCGGTAGAGCGGCAGGCTCTCCCGGCGCAGGGCATCCTGGCGCACGATCGCGGCATCGGCGGCACCTTCATCATAGGCGGCCAGCATGTCCGCCGAGGTGCCGACCACCACGTCCGGCACCAGGCCCGGCAGGGCGATGCGCAGCGCCTGCAGAGCGGCGGGCAAGCGGCCGGCGATCGCGTGGTCGCTCACGGCGAGGCGCAGCACCGCCGGCTGGGCCGGCACGTCGTCCATGGCGGCGAGCGCCTCATCATGAACGGCCAGGATCCGCCTGGCATGGGGGAGGAAGTGCCGGCCGGTCTCGGTGAGCGCCACGGCCCGGGGGGTGCGCACCAGCAGGCGCCGGCCGAACCGGTCCTCCAGCTTGGCCACGCGCAGGCTGATCGCGGACTGGGTCGCGGCCAGGGATTCCGCCGCACGCGTGAAGCTGCGCAGGTCCGCCACGGCGAGGAAGGAACGGAGCTGGTCCAGGTCCAGGTTGCGCATGCTTTGTCCGACGACCGCCTGCCATGATGAAGTGTCATCATAGAGAGTAGCAGCATTTGCTTCTGCAATGAAGGGCGGCGGGCCATCCTGCCTTTGCCATTCATGCAGGAGATCCAGGATGCCGATCATCAGCGTGCAGCTCGCCACCGTCCGACCGATCGACGATCTGGAGCGCCAGGTCGCGGCCCGGGTGGCCGGCCTGTCCAGCTCGATCCTGCGCAAGCAGCCGGAGCTGACCGCCGTGATCGTCCAGCGGGTCGATCCCGCCGCCTGGTTCGCGGGCGGCCGGTCGCTGGCCGAGCAGGGCAGGTCCAGCTTCTGGCTGGAGATCAGGGTGGTGGACGGCACCAACAGCAAGGACGAGAAGGCGGCGTTCGTGGCGGCGGTATTCGCCCTGTTCGAGGAACTGCTGGGCAGCCTGCACCACGAGAGCTACGTGCACGTGCACGAGGTGGCCGCCGACGCCTATGGCTTCGGCGGTCGGACCCAGGAGCGGCGCTATATCGAGGCCGCACCAGCACCGACGGCACGCGCCGCCTGATCGGCGCGCGATTGACCGCCCCCTGACCAGCCGGCAAGCAGGCGGGACGACAAAAGGGGGGGCGCTCGCGATGCGGGACGGCAAGTTCGGATTCGGCCTGATCGGGGCCAGCACCATCTCGCGCGAGCGGATGGTGGGGGCGATGAACGGCAGCGGGGTGGCGCTGCCGGTGGCGGTGTTCAGCCGCGACCTGGCGCGCGGCCGGACGTTCGCGGCGGAGATGGGCATCCCGAAGGCCTATGACCGGCTGGACGAGATGCTGGCGGACCCGGAGGTGGATGGGGTGTATGTCGCCAGCACCAATGAGCGGCACCATCGCGAGGTGCTGGCCTGTGCCGCGGCGGGCAGGCACGTGCTGTGCGACAAGCCGCTGGCGATGAGCCTGGCGGAGGCCGAGGACATGGTGCGCGCCTGCGAGGCGGCCGGCGTGGTGTTCGCGACCAACCACCACATGCGCTGCGGCGCGCACCATATCGCGATGCGCGAGATCGTCCGCTCCGGGCGGCTGGGCGATCTGGTGGTGATCCGGGTGGTGCATGGGGCGCTGCTGCCGGCCCATCTGCAGACCTGGCGGATCAACGACCCCGCCACGGGTGCCGGGGCGATCATGGACCTGGCGGTGCACGACGCGGACATCGTGCGCTTCCTGACCGGCGACGAGATCGTCGAGATCAGCGCCATGAGCAAGAACAGCGGCATGGGCACGGACAAGATCGAGGACACGGCGCTCGCGATCTTCCGCACGGCCGGCGGCACGCTCGGCCACATCCACAACGTGTTCAACACGCCGTTCAACCGGGGCTCGATCGAGATCCACGGGACCAAAGGCTCGCTCTATGCCCGGGACAATATGGGGCAGTCCCCGGAGGGCACGGTGCATCTGCGCGATGCGGAGGGCCTGCACGAGATCCCGCTGGAGCACGAGGATCTCTACGTGCGCATGGTGAGGAGCGTGGTGGCCGCGGCCCGCGGCGAGGGGGAAGCCGCGTGCACCGGCCAGGACGGGCTGCGCTCGCTCGCCGTGGCGCTGGCCATGCTGGAGAGTGCCGCCTCCGGACGCGCGGTGCCGGTGCCGGCATCCCAGGTTTCTTCCCAGCCGGGTGGATCCGTCTGATCGGAGATGGCTCCAGCCGGTGAGAGGAGGGCGGATGCTGCTGGACTGGCGCGGCCAGGAGGTGACCGCATCGGGTGCCGCGACCGTGGCCGGGATCGACGGGTTCATCCAGAGCTTCCCGGCCTATGAGAACGGCGTGGCGGTGGTCCAGGAGGCGGCGAATGCCGATCCGGACTGCGCGCTCGCCAACGCCTATGCCGGACCGCCAGCCGATCTATCCCAGGCTCGAGCAGGTCTACCGGCGGCTGGACCTGCCCGAGCAGGCCGCGCGCGTGGCCGCCGCCAAACAGATCGGCATCAAGGGCCATGGCTGAGCCCCGACGATCCGGTCGTCTAGACCATCGGGCTTCAATTGTGGCGGCTGTTTCGGCTAAACGGTCCCATGGAGCAGTTGCCGCAATCATCGCAGGGCCGTTGAGCAAGGCGTCGAAGAAAGGGCAGGCGGGCGCCCCGCCTGCCGAGCCCGCCGATCCGGCGGCGCTGCGTCCGGCCGAGCAGGCTGAGGACCAGCAGCCGGCTGCCGAGCAGCCGGTGGCGACGAAGCCATCGGCCGGGAAGACGCCGGCGAAGAAGGCAGCCGCGAAGGATCCTGCGCCGAAGAAGCCGGCATCGAAGAAGCCGGCGCCGAAGAAGAAGGCGCAGGCGGCGCCCCGGCTCCAGTACGGCGTGCTGGCGCTCAGGATGCGCGGCGGCTCGGCCGACGTGCTGCTGATCACCTCGCGCGGCACCAGGCGCTGGATCATCCCCAAGGGCAATCCGGAGAAGGGCAGGACGGGCGCCGAGGTGGGAGCGATCGAGGCGTTCGAGGAGGCCGGGCTGATCGGCGAGGTCTGGACCAGGCCGATGGGCTCCTATCTCTCGCCCAAGCACCTGCCGTCCGGCCGGATCGTCCCCTGCAAGATCGAGGTCTACCGGATGGATGTCGAGGAGGTGCTGGACGACTGGCCGGAGAAGGGCCAGCGCGAGCGGCGCTGGTATTCCCTGGACGAGGCCGCCATGTTGGTGGGCGAGGGTGGGCTGGTGGCGCTGATGCTGAAGGTGAATGCCGAGCTGATCGGCCGCTGACCGTCACCCGCCTGTCACGGGACGTGCCTATCTGGCCGGACGACCTGTCCGGCCCGGCAGGTGCCGGCCCCTCCTTCGGAAGACCGCCTGATGAACCGACCGCTCGTCGCGCTCGCCCTGGCCGCCGGCCTGACTGCCGCCCCCGTCCTGGCCGGATCCGCCCTGGCCGCCGGGGGCAGCCTCGTCCTCTATACGAGCCAGCCGCAGACCGACGCGCAGGGCACGATCGACGCGTTCCGGGCGGAGCATCCGGACATTGAGATCAGCTTCGTGCGCGACGGCACGCCCAAGATCATGGCCAAGCTGCGCGCCGAGCTCGAGGCGGGCGCACCCCAGGCCGACGTGCTGCTGATCGCCGATTCGGTGACGATGGAGGGGCTGAAGCGCGACGACGTGCTGCTGGCCCATGAGGGGGCCGACGTTTCGGCCTATCCGGAGGGGCTGCACGACCCGGCGAAGTTCTGGTTCGCCACCAAGCTGATCACCACCGGGATCGTCTACAACGAAGCGGCCCCGTTCGTGCCGACCTCCTGGGCGGACCTGACGCGGCCCGAGGCCAAGGGCCTGGTCGCGATGCCGAGCCCGCTCTCCTCGGGTGCGGCCCTGATTCATACCGTGACGCTGACGGGCAATCTCGCGGACGGCTGGGGCTATTACGAGCAGCTCAAGGCGAACGATGCATTGGCCGAGGGGGCCAATGGCGGGGTGCTGAAGGCGGTGGCGGGTGGCGAGAAGCTGTTCGGCATGATCGTCGACTTCATGCCGATCCGCGAGCAGGCCAAGGGGGCGCCGGTCTCGTTCGTGTTTCCCGAGGA
>NZ_DATMFZ010000300.1:0-46333 GCF_035556675.1 Geminicoccus sp. | reverse complement strand
GATCATCGGGCTGGGTGGCGGGCGCACCCGGCCGGACCAGGCGATCGACCATGCGGTGGGGCTCAGCGATGTGCTGGAAGTGGGCGAGGCGACCGGGCCCGACCGGCCGCTCCTGATGGTTCATGCCCGTGACGAGGCGGCTGCCGAGGCTGCCATGGCCCGATTGCGGCCGGCCTTCGAGGTCGGGCCAGAACCTGCTGCCCCGCCGCCACTGGTGACCGGGCGGATCGTCTGACGCCCTTTATCCGAGTTCGGTCAGCCCGAGTGCCAGGGCACGCCGGTGCATGCCCGGGATCACCTGATAGGCATCCGGGTTCAGGACGGCCACGCCGTCGATCAGCAGTTCCCCCCGCACCGCCGCCAGCCTCGGGTCGGCACAGGCTGCCTGGATCGCCCGGACCAGGGCCTGCCGGACAGCAACCGGCAGGTCCGGCCGGGTGATGTAGGGCAGGGCAGGGGCTGCGGGCGACCATGCGAGCCGCCGGAGCCCGGCCACCGCTGCCGGCCGGACCCGTGTCGCCAGGGCGAGCGTCACCGCGTCGATCGCTGCGAGATCCGCCTGGCCCTCCCGGACCGCTGCCATGCTCGCCAGATGGCTGCCGGTCCGCACCACCGCGCTGAAGAAGGGGCGGACAGGGCTGATCTCGGCCGCCATCACCCGCAGCACGTTGCAGCCGGACTGGCTGTCCTCGCTGTTGATCGCGACCCTGGCACCCTCGGCGTCGGCGAAACTGGCCATCGGTGCCTCCTCCCGCACCAGTATGGCCGAGCGGTAGAGTGGCCTGTGGCAGCCTTCTGCCGCGTAGCAGGGGGTGGCGAGGTAGCGCATCGCACCGGCCAGGCCATGGGTCAGGGGATAGCCGCAGGTCTGGGAGAACAGGAGGTCGGGCGAGCGCCAGTGCGCCATCAGGTCGGCCGGTCGCTCCAGCCCCATCTCGAAGCCGCCATGCCGGGCGATCCCCTGCCACCAGGCGGCCGTGGCGTCGGCCAGCTCCGGCAGGTCGTACATGGGCAGGCTGGCGGTCATCGGCCGGCGGGCGTCACAGGCTGGCCAGGAGCCGCCGCAGGATCCGGGCCGAGCTGGCCGCGACCTCGTCCACGAACCGGGCGAAGTCGAAGCGCGATTCCTTGCCGGCGAGGTCGGACAAGGCGCGGATGTCCAGATACGGCACGCCGAACGACTGGGCGACCTGGCCGATCGCACCGCCTTCCATCTCGATCGCCCGGCCGCCCAGTTCGCGGAACAGCCGCTCGCGGGTCCGCTCGCAGTGGAGATACTGGTCGCCCGACAGGATCGTCCCATACACGATCCGGGCGGGCCGGCTGCTGCCCGATGCGGTAACAGCGTCCAGCTCGAAGCCGTAGAGGGCGGCCTTCACCTTGGCCAGCAGGTCCGGGTCGACCGGATAGCCCAGCCGGTCGGTCGGGTTGAAGAACGGCACGTGCCCGGCCTGGTAGGTCTGGATCAGGCCATCCTCGATCACGCCCGCATCATGCTGAACGGTGTGGTCGGCGATCACCACGTCGCCGATATGCAGTTCCGGGTCGAGGCCGCCCGCGACGCCGGTGAACACCACCAGCCGGCAGCGGAACCGGTCGCAGAGCAGGGTCGCGGTCAGCGCGGCGTTGACCTTGCCGATCCCGGCACCCACCAGGATCACCTCGTGCCCGTCCAGCCGGCCATGGTCGAAGCGCAGCCCCGCCACCTCGACGACCTCGCGCGCCTCCAGCACGTCGCGCAGATGGGCCAGTTCCTGGGGAATGGCGCAGATCAGTCCGATCGTCACGGGCGGCAACTCCTGCTAGGGGCGGGGCTGCGTAGCTCTAGAGCAGTGTCCGGAGGAGGCAAGGGTGGCAGCAAGGCACCTGGACGGGATCGACCATCTGATCCTGGGCGTGCGCGACCTGGAGGCAGCCCGCCACGCCTTCGCGCGCCTGGGCTTCAACGTGACCCCGCGCGGCCGCCATGTCGGCTGGGGGACGGCCAACTACTGCATCATGTTCGAGCGGGACTATCTGGAACTGCTGGGCATCCTGGACCCCGCGCAGTTCACCAACGGGCTGGACCGGCTGCTCGCCCTGCGCGAGGGCCTGCTCGGCATGGTGCTGCGCTCGACCGACCCCTCGGCCACGGCCGCAGCCTGGCAGGCGGCGGGCCTGCGCCCCGACGGGCCGAAGGATCTCGGCCGGCTCCTGGAGCATGGCGGTCCGGACGGCCAGATGCTGCGCTTCTCGAACGTCTATCCCGCCGCCGAGGCGACCGCGGGCCTGAACTTCTTCGCCTGCCACCACCTGACCCCGGAGCTGCTGCGCCAGACGGCCTGGCTGGCCCATCCGAACGGTGCCGTCGGCATCCGCACCGTGACCTGGCTGGTCCCGGACGTGCCGCCCGTGGTGGACGTGCTGGCCCGGGTCCTGGGGCCGGCCTCGGTCACCTGGACGGACGAGGTCGCCGCCGTCCACGTCGGTGCCGCCACCCTGCTGCTGGCGCGTGCCGAGGACATCGGCATGCTCCATCCGCCTTTGGCCCGGCTGGAGGCACCCGCCGCACCGGTCGCGGTGGCGATGGGCATCCGTGCCGATCCGGACCGCACAAGCGACTTCCTGGGGCGGCAGGGCGTGGCTCATGAGGTCGATGCGGCGGGCGGGATCACCGTGGCGCCGGCGGAAGCCTGCGGCGTCCTGGTCGAGTTCGTGGCGGCCTGAACCTCGTCTTGGCGGGCATGGCGTGCTATCTGCCCGTCCATCTGTTGCCACCGAGCCAGCCATGACCTCGTCGAAACCCGCCCTCACGATCGTTCTCGCCAGCCCGCGCGGCTTTTGCGCCGGCGTGGACCGTGCCATCCAGATCGTGAAGCAGGCGCTCGCCGAGAACGGGCCGCCCGTCTATGTCCGCCACGAGATCGTCCACAATCGCTACGTGGTCGAGGAGCTGGAGGCGATGGGCGCGGTGTTCGTGGAGGAGCTGGACCAGGTGCCGGACGACGGCATCGTGGTGTTCTCCGCCCACGGCGTGCCGAAATCGGTGCCCAACGAGGCCAGGCGCCGCCGGCTCCTGTTCGCCGATGCCACCTGTCCGCTCGTCAGCAAGGTCCATCGCGAGGTGGAGCGCCACCACAAGGCCGGCCTGACCGTGGTCCTGATCGGCCATGCCGGCCATCCCGAGGTGATCGGCACGATGGGCCAGGTGCCCGACGGCTCGGTGCTCCTGGTCGAGACGGTGGAGGACGTGGCGAGGCTGGAGGTGCCGGATCCCGAGCGCCTGGCCTTCTCCACCCAGACCACGCTCTCCGTGCTGGACACGGCCGGCGTGGTGGCGGCGCTGAAGGAGCGCTTCCCCCGGATCGAGGGGCCGCGCAACGAGGACATCTGCTACGCCACCACCAACCGTCAGCAGGCGGTGGCGGCGATCGCCCCCGGCTCCGACCTCACCTTCGTGGTGGGTGCCAAGAACAGCTCGAACTCGATGCGGCTGGTCGAGGTCGCCAAGCGCGAGGGCTGCCCGCGCGCGGAGCTGATCCGCACCGCGGCCGACATCGACTGGGACAGCCTGGGCAATGTGCGCCGGCTGGCGCTGAGTGCCGGCGCCTCGGCACCGGAGATCCTGGTCGACCAGGTGATCGAGGCGGCCCGCCAGCGCTACGAGGTGACCGTCGAGGAAGTGAAGCTGGTCGACGAGAATGTCACCTTCCGGGTGCCGCCCTTACCCAGGCGTCGTCCCGCCCAGGCCGCCTGACCCAGCTTCGGAGCCCTCATGGCGGTCTATACGCCGGTCGATCGAGCCACCCTCGACGCCTTTCTCACGCAGTACGACCTGGGCCGCCTCCTGGACTTCCAGGGCATCCAGGCGGGCGTGGAGAACAGCAACTTCTTCGTCGACACCGAGCGGGGGCGCTACGTCCTCACCATCTACGAGCGCCGGGTGGATCCGGCCGACCTGCCCTTCTTCCTGGGGCTGATGGAGCACCTGGCCGAGCGCGGCATCCACTGCCCGCTGCCGATCCACGGGCGTGACGGCCAGGTCCAGCGCAGCCTGATGGGCAAGCCCGCGGCCATCGTCACCTTCCTGGAAGGCCGCTGCACCGAGATCATCGACCCGGAGCACTGCCAGGCACTGGGCACAGCGCTCGGCCAGCTCCATCGCGAGGGCCGGGACTTCTCTATCCGACGGCAAAACGCGCTGTCGGTCGATGGCTGGCGCCGGCTGCTCGACCTGTGCGAGCCGGATGCCGGCCGGGTCCTGCCGGGCCTGGCGGATGAGCTGGAGCGGGATTTCCAGGCGATCGTCGCCGCTTGGCCGACCGGCCTGCCGTCGGGCGTGATCCATGGCGACCTGTTCCCCGACAACATCTTCTTCCAGGACACGGACGTCACCGGCATCATCGACTTCTATTTCGCCTGCAACGACCTGCTGGCCTATGACCTGGCGGTCTGCACCGTCGCCTGGTGCTTCGACGAGCAGCACGTCTTCCACCCGGAGCGGGCCCGGGCCCTGGTCAGGGGCTATGTCGCCGAGCGCAGGCTGGAGCCCGCCGAGATCCGGGCCCTGCCGCTGCTCTGCCGCGGCGCCTCGCTGCGTTTCCTGCTGACCCGGCTCTATGACTGGCTGAATCGGGTCGACGGCGCGCTGGTCCAGCCCAAGGACCCGCTGGAATATCTGGCGAAGCTGCGCTTCTTCCGCGACGTCACCGACCCGGCGGTGTGCGGTGTCCGCTGAGCCGGCCGACCCGACGCCGGTCGTCATCCACACCGATGGCGGCTGCAGCGGCAATCCCGGTCCGGGCGGCTGGGCGGCGGTGCTCAGCTGGAAGGGTACGGAACGCGAGTTGTCCGGCGGCGAGGACCTCACCACCAACAACCGCATGGAACTCATGGCCGCGATCGGTGCCCTGGAGGCGCTCAAGCGGCCGATGAAGGTCGAGCTCTACACGGACAGCGTCTATCTGCGCGACGGCATCACCCGCTGGATCCACGGCTGGAAGCGCAACGGCTGGAAGACCGCGGCCAAGGCTGCGGTGAAGAACGAGGATCTCTGGCGCCGGCTGGACGAGGCCGTCCGGCGCCACGACGTCACCTGGCACTGGCTGAAGGGCCATGCCGGCCACCCGGAAAACGAGCGCTGCGACCAGCTCGCCGGGGCGGAGATCAAGAAGCGCAAGCGGCTGCTGGCCGGGGGCTGAGCCGGCCTCGCCTGTCTGCCTCGGTTCGCGCCAGGTCCTGCCCGAGGCGAAGGCAGGCTGCCGCATGGTCGCGCAACTGTCCGGTCTTGTGCGAATTTGAGCGAATTTCTGCCGGCAGCACCGAATCGCACGAAACTTCACGTTACTCGAAGATTTGGCTTGCTGGCCCTGAGCGGTTGCCGGATCCTTCTGGCCGTGCGGCCGAAGGCGCGTTTCGGCCGCTTGCGCGTGGACAAGCGCGTGGCGAGTGCCCGGTCCACCCGTGTCCAGAGACCCTTGGAGATAATGATGGCGTTGCGCGTCGAAGAGGCCATTCTGGCCAGTCCCGTGGTGAAGCCCTCGCACCCGCTGGACCCGTTGAACGCGGACGAGATCAAGCAGGCTGCCGCGATCATCCGCGACCATTTCGCCATGGGCGAGGATCTGCGGGTCGAGACCATCGACATCCAGGAGCCGCCCAAGGATCTGGTGCGCAACTTCGTGGAAGGCAGCGACTTCCCGCGCATCGCCCGGTTCAACGCGTATAAGCGCGGCGTGATGGGCGTGTGGGTCGGCCGGATCGACCTGAACAAGGGCGAGGTGATCCAGAAGGAGTTCCGCGAGAACGCCCGGGCCATGGTCGCGGTCGAGGAGATCCTCGACATCGAGCGCAAGGTGAAGGATCACCCGGACTTCCGCGCGGCACTGGCCAAGCGCGGCCTGCTCGACGAGGTCGAGTACATGGCGGTGGATCCCTGGACGGTCGGTAGCTTCGGCTACGAGAAGGAGACCGGCCGCCGGGTGATGAACTGCTTCATCTGGATGCGCACCTTCCCGCTCGACAACTACTACGCCCATCCGGTCGAGGGCCTGCACGTCCTGGTCGATCTGGCCACCGCCGAGATCATCGAGGTCACCGACCATTTCGCTGAGAAGGGTGACTACATTCCGGTGCCGCGCGAGCCGCGCAACTACGACGCGGCGCTGCTCAAGGACTTCCGCAAGCCCTCCTCGCGCCTGGACGTGGTCCAGCCCGACGGTGCCGGCTTCGTGGTCGAGGGCAACAAGGTCACCTGGGAGAACTGGGACTTCCGGGTCGGCTTCAACGGCCGCGAGGGCCTGACGCTGCATTGCGTCGCCTATACCCATAACGATGTGCGCCGGCCGATCATGTATCGCGGCTCGATCGCCGAGATGGTGGTGCCCTACGGCACGCCCGAGCGTTCGCACTATCGCAAGAACGTGTTCGACAATGGCGAGCTGGGCTTTGGCCGCATGGCCAACTCGCTGGAACTCGGCTGCGACTGCCTGGGCGTCATCCACTATTTCGACGCCGTGGTGCCGACCCTGTTCGGCGAGCCGCGTACCATCAAGAACGCCATCTGCCTCCATGAGGAGGATGCCGGCCTTTCCTGGAAGCACTACGACCTGCGCACCGAGCGCACCGAGGTGCGTCGGGCCCGCAAGCTGGTGATCTCGTCGATCTCGACGATCGGCAACTACGAGTACGCGTCCTACTGGTACCTGCACCAGGACGGCCGCATCGAGTACGAGATGAAGGCCACCGGCATCATCAATACGGCGGCCTGCTGGCCGGGCCAGCCCGGCAAGTGGGGCACCGAGGTGGCGCCCGGCATCGTCGGCCACATCCACCAGCACGTGTTCTGCGCGCGCCTGGACATGGAAGTGGACGGGCCGAACAACACCGTAGTCGAGTGCGATACGGTGGCCGAGCCGATGGGCTCGCCGGAGAATCCCTACGGCAACGCCTTCTATGTCGTGCAGAAGCCGCTGAAGACCGAGCTCGAGGCGCGCCGCGACTACGACTTCGCCAAGCAGCGCTACTGGAAGATCGTCAACCCGGAGAAGAAGAACTGGGTCGGCACGCCGGTGGGCTTCAAGCTGGAAACGCCGTCCGCCATCCAGGCCTTCACCCATCCGGACAGCCCGTCCGGCAAGCGCGGCCGCTTCATCCAGCACCATCTCTGGGTGACGCCCTATCATCCCGAGGAGCGCTATCCGGCGGGCGAGTTCGTCAACCAGTCCACCGGTGACGACAGCGTCGAGACCTGGAGCGACCAGAACCGGCCGATCGAGAACACCGACATCGTGCTCTGGCACAGCTTCGGCCTGCACCACCTGCCCAGGCCGGAGGACCATCCGGTCCAGCCTTGTGTGGTCTGCGGCTTCAAGCTGATGCCGAACGGCTTCTTCGACCAGAATCCGGTGATCGACCTGCCGCCGGAGAAGAACATGGCGAGCTGCTCGGCTTCGACGAAGAAGAGCGACTGCTGCCACTGACGCATCGGCGGATCGCCAGCGCGATCTCCGGACGCTGACAGGAACCCCACGTCGAGCGATCGGCGCGGGGTTCTTTGCGTTCTGGGCAAGTCAGTATCTGCACATTTTTTAAGCTTTAATGCAGAAAATTTGGGCTTGCACTTTCGAGATCTTGCCTGATCCTGTTCCGGTCGCCTCGAAGACGATCAAGGGGAGGGTGAATCATGGCGCTGCGACTGGAGGAGACTCTCTCGGCCGGAGTTAAGGCCAGGCCCGATCATCCCCTGGACCCGCTGTTCCCCGAGGAGATCGTGGCAGCCTCGACCGCCGTGCGCGGCCGGTTCGAGCCGGGCACCGACCTCCTGTTCGAGACGATCGACCTGGAGGAGCCGGCCAAGGAGGTCGTACGCGCCCATATGCCTGGGGCGGACTTCCCGCGCGTGGCACGGTTCAACGCCTACAAGCGCGGCGAGTCCGGCGTCTATCGGGGCTTGGTCGACCTGGTCGCCGGGAAGGTTGCCAGGATGGACTTCCTGCCTGACGCCCGGCCGATGATCTCACCCGAAGAGTTCATGATGGTCGAGGCGGCGGCCAAGGCCGATCCACGCTTCATCGCGGCGCTGGAACGGCGGGGCCTGGCCGACAAGTTGGACCTGGTCTGCGTCGACCCCTGGAGTGCCGGCAATTTCGGCGTGCCCGGCGAGGAGAACCGGCGCCTGGCCCACACCTTCGTGTGGATGCGGATGTTTCCCCTCGACAACTACTATGCCCATCCGGTCGAGGGCATCAACGTGGTGGTCGATGTCGACCAGATGACCGTCCTGCGGGTCGACGACTGGTACGAGGACAAGGACCACCATGTCCCGGTGCCGACCACGCCGTGCAACTATGACCACGAGATCCTGACCGAGTACCAGCCGCATCCCAAGCCGCTCGACATCGTCCAGCCGGAGGGCCCGAGCTTCACGGTCGAAGGGCACAGGATCAGCTGGCTCGGCTGGGATCTGCGGGTCGGCTTCAACGGCCGGGAAGGCCTGGTCCTGCACCAGATCGGCTATACGAAGAACGGCAAGCGCCGGCCGATCGTGTATCGCGCGTCGATCGCCGAGATGGTGGTGCCCTATGGCTCCAAGGACAACGCGCATCACCGCAAGAACGTGTTCGACAGCGGCGAGTACGGCTTCGGCCGGCTGGTGAACTCGCTGGAGCTCGGCTGCGACTGCCTTGGGCACATCCACTATTTCGACGTGGACCTGTCCGACCTCAGCGGCAACGTGCGCACCATCAAGAACGCGATCTGCCTCCATGAGGAGGATGCCGGCCTCGCCTGGAAGCATTTCGACTTCCGCACCGAGCGGACCGAGGTGCGGCGGATGCGCAAGCTGGTGATCTCCTCGATCACCACGGTCGGCAACTACGAGTATGCCTCCTACTGGTACATCTACCAGGACGGCAACATCGAGTTCGAGATGAAGGCGACCGGCGTCATCAACACCGCGGCCTGCATCCCCGGCCAGCCCGGCAAGTACGGCACCGAAGTGGCGCCGGGCGTGGTCGGCCAGATCCACCAGCACGTGTTCAGCGCGCGCCTCGACATGGAGGTCGACGGGCCAAACAACACGGTGGTCGAGTGCAACACGGTGGCGCCGCCGATGGGGCCGGACAGCCCGCATGGCAACGTCTTCTATATGGAGGAAACCAGGCTGGCGTCCGAGCTGGCGGCCAGGCGCAACGCCAACTTCGATACCCAGCGCTATTGGAAGATCATCAACCCCGAGAAGAAGAACTGGGTCGGCACGCCGACCGGCTACAAGCTGCTGCCGACCTCGGCGGTCAAGGCGTTCACCGACCCGCGCGGCCCGTCCGGCAAGCGGGCGAGCTTCATGCACCACCATCTCTGGGTGACGCCGTTTGCGCCCGACGAGCGCTATCCCGCCGGCGAGTTCATGAACCATTCCACCGGTGAGGAGGGCCTGCCGGCCTGGACCGCGCAGGACCGGCCGGTCGAGAACACCGACATCGTCCTCTGGCACAGTTTTGGCTTGCACCACCTGCCGAGGCTCGAGGACCACCCGGTGCAGCCCTGCGTGCGTTGCGGCTTCATGCTGATGCCCACCGGATTCTTCGACCAGAACCCCGTCATCGACCTGCCGCCCGGCAAGAACCAGGCGAGCCGGACGAACGGCGGCGAGAGGTGCTGTTCAGCATAGTTCATCCCGGGGGGAATTGCTCGATGAAGCGGAAGAATTTGTTGCAGTCCTTCAGCGCTTCCCGACGGGAACTCCTGCGCCGATCAGCGGCCCTGGCCGGCGGCATCGCCGCCGCCTCGGCCCTGCCACGCGCAGCGCTGGCCGCGCGCGAGAACGAGCTGACCGTCTATTGCTGGGAGGGGTACAACTCGGACAAGGTGCTGGACCCGTTCCGCACCGAGTTCGACTGCGACGTGCGGGCCCAGGGCCTGATCTCCGACCCGGATGCGGTCAACCAGCTGCGCGCCGGTGACACCAAGATCTGGGACGTCATCAACCTGAACAACAGCTGGGGCCGCCGCCAGCTCTATCCCGAGAACCTGATCGTGCCACTCGATCAGGAGCGGTTCCGGCCGCACTGGGACATGATGCTGCCGGAGTTCAAGTGGCCCTACCACTGGGCCATGTCCGAGGACGGCAAGGAGCTGCTCGGCAACATCCAGCGCTTCGGCCCGTCCGGGATGAATGTCGACACCAACGTCGTCTCGGTCGAGATGGCCGAGGACCAGGGCTACAACCTGTTCCTCGAGGACGACTTCGCCGGCAAGTACGCCGTCCTGAAGTATGACGACTGGGCGATCATGCACACGGCGCTAGCGGCGGGCTTCAGCCCGTTCCGCAAGCTCACCGACGACGAGATCGGCCGGTTCGAGACGGTGATGCGCAAGATCATCACCAATGCCGCCTTCGTTTCCGATGACCTGAACGCTATCGCGCTGGGCGTCATCAACGGCTCGATCTCGGCGAGCTTCCCGGGCAGCGTCTATACCGTCTCCACCGCCCGCTACGACGGCAACCCGCACTTCACCTGCGTGGTGCCGAAGAACGGTCCGGCCGAACTCGGCGGCAAGAACGGCGTGTGCTGGATGGAGCTGACCTCGCTGGTCAACAACCCGCAGCTCTCGCCGCGTGGTGCGGACTTCCTGGAGTATGTGCTGCGCCCGGAGGTGTGCAAGAACGTCGCCTTTGCCGAGGGCACGTTCAATCCGGTGGCGCAGATGGGCGATCCCAGGGTGATGGAGCAGTTCTCGACCGAGGAGCTGGACGCGTTCCAGTGGGACCGGATGCCGGAGCTGATGGCGCGCTGCGCCGACTTCGACGACATCCCGGACTATCCGAAGCTGCACGCGATCTTCACCACGGCGCTGCGCGAAAAGGGCGCCTGATCACGCTTTCGGGCCGGGCTTGTCCCGGCCCTTTTCGTCTCCTGGCTCCGGATCACAGGAAAGCGTCTCAAGCGATGGCCACCACTGAAGCTGCGGCCCGGGCAGCCCAGCCGATCCTCCAGCTCCGCGCGATCGAGAAGGTCTTCGACCAGTTCGCCGCGGTCGACCGCATCACGCTCGACATCCGGGAGGGCGAGTTCTTCACGATCGTGGGGCCGTCCGGCTCGGGCAAGACCACCATGGTCCGCATGCTGGTCGGCATGGACAAGCCCACCAGTGGCGACATCCTGCTGCGCGGCCAGCGGATCAACGACGTACCAGCCAACAAGCGGCCGACCTGCATGGTCTTCCAGTCGCTGGCGCTGTTCCCGCACCGCACGGTCGGCCAGAACATCGAGTTCCCGCTCAAGATCCGCGGCGTCGATCCCGCCGCGCGCAAGCAGCGGGCGCTGGAGCTGCTGGCCCAGCTCCGCCTGCCCGACCATTACTACGGCAAGGCGGTGACGCAGTGCTCGGGCGGCGAGCGACAGCGCGTAGCGCTGGCCCGGGCCCTGGCGTTCGATCCCGAGATCCTGTTCTTCGACGAGCCACTCTCGGCACTCGACTACAAGCTGCGCAAGGTGCTGGAGAAGGAGCTCAAGGACATCCACCGCCAGACCGGCAAGACCTTCGTCTACATCACCCACTCGCTGGAGGAGGCGATGGTGATGTCCGACCGGATCGGGGTGATGAACCGCGGCCGCTTCGTCCAGGTCGGCACGCCCAACGAGATCTATGGCAGCCCGACCACCCGGTTCGTTTCCGAGTTCATGGGCGAGGTGAACATCCTGGACGTCACCGTCGGCCCCGACGGCACGGCCACCGACGACGTCACCGGTGCGCGCTACCTGGTGCCGGCATCGGCCGGCGCCGGCCCATGCTCGCTGGTGATCCGCCCGGAATCGCTGCGCTTCGTGGCCAAGCCCAGCCAGGCCCACAATGTCGTGACCGGCACGGTCTACAACGAATACCTCCTGGGCTCGCGGGTCCAGTACCAGATCCGGGTCGGCGAGAAGCAGGTGCTCCTGCTCGAGAACCTGCGCGACCAGCGCTACGAGGGCGACCTGGACAGCCAAGTATCCGTCGGCTGGGACACGGGCGATTCGATGATCTTCCCGAAGGGGGCGCTGCAGTGATGTGCCGGCCCACCGCTTCGCGAACCTCTGCCTTCCGGAGGCGCTAGATGGCGCAGGCAACCGGTATCGTGACGATCACGCCGGCCACGGCCGCGCGAGCGGCGCCGAAGCCGTCCGGCTGGCGGGCCTGGCTCCGGCAGCCGGGCGTGCTAACCGCCCTGCCGATGGCTTTGCTGATGCTGACAGGCTTCGTGGCGCCGCTGCTGCTCGTGGTGGCGTTCGCCTTCATGCCGCCGCAGAGCTTCTCGATCCTGCAGCCGCCGACCCTGGCGAACTTCCAGGAGATCTTCGCCAACTCCTTCTACCGGTCCTTCCTGGCCTCGCTCTACCTGGCAGCGGCCACCACGCTCATCTGCATGGTCGTCTGCTACCCGGTGGCCTACGCCATGGTCCGGGTGTTCGGCCGGGTCGCAGGCGTGCTGGCGCTCCTGATCACCGCACCTTTGTTCGTCGCCGACAATCTGCGCCTGGTGGGCTGGATGCTGTTCCTGGTCAAGGGCGGCGTCCTGTCCGGGGCGCTGCAGGCTTGGTTCGGCATCGCCACCGATTCGATGCTCTACACGGTGAGCGCCACCCTGTTCGGCCTAGTCTACACCTATCTGCCCTTCATGCTGTTCCCGATGATCATGGGCATCGCCATGGTGCCGCTTGAGATGCGGGAGGCAGCGTTCGACCTGGGGGCCACGCGCTGGCAGGTGCTGCGCGAGGTCGACATCCCGCTGGCCATGCCGGGCATCCTGATCGGCGCGCTGATGACCTTCATCCTGGCCGCCGGTGCATTGTCCGAGCCGCGCATCCTGGGCGGCAGTTCGGTGGTGATGATCGCCCAGGACATCCAGAACGAGTTCACCTTCGCCCAGAACTGGCCGAAGGGCTCGGCCTTGTCGGTGCTGATGATCCTGGTGGCCGGCGTACTCGCCGTCACGCTACTCAAACGAATCGACCTCGACGGCATCTTCGGACGGAAATGAGCGCATGAACGAGATCGGCCGTCCGGCGCGCTGGCTCTACGGGACGTTGATCGGCCTGGTGCTGGTGTTCGTCTACCTGCCCATGATGACGCTCGTGATGGCGTCCTTCTCCCGCTCCAAGTTCTTCAAGTTCCCGATCCCGCAGTTCGCGACCAACTGGTACGCGGACGTGTTCGCCTCGCTCTCGATCCGCAGCTTCTTCTGGACCTCGCTCGTGATCGCCCTGCTGGTCGCGACGATCGCCACGGTGCTGGCCTTCTTCGGCGCCCTGGCGTTTGCGCGCTACCGCTGGGCCGGCCGCAAGCTCTACCAGAAGATCCTGCTTCTCCCGATCCTGTTCCCCCAGGCGGTGCTGGGCCTGGCCCTGCTCCTGTGGTTCTCCGCGATTGGGGTCACGCCCTCCTGGCAGGCCGCGGTGTTCGCACATCTGGTCTGGATCGCGCCCATCACCACGCTGGTGATCGCCATCCAGGTCTATTCCTTCGATCCGGCGATGGAGGAGGCTGCGGTCGACCTGGGGGCCACCCGCTGGCAGACCCTGAGGGAGGTCACCCTGCCGATCCTCACGCCGGGCATCGTGTCGGGCTTCCTGTCCGCCTTCCTCCTGTCCTGGGCGAACTTTCCGCTCTCGATGTTCTCGACCGGCGCCGACCAGACCATCCCCGAATGGATCAGCGCCAAGATCCAGTCCGGCTACACGCCGCAGGTGCCGGCCGTCGGCACGCTCACCATGCTGGCCGCGGTGATCGTGATGGCACTGGGCGGCTTCGCGGCCTGGCTCCATGCCAGGCGCCGCTCCGGCCTCGCCTGAGCGGGAACCGGGCTGCCCGCCAGTGACCGGGTAGCCCGGTATGCCGGGGCCGAGGCTGGCCGCCGGCGTTTCCATTTCGTTCACTGTTTCCGGGCAATCCTGCGCTCCGAGGAAACGCGACGGGCTCATGTAGAGGCCGCGCAAGCCGGAGCGCCCGATGATGCCGAGCATCATCCGTGCAGGCCTCGTCGCGGGGCTGGCACTGACATGTAGTCTCTTGCCCAAGGCGGTGGTCGCGATGCCCGCCATCTTCGATACGGTCGAGGTCAGGGCGGACCGGCAGCTCGCCCTGCCGCAGTGGCGGCGCGTCGCCCAGCAGGTGCTGGCCGAGGAGCCGATCTACCGCGCCTGTGCGGAGGCCGCGCCCGCCTGCCCGTCCAAGGCCACGACCGCCTGGCAGGCCCTGTTGCAGGACCTGCAGGGCCAGGATCGCCTGAGCCAGGTGCGGGCGCTCAACCGCTTCGCCAACCGCATTCCCTATCGCTCCGACCAGGAGGTCTGGGGACGGAGCGACTACTGGGCGTCACCGCTGGAGTTCCTGCGCCGGACCGGCGACTGCGAGGACTATGCGATCCTGAAATACCATTCCCTGCGCCAGCTGGGCGTGCCGGCCAGCGACATGCGCATGGTCGTGGTCCAGGACACGATGCGCGATCTGGCCCATGCGGTGCTGGTGGTGCTGGTCGACGGCCGCCTCCTGGTCATGGACAACCTGACCAACGCGATCATGCCGCAGGAGCGCACCCCCCACTATGTTCCTTATTATTCGGTGAACGAAGAGGCCCGCTGGGCGCATCTGGAACGCGGCGGCCAGCGGCTGGCAGCGCTGGCTACCGGCCGGCCGGCCCCGTTACGCTGACGGGTCGGCCGGGCTGGCCGGGGCGGTGTCGGCCCGGATCTTCGCATAGCTCCCGGGCGCGTCCTCAAGGGCGGGCAGGCCACCCTCTCCCGGCACCCGAGCGGCCACCAGCGCGCCCGATTTCGGCTTGAGCCAGTCGCGCCAGTCGTCCCACCAGCTGCCCGGGTGCTCGGTCGCACCCGCCAGCCAGTCGGCGGGATCGGGTGGCAGCTCGTCATTGACCCAGTAGCCGTACTTGCCCGAGTGCGGCGGGTTGACCACGCCCGCGATATGGCCGGAGCCCGCCAGCACGAAGCGCTTGGGGCCCTGGTAGATCCGGGTCGCGGCATAGGTGCTCTGCCAGGGTGCGATATGGTCCTCGCGGGTGCTGACCCAGTAGACCGGCAGCTTCACCTTGCGCAGGTCGATCGGCACGCCGCACAGGCTGATCCCGCCCGGCTCGACCAGTTTGTTCTCATGATAGAACTTGCGCAGGTAGAAGCTGTGCATCGTCGCCGGCATGCGCGTGCTGTCGCTGTTCCAGTACAGGAGGTCGAACGGGAACGGCTCCTTGCCGAGCAGGTAGTTGTTCACGACGAACGACCAGATCAGGTCGTTGGCCCGCAGCATGTTGAAGGTGTGAGCCATCTCCGCACCTTCCAGATAGCCGGTGCGCGACATCTGAGCCTCGATGGCCTTGAGCTGCTCCTCGTCGATGAACACGCCGAGCTCGCCCGGCTGCTTGAAGTCGACCAGCGTCGTGAAGAACGTCACCGCCTTGATCCGGCTGTCGCGCTTCGTCGCCATGTAGGCCAGCGTGGAGGCCATCAGCGTGCCGCCCAGGCAGTAGCCGATCGCGTTGACCGCCTTCTCGCCGACCGCCTGCTCGATCGCATCGAGTGCTGCCAGGATGCCGTCGCGCATGTAGTCCTCGAAGCTCTTGTGCGCGAGCTTCGCGTCCGGATTGACCCAGGAGACCACGAAGGTCGTGAAGCCCTGGTCGCAGCAATACTTGATGAAGCTGTTCTTCGGCTGGAGGTCCAGGATGTAGAACTTGTTGATCCAGGGCGGCACGATCAGGAGCGGGCGTTTGTACTGCTTCTCCGTGGTCGGCTCATACTGGATGAGCTGCATGAGGTCGTTCTGGTAGACCACCTTGCCCGGGGTGGTGGCGATGTTCCGCCCCACCTCGAAGGCCTCCAGGTCGGTCATCTTGATCGACAGCCGGCCCTTGCCGCGCTCCAGGTCCTCCAGCAGGTGGCTGAGACCCTTCAGCAGGTTCTCGCCTTTGGTATCGATCGTCTCGCGCAGGACCTGAGGGTTGGTGGCCACGAAGTTCGAGGGGGCCAGCGCATCGACGAACTGGCGGGTGTAGAAGGCCAGCTTGGCCTGGGTCTTTTCGTCCAGCCCGTCCGCCTCGCTGACCGTCTTGAGCAGGAAGCGGGAGGTCAGCAGGTAGGACTGCTTGATGAAGTCGAACACGGGGTTCTCTTCCCAAGCCGCGTCCTTGAAGCGCCGGTCGCCCCGTTCGGGCACCACCACCGCCTCCGGCTCGCCGCCGAGCAGGCGCGAGGTCGTGGAGTTCCAAAGGCGCAGATAGTCCTGCCAGAGCGAGAACTGCGCGCTCATCACCTCAGCGGGGCTGGACCACAGCCTCGCACCCAGCTCCACCATCGCGGAGCCAAGTCCCAGCGGATCCATGCCCGGAGGTGCCGGCTCCAGAAGCTGCTGGCGTTCCATGAAGTCGTGCATGAGCTTCTGGCTGCGGCCGGCAATCTCGCTAAGGACCGCCGCCGTGTCCGGCTCATCGGCAGCTACCGCCTTCGCTTGTTCGCCCATGTTTTCGGACCCTCGGTGCCTTTGCCTCCGCCCCCAGGCCTCGTGTAGACGAGCCGTACCGCTCCTGCCAACGATGCCGGGCGCTTGTGGAACCGTTAACCCAAACGGACGTGGCATGCTGGATCGAGAGATTGTTCCCCCGCAGTGCGGGAACCGCCGCCGTCCGGCTCCCATGCCGCTGGCCTACGCGCTGCTCGTCCTGCCGGTGCTGGCGGCCTGCAGCACCCAGCCTGAGCCGGCGGTGGTCGAGCCGGCCGACCGGATCATCGCCGAGGATGCCGCCAGGGCCGCGGCCATCCAACCACTCGAGAACACCTATCCGAGCGTGCGCGAAGTCCCGCCGCGGCCCAAGCTCAGCTACAGTGCGGCGCAGCGCCGGCAGATCCAGGAGGGGCTCGTCGCCGATCGGGCGCACGCCAAGCAAACCGCGGAACTGGTGCGCACCACCGAGGGCGCCTCGCCGCCACCCATGCCGCCTGTGCCGGAGGTGATGCCGGCCGAGGAGCCACGTCCGGCCCCGCGCACGACGCAGCCCCGTGCGCCCGCCAAGGTGCGGCTGATCGAGCGGCGCGACACGAGCGGCGACCTGTCGTCCTTCCTGGACGATGTCATGGCGGTGGGGCCGGAGGTCGACCAGATCGAGCCATCCCTGGTGCCGTCGCCGCGCAGCCTGCCGGCCAACCGCCTGACGACGACGGACCCGGCGGATGCGGGCGGCGTCGATGGCAGCCTGTCGGCCGGCATAGCCGGGTTCTTCGGCGACGGCACGGTCGCCGTCACCGGCACCGAGGAGGCGCCCGCCGGGGCGCCGGCACCGCTGGAAGCGGGCCGGCGCTGGCTGTTCCCGCTCGATGCCGGCCAGCTCGCACCGAACAGGGCGGCGGTGGAGCCGATGCTCGCCGAACTGGTCGGCACCGGTGCCCTCACCGGTCGCCGCGTCGCGGTCACCGGCCGCTCGGCGGATGCCGAACTTGCTGCGCAGCGCGCCCAGGCTATGGCCGATCTGCTGCGCCGCCAAGGCGTGCCGTCCGACCGGATCGAGCAGGCGCAGGACACAGCTGGCCAGAGCGAGGCGGTCGATGTCCGGGTCCTAGGCATCGCCGCACCCGGCACCGCGCCCGGAGGCTGAGCCGCCACGGCCGATGCGATCGGGTGCATGTGCGAGCGGTGCCGTTCGTGCTAGATGGCGCCCACCACGCCGATCCGTCCGCAGCGCTGCGGGACTGCCGGGACATTGTTCGATGCAGCAAGCCTTTCACCGTATCCGCCGCCTGCCGCCCTACGTGTTCGCCGAGGTGAACCGGCTGAAGGCGGAGGCGCGGGCGGCCGGCCGGGATGTGATCGACCTGGGCATGGGCAATCCCGATACGCCCACGCCCAAGCACATCGTCGAGAAGCTGGTGGAAACGGTGCGCGATGGTCGGACCCACCGCTATTCCACCTCGCGCGGCATCCCGGGCCTGCGCCGCTCGCTGACGGGCTATTACGGGCGTCGGTTCGGGGTGAAGCTCGACCCCGAGCGCGAGGTCTGCGTGACGCTGGGCTCCAAGGAAGGCTTGGCCAACCTGGCCCAGGCGATCACCGCCCCCGGTGACACCATCCTGGTGCCGAACCCGTCCTACCCGATCCACCCCTACGGCTTCATCATTGCGGGCGCCGGCATCCGGCACGTGCCGATGCGGGACGGGCCGGACCTGCTGCGCGAGCTGGCCCACGCGGCCGAGCATTCGGTGCCGGCGCCGACCATGATGGTGCTGAACTTCCCCTCCAACCCGACCGCCAAGGTGGTCGACCGGAAATTCTACGAGGAGGCGGTGCGGTTCGCCAAGGCGAAGGACATGTTCATCCTGTCCGACATCGCCTACTCGGAAATCTGGTTCGACAGC
This sequence comes from Geminicoccus sp., assembly GCF_035556675.1. GTDB lineage: Bacteria > Pseudomonadota > Alphaproteobacteria > Geminicoccales > Geminicoccaceae > Geminicoccus. The sequence goes on along the minus strand of NZ_DATMFZ010000300.1, from coordinate 27,959 downwards.
CCGCCGCCCTCGATCCTGGAGGTGGAAGGCGGCTTCGACGTCGCGGTCGAGTTCTCGTCCTTATCCAAGACCTATTCCATGCCGGGCTGGCGGATCGGCTTTGCCGCCGGCAACCAGCGCCTGATCGCGGCGCTCACCCGGATCAAGTCGTACCTCGACTATGGTGCGTTCACGCCCATCCAGGTGGCGGCCACCGCCGCCCTGGACGGGCCGCAGGACTGCGTCGAGAAGATCCGCCTGCTCTACAAGGAACGGCGTGACGTGCTGATCGACGGGCTGGCCAAGGCCGGCTGGAACGTGCCGCCGCCGCCCGCCACCATGTTCGCCTGGGCGCCGATCCCGGAGCCGTTCCGCGAGCTGGGCTCGCTGGGCTTCGCCAAGCTGCTGATCGAGGAAGCCGAGGTCGCGGTCGCCCCCGGGATCGGCTTTGGCGAATATGGCGACGGCCATGTCCGCCTGGCCCTGGTCGAGAACAAGCAGCGCCTGCGCCAGGCTGCCCGCAACATCAAGGCGTTCTTCGGGCGCCATGGCATCTCGCCCAAGCCGGGCTCCTCGGTGCTGGAGGCGGCATGAGCCCGCTGCGCATCGGGATCGCCGGGCTCGGCACGGTCGGCGCCGCCACCGTCCAGCTGATCGAGGAGAATGCGCAGGTCCTGGCCCTGCGCACCGGCCGCCGGCTGCAGATCACGGCCGTGTCCGCGCGCGACCGCGGCAAGGACCGCGGCTTTCTGGCGGACCGCTATCGCTGGTACGAGGACGCCCGGGCACTGGCCGCCGATCCCGAGGTCGATCTGGTCTGCGAGCTGATCGGCGGCTCGGAGGGCGTAGCACTCGACCTGGTCCGCCAGGCGCTGCGTGCCGGCAAGCACGTGGTCACCGCCAACAAGGCGCTGCTCGCCCATCATGGCGGCGCGCTCGCCAGGCTCGCCGAGGAGCATGGCGCGGTGCTGGCCTTCGAGCCGGCCGTGGCCGGCGGCATCCCGATCGTGAAGGCTTTGCGTGAAGGCCTCGCCGCCAACCGGATCCGCCGGATCACCGGCATCCTGAACGGCACCTCCAACTACATCCTGACCACGATGCGCGAGACCGGGCGGGATTTCGCGACCGTGCTCGCCGAGGCGCAGGCCAAGGGCTATGCCGAGGCCGACCCGTCCTTCGACGTGGACGGCATCGACGCCGCGCACAAGCTCTCGCTGCTTGCCAGCCTCGCCTATGGCTGCGTGCCGCGCTTCGACGCGATGCAGCCCGAGGGAATCCGGGCGATCAAGCCGGTCGATATCGACTTTGCCGCCCAGCTCGGCCTGCGGATCAAGCTGCTCGGCACCGCCCGGCTCACCGAGGCCGGGCTGGTCCTGCGCATGCACCCGGCCATGGTGCCGCTGACGGCACCGATCGCGGCGGTGGAGGGCGTGTTCAACGGGATCGCCGTGGAAGGCGACCGGGTCGGCACCACCATGTTCGAGGGCAGGGGTGCCGGTGCCGGGCCCACCGCCTCGGCCGTGGTGGCCGACATCGTCGACATCGCCCGCGGCCTGCGCCTTCCGACCTTCGGCGTGCCGGCAGCCGACCTCGTCGAGCGGAAACTGGCTCCGGCCGAGGATCTGGTCGGCAGCTACTATCTGCGCCTGGAGGTGGTCGACCGGCCGGGCGTGCTGGCCGACATCGCGGCCGTGCTGCGCGACCATCAGGTCTCGATCGAGAGCCTGATCCAGCGCGGTCGCGACCCCGAGCAGCCGGTGACCCTGGTGATCACCACCCACGAGGCGGCCGAGGGTGCGATGACGCGCGCCCTGGCCGTGATCGCCGGCCTGTCCGTAGTGCTGGAGGCGCCGACCATGATCCGGGTCGAGCGTACTTGACACGAGTTTTCGCAAGAACCCTGGGCGCCATGCCCGAAGAGGCCGATGATGAGCGACTATCAAAGTGAAGACCGCAACCTCGCCATGGACGCCGTGCGCGTGACCGAGGCCGCGGCGCTGGCGGCTTCCCGGCTGATGGGTCTGGGCGACGAGAAGGCGGCCGACCAGGCCGCGGTCGACGCGATGCGTTCCGCCCTGAACGTGCTCGACATCGAAGGCACGGTGGTGATCGGCGAGGGGGAGCGCGACGAGGCGCCGATGCTCTATATCGGCGAGAAGGTCGGCACCGGGCGCGGCCCCGAGGTCGACATCGCGCTCGACCCGCTGGAAGGCACCACGATCTGCGCCAAGGGCGGCGCCAACGCGCTGGCCTGCCTCGCCATGGCGGCCAAGGGCGGCTTCCTCAACGCGCCCGATGTCTACATGGAGAAGATCGCGGTGGGCGGCGGCCTGCCCAAGGACGTGATCCGGCTGGGTGACGCGCCCAAGGAAAATCTCCACCGTCTGGCCGAGGCCAAGGGCGTGCAGGTCAACGACCTGGTGGTGATGATCCTGGACCGGCCGCGCCATGCCGAGCTCATCGCCGACGTGCGCAAGGCGGGTGCCCGGATCCGGCTGATCGGCGACGGCGACGTGGCCGGCGTGATCGCGACCTCGCGCGCCGATACCGGTGTGGACATCTACATGGGCAGCGGCGGCGCGCCCGAGGGCGTGCTGGCCTCGGCGGCGCTACGCTGCATCGGCGGCCAGTTCCAGGGCAAGCTCCTGTTCCGCAACGACGACGAGAAGACCCGGGCGCGCAAGTTCGGGGTCGAGGACTTCGATCGGGTGTATCACCTGGAGGACCTGGCGAAGGGCGACGTGACCTTCTGCGCCACCGGCGTCACCGACGGCACCATGCTGCAGGGTATCCGCCGGATCGGCACGCGGATCACCACCCATTCGATCGTGATGCGCTCGAAGACGGGCACCGTGCGCACCGTGCATGCCGAGCACAATCTCGGCCTGAAGCGCGGCGTGGTCCCGCATTTCGGCCGCTGATCGTCCATTGCTGGATCAGCTGAGCCCGGTCTCGGGCCGGCCCTGGCGGGAGCGGCCGGCCGATCCCGACCTCGTCGCCGCGCTGGTCCAGCGCAAGGGGCTGGCGGACGTGGTGGCGCGGGTGCTGGCCGGACGCGGCATCGGCCTGGACGAGGTCGACCGCTTCCTGGAGCCGCGCCTGCGCGACTTCCTGGTCGACCCCTCGCATCTGGCCGACATGGACAAGGCCGCCGCCCGGCTGGTGCAGGCGGTGCGGGACAAAGAGCCGGTCGGGATCATCGGCGACTACGACGTGGATGGCGCCACCTCGGCAGCATTGCTCAGCCGCTGGCTGCGCGGGCTGGGCGTCCCGGTGGAGATCGAGATCCCCGACCGGCTGCTGGACGGCTATGGGCCCAATTCGGGAGCGCTCGACCGGCTGCGGCTGGCCGGCTGCCGGCTGGTCGCGTCCCTGGACAGCGGCACCACCGCGTTCGAGCCCCTGGCCCATGCCGCCCTGCATGGCCAGGAGGTGATCGTGGTCGACCACCATGCGGCCGAGGCGGAGCTGCCGCGCGCCTATGCGGTGGTGAACCCGAACCGGCAGGACCAGGACAGCCCCTGCGGCCATCTGGCAGCGGTGGGGGTGACCTTCCTCCTGCTGGTGGCGGCCAATCGCGAGCTGCGGCGCCATGGCCTGGCAGAGCCCGACCTGATGGGCCTGCTCGACCTGGTGGCCCTCGGCACGGTCTGCGATGTGGTGCCCCTGCGCGGCCTGAACCGCGCCTTCGTGCGCCAGGGCCTGCGGGTCATGGCCAGGGGCGAGAACACCGGCCTGGCCAGCCTGTCGCGTGAGGCGAAGGCGCCGGAGCTGCTGGAGGCCTGGCATTTGGGCTTCCTCTTGGGGCCGCGCATCAATGCGGGCGGCCGGATCGACCAGGCTGATCTCGGCGTGCGGCTGCTCACCGAGACCGATGCCGGCGAGGCCGGGGCGATCGCCGCCAGGCTCGACCAGCTCAACGCCCGGCGCCGCCAGATCGAGCGGGAGATCCTGGACCTGGCCGACCGCTCGGTCCGGACCCAGCTCGACGAGGATGCGCCGGTGCTGGTGGCCTCGGGGGAGGGCTGGCATCCGGGCGTGATCGGGATCGTCGCCAGCCGGCTGGTCGAACGCTATGACCGCCCGGTCTTCGTGATCGGCTTCGATGCCGACGGCATCGGCAAGGGCTCGGCCCGTTCCGTGCCGGGTGTGGATCTCGGCCAGGCCGTGATCGCCGCCCGCCAGGCCGGCATCCTGCAAAAGGGCGGCGGCCACCCGATGGCGGCCGGGGTCACGGTCGAGGCCGCCCGGCTGGAGGAGTTCCGCCGCCACCTCCTGGACCGGATACCCGCGCGAACAGCGTCGACCGGCCAGCGCCGGCCGATCGAGCTGGATGCATCGGTCTCGATCGGCGCCTGTCGACGCGAGCTGGCGACCGCCTTTCAGCAGCTGCAGCCGTTCGGCCAGGGCAACGAGGAGCCCCGCCTCCATCTGGTCGACGCACGCATTGCCAGCGCCCGCCCGGTCGGCGCCGGCCATCTCGCCGTGCGGATCGAAGGACGCGACGGCGGCCGGGTCGCGGGCATTGCGTTTCGGGCGCTGGAACGGCCGCTGGGCGACCTGCTGCGCGCTGCCGACCGGCCGATGCAACTGGCGGGCACCCTGAAGCTGGACCGCTACCAGGGCGACGAGCGGATCTGCTTCCACATCGACGACGCTGCGGCCTGAGGCGGTACGGAGCCGCCATGGCCAGCATGCAGTTCGACGGTTCCTGCCGATGATCGACGTACGGCCGGTGTTCTATGCCCTGGGCGCGCTCTTGTGCATCCTGTCGATGTTCATGCTCGTGCCGATGCTGGCGGACCTGGCCTATGACAGCGACGATGCCGACAGCTTCCTGCTCTCCGCCTGCGTCACCGGCTTCTTCGGCGTGGCGCTGGTGCTGGCCTTCCATGTCGAGGACCTGAAGGTCGACCGTCGCCAGGGCTTCCTCCTGACCGCACTTGCCTGGTTCGTGCTCTCGGGTTTCGCTGCCCTGCCGTTCCGGTTCAGCGGCATGGAGCTGAGCTTCGCCGGGGCTTATTTCGAATCGATGTCGGGCCTCACCGCCACGGGCAGTTCGGCGATCGCGGACCTGTCGCTCGCCCCGCCCGGCATCCTGTTGTGGCGCGGGCTGCTCAACGCCCTGGGCGGCGCCGGGATCATCGTCGTGGCGCTGGTGATGCTGCCTTTCCTGTCGGTGGGCGGCATGCAGCTGTTCCGCACCGAATCTTCCGACCGCAGCGAGAAGCTGTTCCCGCGCATCGACCAGATCGCGGGTGCCACCATCGCCGTCTATTCCGGCCTGATCATGCTCTGCGTGTTCGTATATGCAGCGCTCGGCATGAACACGTTCGACGCGGTCGTTCACGGCATGGCGACCGTCGCGACCGGCGGCTTCGGCAACTATTCCAACAGTTTCGCCTCCTACGATGCGCCGATCCTCTGGGCGGCGACCCTGTTCATGATCTCTGGCAGCCTGCCCCTGGCGCTGATCGCGCTGTCCCTCAACCGGGGGCCAGCTGTCCTGCTGAAGGACCCGCAGATCCGGACCTTTGTCGTCTTCCTCGCCTGTGCGGTGGTTCTGGTCACCGTCTGGCTGGTGGTGATGGCCGGTGCGCCCCTGTTCTGGGCAGTCACCCACGCCGCCTTCAACGTCGTCTCCATCGTCTCCACCACAGGCTTCGCCTCCGACGACTATCTGCAGTGGGGGCCGCTTCCGGTGGTGGCGTTCCTGTTCCTGTCCACGATCGGTGGCTGCACCGGATCGACCACCGGTGGTCTGAAGATCTTCCGCTACCAGGTCATGGCCATGCTGCTGCGCCGTCACCGCAACGAGACGGTGATGCCGCACACGGTCTATGTCCGCCGCTATGGTGAGCGGCCGATTGGCGACGATGTCGTGCGGGCGGTGCTGGTGCTGTTCGCCCTCTACGGCGCCACCGTGATCTGCCTGGCGCTGGGCTTGGCCGCGACCGGGCTCGAGTTCGAGACCGCCATCTCGGGTGCGGTCACCGCGGTCAGCAATGTCGGCCCCGGGATCGGCGACCGGATCGGGCCGGTCGGCAGCTTCGCCAGCCTGTCCGACCTGGCGCTCTGGATGCTGTCCTTGGGCATGCTGGTCGGGCGGCTGGAGTTCACCACCGTGTTCATCCTGTTCAGCCGCCGCTTCTGGCAGGCCTGATCAGCGCACGCCCGCCAGGTCGTTGACGGCGATCACGGCGGCCAGGATCGAGAGAACCACGCCGGCCACGGCCACGCCCAGGCCGACCACGATCACCGGCTCCAGGATCGACAGGATCCGCTGGATCCGCTCCTCCAGCCTGGTCTCGAACCAGCCGGCCGCCTGCTGCAGCGTTGCGCCCAGCCGGCCTGTCTCTTCGCCGATCCGGCACAGGCGGATCGCCTGGGGTGCCAGCAGGCCGGCATCGTTCAGGCAGAGCCAGAGCGGGCGGCCCTGGCGCACGCCGGCCAGCGCACGATCCAGGCTGGCCGACACCGCACGGTTGTTCACCGCGTCGCGGGTGAGCTGCAGCGCCTGCGGCAGCTCCACGCCGCCGGACAGGAGCGAGCCCAGCATCCGGGTGGTCTGCGCCGTGGCGCGCGCCCTCGCCATCGGGCCGATCAGCGGCAGGCGCAGGAGCAGGCGGTGGAGGAACTTGCCGCCGGCATCCTGCCGGGCGAGGGCCACCAGGAGGAAGACCAGCACCGCCAATGCTATCGCAGTGACGACGCCGTTGGTCTCGACGAAGCGGGCGACGGCGAGGGTCACCTGGGTAGAGCCCGGCAGGCTGGCGCCGGCATCGGCGAACAGCGGCTCGAACTGCGGCACCACCACGGTCAGCAGCACCAGCAGCGAACCGATCGCCACCACGGCCAGCAGGATCGGATAGGTCATGGCCCCGATCAGCTTGGCGCGCATCCGTTCCTCGCGCTCACGCAGGGCCGCCAGCTCCAGCAGCGCCGAATCCAGCGCACCGGTCGCCTCGCCGGCCCGTACCATGCCGAGATAGGCGCGCGGGAATAGCCTGGGATGCTGGGCCAGCGCGTCGGTGAAGCTCTTGCCGCCCTTCACCTCGCCCAGGAGTTGCTGAATCACGGTGCCCATCTTGCCGAGCGTGTCGTCACCGCCGAGCGTTTCCAGCGACCAGGCCAGGGTCTGCCCGGCCGACACCAGGGTAGCGAGCTCACGGGTGAACTGGGTGACCACCGCGCCGCTGATGCCGAACAAGCCGCCCCGCCCGCTGGCCCGCACCGCCGGGCGCGGCTCGCCGCTCCGGGCGGCACCGCGCGGGCTGGCGGCGCGCGCCGCACCCGGCCGGCCTTCCGCCAGCTCGATCGGCACGAGCCCCATCGCTTCCAGCGCACGCACCGCCGAGGCGCGGTTGGCGCCCTCGACGTCGCCGCTGGTCATCTGGCCGGCCGCGGTGAGCGCCCGATAGCGGAACGATGCCATCCGCTCAGAACTCCTCGGTGGCGCGCAGCACCTCGTCCAGCGTGGTGACCCCGGCCATCGCCTTGGCCACGCCGTCCTGGAACATGGTGGTCATGCCGCGCGACATGGCATGGGCCTGCAGCGCCTGGCTGGGGGCCCGCTCGCGGATCAGGCGGCGGATCTCCTCGTCCACCTCCAGCATCTCGAAGATGCCGACCCGCCCGACGATGCCGGTGCCGTTGCACTGCTCGCAGCCATCGGCGGCGAACAGGGTGATGGCGGTGTCGGCCGTGCCGAAGCGCGTCAGCACCGCCGCCTCCTCCTCGGTGGGCGAATGGGGACGCCGGCAATTCGGGCAGAGCTCGGCCACCAGGCGCTGGCCCAGCACCCCGCGCAGCACCGATGCCAGCAAGAAGGGCTCGACCCCCATGTCCAGGAGCCGGCCGACCGCGCCTGCTGCACTGTTGGTGTGCAGGGTGGAGAGCAGCAGGTGGCCGGTGAGGGCTGCGTTCACCGCGATGTCGGCGGTCTCGCCGTCGCGGGTCTCGCCGACCATGATCACGTCCGGATCGTGGCGCACCACGCTGCGCAGGATCCGGGCAAAGCCCAGGTCGATCTCGGGCCGGACCTGGATCTGGGTGACGCCCTCCACCTGGTACTCGACCGGGTCCTCGATCGAGATGATCTTGTCGGTCACCGCGTCCAGCTGGCGCAGCGAGGTGTAGAGGGTCGTGGTCTTGCCGCTGCCGGTGGGGCCGGTGACCAGGAACATGCCGTGCGGGGCGGCGAGTTGGCGGCGGATCGCCGCCTCGATCGCGGCCGGCATGCCGAGCTCGACGAAGCTGGGTGCGTCCTTGTCGGTCTCGAGCAGGCGGATCACCACGCTCTCGCCATGGACGGACGGGGCGGTCGCGACGCGCAGGTCGAAGCGACGCTGATCGACCACCACCCGGGCGCGGCCGTCCTGGGGCAGGCGCCGCTCGGCGATGTCGAGGCGCGCCATGATCTTGATGCGCGAGATCACCGCCGCCGCCAGCCGCGCCGGAGGTGCCCCGATCTCGCGCAGACGGCCATGGACGCGGAAGCGCACGCGCAGCCGGTCGCGGGCGGGCTCGACATGGATGTCCGAGGCACTCATCCGCACCGCGTCCGAGAGCATCTGGTTCACGAAGCGGATGACCGGTGCGGCCTCGGCCTGGTGCTCCAGGCTCTCCTTGTCGTCCGGCATCTGGTCGAGCAGATCGCCACCGGCCGCGGCGCGGCCGATCTCGTCCAGCGACGGCGCCTCGGCGCGGACCGACTTCGCGATCGCCCGCTCCAGCTCGTCATAGGCCATCACCACCGGCACCACCCGGCGCCGCGTGGCGATCGCCACCGCTCGCATGGTGGCGTTGTCGGTGGGATCGGCCATCGCCAGCCAGACGGTGCGCTCGTCGTGACGGATCGGCAGGGCACGGTTGGCCTCGAGGAAGCGCGCGGCCAGCTGGCCGCCGAACAGTTGCTCCTTCGGCACCGCATCGGCGGTGGCGACCTCGACATCGTAGAGCTCGGCCACAGCGCGGGCGAAACCGGCGGGCGTCATCAGGCCGCTCTTGGCCAGGAGCGAGGGCAGGAACTCACCGGCACCGTTCGCCTGCTCGCGCAGCCGGGCGAGGTCGGCCGCCACGAGCCGCCCGGATTCAACCAGACGTGTCAGTATGAGGTCCATTGCTGTCTCTTTCAGGCAACACCATCCGGCAGGTGATACCCCGGCTTGGGCTAGCCCGCGTTGATTTATATGGTCTGCACGATCACACGACCGCGTGTCAAAGCCGCGACGTGTCCTCCCGTGGCTTGACGAGGCTGACCGTGAGCGTCACTACCGTTAGTGGAGGCGATCAGGTCGAAGCCGGAGGTGGAACTGGTCGCTCACGTACCCAGACACGGTTGAAAATCAGACGGACAATGATGCCGAACGTGGCCAAGGATCGTGCGGGCCGAAAGCTTGCACGGAATCTGCTATACGTAAGTCTCGCGACATTGCTCGTCAGCTGTGCTTCCGATCAGGCTGGTCGGCAGGCTTCCATCACCGACCAGGTGCGTGACCTCGACTTTGCGCCGCCGCCCGAGGAGCCGGCACTATCTCAGCAGCCGCTGGATCTGGGTGTCAGCCGGGGCGCGCCGCCGCAGGCGCGCATCTACCGGGCCGAGGACACCACGCAGCGCCGTCCGGCTGGGTCCGGCGCCGTCGTCAGCCCGGACGGGGCCGGGGTGCAGCTCAACTTCGAGGGTGCCGACCTGCGCGAGGTGGTGCGCACCATCCTGGGCGACGTGCTCCAGTTGAACTACACGGTGGACCCCGCCATCCAGGGTTCGGTCACCCTCTCCACCTCGGCGGCGATGAGCCGCGACGACCTCCTGGCGACGCTCGAGACGGTGCTGCGGCAGAACAACGCCGCGCTGGTGCAGGAAGGCGGCGGCTACGCGGTCGTCCAGATGCAGAACGCGGTGGGCCGGGCCGGGGTGGCCCAGCTTGGCGATTCCCCGGCACGCATCGAGCCCGGCTACGGCGTCACCATCATCCCGCTGCGGCACGTCCCGGCCATCACCGCCCAGGAGTTCGCCCGGCCGCTGATCGCCAATCCGGACGATCTCCGGATCGACATGTCGCGCAACCTGATGCTGGTCAGCGGCACGGCCCAGGAACGGCAGACCGTGGTCGACACGATCGCGGACGTCGACGTGGACTGGCTGGCCGGCCGCTCGGTCGGCATCTTCCCCCTGGAGAACACCACGCCGGAAGCGGTCATCCCCGAGCTGGAGGCGATCTTCGGCGTGCGTGGGGCCGCCGCGGCGCAGGATTTCACCGCTTATGAAGGTATGCGCTTCATTCCGATGCAGCGCCTGAACGCGGTCCTGGTTGTGTCGAGCGACACCGAAGGGGTCGAACGGGCGCAGGACTGGGTGGACCGGCTGGATGCCGGCAGCAGCGTCGGTACCCAGCTCAACATCTATCAGCTCCAGTATACGCCGGCCGCGGCCATGGCGGCGACCCTGGCCGCGGTGATCTCGGAGGGGGGCGGTGCGCTCGGCCAGCCGCTCGGTACGACCCAGCCGCCGGGCAGTGCCGTGGACAGCGGCCAGGTGCCGAACATCGACGCTGGTCAGCAGCCAGACCTGGCGCTGGCTGACGCGGCACAGCTCGACTTCGGCGGCACCGCCGCATCTGGCCTGGCCGGCCCGCAAGGGCTGCAGCAGGTGAAGATCGTGCCGAACGAGACCAACAACACGCTGGTCATCCGTGCCACGCCCGACATGTACCGCATGATCGAGGCGACCGCGCGTCGGCTCGACAGCCCACCCGGCCAGGTGGTGATCGACGCCACCATCGCCGAGGTGCAGCTGAACGATCGCCTGCGCTACGGTGTGCAGTATTTCTTCGAGAACGGCGACTTCCGGTTCGGCTTCGTGTCGGGGAATACCGCCCGGCCACGCAATACCTTCCCGGGCTTCAGTTTCCTGTTCAACAGCGGCAACGACCAGATCATCGCGCTCGATGCCCTCTCTTCGGTCACCGACGTGCGGGTGATGAGCTCGCCGACCCTGGTGGTGCAGGACAACAAGGAAGCGTCGCTCAACGTGGGCGCGGAGGTGCCGGTCACCATCCGGCAGGCTGAGGGCGACGATACCGACTCGCGCACGGTCAACACGATCCAGTACCGTGAGACCGGCGTGATCCTGACGGTGAAGCCGCGCATCAGCGGCAACGGGTCGGTGGCACTGGAGATCTCCCAGGAGGTCTCCAACGTGGTGCAGACGGAAACCGGCGAGCAGAGCCTCACGCCCACCATCAACCAGCGCAAGATCCAGACCGCGGTGTCGGTGCGCTCCGGCCAGACCGTGGTGCTGGGCGGCCTGATCGAGGACGGCGAGGAGCGCCAGCGCAACGGCGTTCCGCTCCTGTCCGACATTCCCGGCATCGGCGACCTGTTCGCCAACAACAACCGGGTCGGCCGGCGCACCGAGCTGATCGTGTTCCTGACCCCGCGCATCGTACGCGACGCGCAGGACGCGGCGACCATCAGCCGCGAGATCCGCGACCGGATGCGCGGGATCACTGGCGGCTTCAACTCCAAGCCGATCGTGCCGGGGCCGGTGGAGCGCGGCACGATCCGCGGGCTCAGCCCAGGCGCGTCGCTGGCACCGGAAGGTGCCGGCAACCAGGCCCGCGGCTGAACCGGCTCGTCCTGATCGCTGCCGTCATGGGGGCTGCAGGCGCCTGTGTCGGCAGCTTCCTCGCCACGGTTGCCCGGCGCTGGCCGCAGGGCGCCGCCGCTGCCTGCTCTGGCCGCTCGGCCTGCGACCATTGCGGCACGACCCTGCGTACCCCGGACCTGATCCCGATCGTCAGCCGTCTCCTGCTGCGCGGCCGCTGTCGCTATTGCGGCGGGCCGGTCCCGCTTCTGGAAACCTGGGTGGAGCTGGCCGCCGCCGCGGTCGCAGTGATCGTGGTGCTGCTGGCCCAGCCGGCGAGCTGGCCCTGGCTGCTGTTGGCCGGCTGGCTCCTGGTGCTGCTGGCCGCCATTGACCAGCTGCACGGCATCCTTCCCGACCGTCTGAACCTGGCCCTGCTCGTCTCGGGCCTGCTCTCGCTGTGGTTCGACCCGGCGGCACCGTCTCCGCTGGATGGGCTGCTGGGTGGGCTGACCGCGGCCGGCACGTTCGCCGCGATCGCGTACGGCTACGAGTCGCTGCGCGGCCGCAGCGGCCTGGGTGGGGGAGATGTCAAGCTGATGGGCGCGCTCGGCCTGTGGGTCGGACTGGTGCAGCTGCCCTGGGTAGTGGTGCTGGCCGCAGGCGGCGCGTTGCTGACCGCCTTGCTGCAAGGCGGCGGCCGCTTCGATGGCGGACGGGAGATCCGGTTCGGGCCCTGGCTCGCCGCGGCCGGCTTCGCCATGGCCCTGCTCGGCCGCTACTCGGCCATGGACGGATCAGGCATGTAGTCGTCGACCCCGCCGTCCAGCGGCACGGGTGGCATCTCCTCCTCCGGCAGCGGCTCCTCGTAGCCGTCATCCGGGTGATAGTCCTCGTCCGGCGCGGTCGGGGTGACCGGTGGTGCCGCCCCGGACGGGCCGAACACCACGACCCGGCTGATATGCTCCCGGTCGCCGATCCGGTCCATGAAGATGGCGCGGTCATGGCCGGCCAGGACCCAGTTCAGCAGGTCCAGCGCGCTGCCGGTGCGGCTGCCGGTCAGGCGTGCCTCGCTCGGCCGCACCATCCGTACCGTGAAGCCGAACCGCTCGCTGAGTGCGCTCATCGCGTCCTGCAGGGGAGCATCCTCCAGGTCGAGCCGGACGCCATCCGCCTGATCCTCGATCGCGACGGACTGGGCGTGGACCGGGGCAGCGTGGAGCGCAGCACCCAGAAGCAGGGCAAGCAGGAGGAGGAGCCGCAAGTGCAGAAATTCCCCTGGTGAAACCGTCGGCCAGCGGCTCCTATAGCCGTCCCGCCGGGCCGTTGGAACCGGCTCAGGGTGGGCACCTAGCGGCCGGCTTGACAAGGCCGGCAATGCTGGCGGACAGGGGCTCCGCCCACCTGCCAGACCGGAGGCGATGCCAGCCATGATGCGCCTCTACCTTGCCACCGGCAGCTCGGTCGAAGTCATGCAGGGTGTCTGCGACGAGGCTGTCCGCAGCCGGGTGATCTGGATCGATCTGCTGGAGCCCAGCCCGGCCGAGGTGCGGTTCGTCGAGGACATGCTGAGCATCGACGTGCCCACCCGCGACGAGATCGTCGAGATCGAGGCGTCCTCGCGGCTCTACGAGGAAGCCGACGCCCATTTCATGACCGCGATGCTCCTGTGCCGCGCGGAGAGTGAAAGCCCGGAGCTGACACCCGTCACCTTCATCCTGGTGGGGCCGAGGCTCGTTACTCTGCGCTATGCCGACCCGCTGCCGTTTCGGACCGCCGCCGCGCAGATCCAGCGCAACCCGCTGGCCTGGAACTCGGGCGAGACCGTGTTCGTCGGCCTGCTGGAGGCGATCGTCGACCGGCTGGCCGACATATTGGAGGGGATCGGCGCCGACCTCGACCGGGTCAGCCGGGAGGTGTTCACCACCGATGCCAAGGAGGCGGCACGGCAGGCGCGCGACTACCGCCAACTCCTGGCGCGGGTGGGCCGGGACGGGCTGATGATCGGCAAGTCGCGCGAAAGCCTGGTGAGCCTCGGCCGGCTGGTCGCGTTCGCGACCACCGCCTTCAAGGTCAAGGACCGCAAGGGCCTGCAGACCAGGATCAAGACGATCAGCCGCGACGTCATCTCGCTCTCCGACCACGCCTCCTTCCTCACCAACAAGGTCACCTTCGCGCTCGACGCCATCCTGGGCCTGGTCTCGATCGAGCAGAACGGGATCATCAAGATCTTCTCGGTGGCCGCGGTGGTGTTCCTGCCGCCCACCCTGGTGGCCAGCATCTACGGCATGAACTTCGAGGTGATGCCGGAGCTCGGCTTCGATCTGGGCTACCCAATGGCGCTGGGGCTGATGGTGATCTCGGCGATCGCGCCCTACCTCTATTTCAAGCGCAAGGGCTGGCTCTGAACGTTCAGCCGCCGACCGTCAGCGTCACCCGCTCACCGGCCCAAACCGTGCAGTTGTACGCGAGCGGCTCGCCCGCGGCGCTCTGGTCGAGCGCCTCCGTCACCAGGACCGGCCGCTCGCGCGGCTGCTGCAGATCCAGCGCCTCCTGCGGCGAGGGTGGGCGGGTGTGGATCCGGGTCCAGGCGCGCCGGTAGTCGGCCTGTCCCGCCGTCGTGAACAGGGCGGTGATCGAGGGATTGGCCGTCAAAGCCGCGAAGGAGTCGGGGAAGCGCTCGGTGGCGAGAAAGAGGGTGCCGAGTGCCAGCGGCAGCCCGTCCGCCGAGGCGAGGGTACGGTGGCGCAGGCCGGCCGAACCGGCCGGCACGCCGAGCAGCGCCGCGACCGTCGCGTCCAGCACGATCCGGTCGAGTGCCAGGGTGACGCGGGATGGCAGCCGGTCGCGGCCCGCCAGGTTGGCGGAGAACCGGGTCCGCTCGCCAATCGGATAGTCGATGGGTGGCTGGTCGACGAAGGTGCCGCGGCCCTGCTCGATGCGCAGGATGCCGCGCAGGGCCAGGGCCTTGACCGCGTGGCGCACGGTGTGCCGGTTCACCCCGAACCGCCGCGCCAGCTCGGGCTCCGGGGGCAGCCGGCCGGACGGACCAAAGGCACCGGCCAGAACGGCCTGCTCCAGAGCGCTCTCGATCTGCCGCCACAGTGCCACGCCCTGGCCGCGGGCGAGGCTGCCTGGCTCGGCGGGCGGTGCTGTGGTCTGGTCGGGCAGTGGCGAAGACAAGCGGGCGGACGTCCTGCGGGTTCGAAGCGATGCGGGGCGAGGCTAGGCGGGGCAGGGACCGGCCGTCCAGCCCGGGACGGAAGGGGGCAGCCCGTCATGAACCGGTCACGACCAAGCCGTTTACATCTGCCGACGATGGGCTACTCTGCCGTGGAGATTCATCTAGACGTTTAGATGATGAGCGAGCTTCCTTTACTGCGGGCGCGCTGGCTGCAGGCCCTGGCCATGGCGACCGATGCCGAGGCCGAATGGTTCGGCCAGAGCTTCGGCGTCGACGATGCCGCGTTCGAGCTGCTGCGTGCCCCGGAAGTAGGGCTGGTGATGGCGAGGGGGCGGGCCGGCGGCACCGGGGCGGCCTTCAATCTCGGCGAGGTGACGGTCACCCGCTGTGCGGTCCGCTCGGGCGATGACCGGGTCGGCATCGGCTGGGTACAGGGCCGGCGGCCCGGCCGGGCCCGCCTGATCGCCCGGCTGGACGCCCTGCTGCAGTCGGCGCCGGCCCTGGCGGTGGACGCGGCGGTGACGGAACTGGAGGCAGCTCTCGCCGCGCGGCGTGCCGCCACCGCACGTAAGGCCGCGGCCACCCGCGTCGAATTCTTCACCCTGGTACGCGGGGAGGACTGAGCCGATGGGCAGGATCGCGGCTGGCTTGGCGGATCCGGTGCATGATGCGCAGATGCAGTTCCGTGACCTGCTCTGGGCGATGAGCCGGCCAGGCTCGGTGGTGGTGCTGCGCGGCGGGCTGCCGGCCCCTCCGGAGCCGCTGGTGCCGGCCGCCTATGCCCTGCTGCTGGGCCTGGTCGACGGGGACAGCCCGGTCTGGCTGGATGGCGACTACCCGGACGCCAGCCAGTCGATCCGCTTCCATATCGGTGCTCGGACGGTGGCGGAGCCTGGGCAGGCGGCGTTCGCGGTGGTGACCCGGGCGTCCAGCCTGCTGCCGCTGGAGCGCTTTGCTCAGGGCAGCCACGACTATCCCGATCGGAGCTGCACCGTGATCCTCCAGGTGGACCACTTGGCCGCCGGTGCCGGGCTGAAGCTGCGCGGCCCGGGCATCGCCGGCACGGCCCGCCTGGAGATCGGCGGCGTGCCCGAAGGCTTCGTCCCGGGCCTGCAGGCGAACCGCCGGCGCTTTCCGCTGGGCGTGGATCTCGTGCTGGCGGCCGGGCGGTCGGTCGCCTGCCTGCCGCGCAGCACCGACGTGGAGGCCTGAGCCATGTATGTCGCGGTCAAGGGCGGCGAGCGGGCGATCCGCAACGCGCACCGCTGGCTCGCGGAGGAACGCCGCGGCGACCCGGACCTGCCGGAGCTGGACCCTGCCCAGCTGCGCGAGCAACTGGCGCTGGGCTGCGACCGAGTCATGAACGAAGGCTCGCTGTACGATCCGGATCTGGCGGCCCTGGCGCTCAAGCAGGCGAGGGGCGACACGGTGGAGGCGGCCTTCCTCCTGCGCGCGTTCCGCACCACTTTGCCGCGCCTTGCCGCTTCCGTGCCGGTCGAGACCGCAGGCATGCGGGTGACGCGGCGGGTCTCGGCGACCTTCAAGGACATCCCGGGGGGCCAGATCCTGGGCCCCACCTTCGACTATACCCACCGGCTGCTCGACGAGACGCTGGCCGGGACCGATGCCGAGATCACGCCGGCCGCCACGGCGGAGCAGCCGGTCGATCCGGCCGTGCCGCGCGTCATGGACATCCTGGACGCGGACGGGATGATCCAGCCGGAACCTGCGGCAGGAGACGGCGAGCCCACGGATCTCACCCGGGAGCCACTCCTGTTCCCGGTGGGGCGCGATGCTTGGCTGCAGAACCTGGCCCGCGGTGACGAGGGCTTCGTGTTCGCGCTGGGCTACTCGACCCAGCGCGGCTTTGGTTCCACCCATCCCTTCGTGGGCGAGCTGCGGGTCGGCACGGTCGACCTGGTGGTCGAGCCCGAGGAACTGGGCTTTCCCATCGTGATCGGCGAGGTCGAGCTGACCGAGTGCGAGATGGTCAATCAGTTCCTGGGCTCGAAGACCGAGCCGCCGCAGTTCACCCGCGGCTACGGGCTGGTGTTCGGCCATCAGGAGCGCAAGGCCATGGGCATGGCCCTGGTCGACCGGGCGCTGCGCAACGCGGCCGACGGCCAGGAGCGTCGTGGGCCGGCCATGGACCAGGAGTTCGTGCTCTACCACTCCGACAATGTGCAGGCGTCCGGCTTCGTCGAGCATCTGAAGCTGCCGCATTATGTCGATTTCCAGGGCGAACTCGAGACGATCCGCCGGATGCGGGAGGCAGCCGCCCCGGTCGATGGCGCGCAAGGCGCCGGGGAGGAGGGTGGGGAGCGATGAGCAGCACCTACAACTTCGCCTATCTGGATGAACAGACCAAGCGGATGCTGCGCCGGGCGATCCTGAAAGCGGTGGCGATCCCGGGCTACCAGGTGCCGTTTGCCAGCCGCGACATGCCGCTGCCCTATGGCTGGGGGACGGGCGGCATCCAGGTGACGGCGGCCCTGCTGGGTCAGGACGACGTGCTGAAGGTGATCGACCAGGGGGCGGACGACACCACCAACGCGGTGAGCATCCGCGCCTTCTTCGCCAGGACCGCGGGGGTCGCGACCACCGAGCGCACCGCGGAAGCCACGGTCATCCAGACCCGCCACCGCATCCCGGAACGGCCTCTGCATGCCGGGCAGATCCTGGTCTTCCAGGTGCCGATCCCGGAGCCGCTGCGCTTTCTGGAACCACGCGAGCGGGAAACCCGGCGGATGCATGGCCTCGCGGACTATGGCGCCATGCACGTCAAGCTCTACGAGGACGTGGCGCGGATGGGGCGGATCACCACCTCGTTCGCCTACCCGGTCAAGGTCGCCGGGCGCTACGTGATGGACCCGTCGCCGATCCCGAAGTTCGACAATCCCAAGCTGCACGACTGCCCGGCCCTCCAGCTGTTCGGTGCCGGCCGGGAGAAGCGGGTCTACGCGATCCCGCCGCACACCACGGTCGAGAGCCTGGATTTCGAGGACCACCCGTTCGAGGTGCAGCGCTGGGACCGCCCCTGCGGCCTGTGCGGCTCGACCAAATCCTACCTCGATGAGGTAGTGACCGACGACCGGGGCGGCCGGCTGTTCTGCTGCTCCGATACCGATTTCTGCCGGGAGCGCCGGGACCGCATGGAGGCCGGGCGATGAGCGTGCGCGACCTGCCGCTCCTGGAGGTCCGCGACCTCGCCAAGTCCTATGGCGACCTTCAGGCGCTGAAGCCTACAGGGTTCGACCTGTGGCCGGGCGAGGTACTGGCCATCGTCGGGGAGAGCGGCTCGGGCAAGACCACGCTCTTGAGCTGCCTGGCGGGGCATGTACCGGCGGATGGCGGCAGCGTCCGGTTCCGCCTGCGCAATGGGGAAGATGTCGACCTTCTGCAGATGGCCGAGGCGGAGCGGCGGCTGCTGGCGCGGACCGAGTTCGGCCTGGTTCACCAGAACCCGCGCGACGGGCTCCGGCTGAACATTTCCGCCGGCGGCAATATCGGCGAGCGACTGATGGCGGTCGGCTGGCGGCATTTCGGCCGGATCCGCGCCGAGGCGCTGGCCTGGCTCGACCGGGTCGAGATCGACCGGAGCCGGGTCGACGACCTGCCGCGAGCCTTTTCCGGCGGGATGCAGCAGCGCCTGCAGATCGCCCGCAACCTGGTGACCCGGCCGCGCCTGGTCCTGATGGACGAGCCGACCGGTGGCCTGGACGTGTCGGTGCAGGCGAGGCTCCTGGACCTGCTCCGCCGGCTGGTGGCGGAGCTGGATCTGGCCGTCGTCATCGTCACCCACGACCTGGCCGTGGCGCGCCTTCTGTCCCACCGGATGCTGGTGATGCGCCGAGGCCAGGTGGTGGAGCAGGGCCTCACCGACCGCGTGCTGGACGATCCACAGCATCCCTACAGCCAGCTCCTGGTGAGCTCGATCCTGGCGGCCTGACCGATGCAGCCTTCCCTGATCGCCGAGGGCATCGGCAAGACCTTCACCCTGCATCTCCAGGGCGGCGTGCGGCTGCCGGTCCTGGCGGGGCTGGGCTTTGCGGTTAGACCCGGGGAGTGCGTGGTGCTGGACGGGCCCAGCGGGATCGGCAAGTCCACCGTGCTGCGCGCGATCTACGGCTCCTACGGCGTGGACCGGGGCCGGATCCTGATCCGCCATGACGGGGCGATGATCGACCTGGCCAGCGCCGGCCCGCGCGAGGTCCTGGCAGTGCGCCGCCGCACGCTCGGCTATGTCAGCCAGTTCCTGCGCGTGGTGCCGCGCGTGCCGACGGTGGAGGTGGTGGCCGAGCCACTGCTGGCATTCGGCTGCCCGCGCGAGCCGGTGCTGGAGCGGGCGCGCAGCCTGCTGGCCTGCCTCCGGCTGCCCGAGCGCCTGTGGGAGGTGCCGCCTGCGACCTTTTCCGGCGGCGAGCAGCAGCGGGTGAACCTTGCCCGCGCCTTCGTTCATCCCTACCCGGTGCTGCTGCTCGACGAGCCCACCGCCTCGCTCGATGCAGAGAATCGGGCGATCGTGGTGGAGCTGGTGCGCGAGCGGCTGGCAGAAGGGGCGGCGATGCTGGCGATCCTGCATGACCGGCAGGCGCGCGATGCGATCGCCACGAGGATCGTCGA
Source organism: Geminicoccus sp. (assembly GCF_035556675.1). Classification (GTDB taxonomy): domain Bacteria; phylum Pseudomonadota; class Alphaproteobacteria; order Geminicoccales; family Geminicoccaceae; genus Geminicoccus. The sequence continues at coordinate 8,586 of NZ_DATMFZ010000300.1, read as the reverse complement.
ACTGGCAGGGGTGGATCGGGCCGCATGAGCGACTTCGTCGTCACGAACGCACGGATCGTCCTCGAGCACGAGGTCGTTCATGGCAGCCTCGCGGTGGCGGGCGGGAAGATCGCCGCGATCAGCGAGGGCGCCTCCACCCTGCCGGGCACGGTCGACCTGGGTGGGGACTGGCTGCTGCCGGGCCTGGTGGAGCTGCATACCGACAATCTCGAGCGCTGCTTCGAGCCCAGGCCCAAGGTGCGCTGGCCGGCGGATGCCGCGGTGCTGGCCCATGACGGGCAGATGGCGCAGGCCGGGATCACCACGGTGTGCGATGCGATCTGCGTCGGCATCTATGGCGAGAAGCGCGAGCGGCTGGAACTGATGGAGCAGTCGCTGCAGGCGATCGAGCATGCCAAGGGGCGGGATGCGCTGGCATGTGACCATCTCCTGCACCTGCGCCTGGAAGTGACCGATCCGAACGTGGTGGCGCTGGCGGCCCCGCTGGTCGACGAGCCGAGCCTGAGGATGATCTCCTTCATGGACCACACGCCGGGCCAGCGGCAGTGGCACGACATCGAGAAGTACCGGCAGTTCCAGCTGGGCCGCAGCGGCAAGAGCCTGGCCGAGTTCGAGGCGCAGCTGGCCGAGCGCATGGCGCTCCAGGCCCGGTATGCCGAGCGGCACAAGCAGGAGCTGCTGCGGCTGTTCGCCCACCGGAAGCTGGTCAAGGCCAGCCATGACGACACCACGGTCGGGCATGTCGAGGAGGCGGTGCGCGACGGCTTCACCGTGTCGGAGTTCCCGACCACGCTGGCGGCGGCCCGGGCAGCGCGACAGCATGGCATGATCAACGTGATGGGCGGGCCAAACCTCGTGCTGGGCGGCTCGCAGTCCGGCAATGTCGGTGCCGCGGATCTGATCGAGGAGGGGCTTCTCGACTGCTTCTCTTCCGACTACGTACCGACCAGCCTGCTCGCCGCAGCCTTCCTCATGCATCATCGCCTGGAGCGCCCGCTGCCGGAAGCGGTGGCGACGGTGACCGCGACGCCGGCCCGGGTGCTGGGTCTGGCAGATCGCGGGCGGATCGCGGTGGGGCTGCGGGCCGACCTGGTCCAGGCCCGCGAGGTGGGCTCGGCGACGCGGGCGATGGCGGTGTGGAAAGAAGGGCGGAGGATCGCTTGACCGCGCGCTATGCGCTCTACTGGTGCCCCGACCCGGCTTCCAATCTGTGGCGCTGGGCCTGCCGCTGGCTGGGCCGCGACCCGGTCTCCGGCGTGGAGTACCAGGGCGATCCGGCCCTGCGGCCCCTGGTGGAGGCGCCGCGGCGCTACGGCTTTCACGCGACCCTGAAGCCACCCTTCCGCATGCGCGAGGACAAGGACCCGCAAAGCTTCATGGCCGCGGTCGAGGAGTTCGCCCGGGTCCGCGAGCCGTTCACCGCACCGCCGCTGCAGCTGGCCGAGCTCGACGGCTTCCTGGCGCTGGTGCTCTCGGGTCCCAGCCCGCGCATGGACCGGCTCGCCGCCGACTGCGTGCGCGGCTTCGACGTCTACCGGGCCCTGCCGGGCGAGGCCGAGCTGGCGCGGCGCCGGGCGCGCGGGCTGGACGCGATCGAGGAGGCGAACCTGCGCGCCTGGGGCTACCCTTATGTGCTGGACCGGTTCCGCTTCCACCTGACGCTGACCGGCCAGGTTCCGGTCGACCCGGACGTGCGTGCGCGCCTGGAAGGAGACACGGCCTCGTTCTGTCAGCAGCCGCTGCGGGTGGACGCGGTCGCGGTGTTCGAGGAGCTGGAGCCGGGCCTGCCGTTCCGCGTGGTGGCCCGCTTCCCGTTCCTCGGCTGAGCCAGGGCAGGCAGGGCTAGCGGCGTCCTGGCGCCACGCCGCTGCGCAGGTAGAACCAGCCGCCGGGCAGGGTACCGACCAGCGAGAGCACCAGCACCATGATCGACAGGGTGAAGGACTGCTCAGGGGGAATGCCGACCAGGCCCAGCAGCGAGATGAACGCCGCCTCGCCCACGCCCAGGCCCCCTAGCGAGATCGGCACCATCATCACGAGCGATACGATCGGCACCACCACCATGTAGGTCTGGAAGCTGGCATCGATGCCGATCGCAGCCCCCGCCACCGCATAGGTCGCGACGCGGAAGAGCTGGAAGAACAGCGCCATCGCGATGGCGCCGATCAGCATGAGCGGCTGGTGGCGATACTCGTCCAGGCGCAGATAGAGTTCCTCGATCTTCGCCCGCACCGGCGCCAGCAGCTTGCCGGGCAGCAGGCTGAGCGACAGGCGCCGGGTCGGGCCGATCATCAGGGCGAGGCTGCCCAGCGCCAGTGCGGCCAGTGCCGCCCAGGCGAACTGGCCGATCCAGGCGGGGAAGCTTGCCTCGGAAAGCAGGAGGCCCAGCACGACCAGGACCACCAGCGCGCCCAAGGCCAGGACGCGCTCGACGATCACCGAGGACAGGGCCAGGGCCAGGTCGGCCGTGTGCCTGGAGAGGCCATAGACGCGCACAGCCTCGATCCCGACGCCGGCCGGCAGGAAGCTGCCGATGAAGTTGCTGACGAAGGTCAGCCGGGCGAGCGGCGCGAAGCTCACGTCGACATGCTTGCCGCGCAACAGCATGTACCAGCGAAAGGCACCCAACAGCCGGTCGCCCACCGCCATCAGCGCCACCAGCAGGACCAGCCAGGGATCGGCATTGGCCAGCACCGCTAAGGCCTGGGCCGGCTCCACGAGATGAAGCAGGTAGGCCAGCATCAGGAGGCTGACCGGGATGCGCAGCCAGCGCAGCGCCTGCCTGGCCAGCGCCTTCACCCCACCCGTGGCGCGGGCAGGGGTGCTGTCGGCCGGATCGGGTTCGGCCAGGTCGGGCTGAGCGATCGGGAGGGTCACGGCTCGGCTACGGCGGCAAGGGCTTCCACGGGCGTCTCTGCCGGGCGGCGCAGGCGGTGCAGGCGCGCCGGGACGCCGGTGACGATCGCATAGTCGGGCACGTCGCGCGCCACCAGGGCGCCGGCACCGATTACGGCACCCTTGCCGACCGTCACGCCGGACAGGACGATGGCACCCGCCCCCACCCAGCAGTCCGGCCCGATCACCACCCGACCAGCCAAGCCCGGCTGGGTACGCATCGGCTGGTCCAGGCGGCGGTCGGTCAGATAGGTGCCGCCGCCGATATAGCAGTGGGCCGCCAGCATGGTATCGTCGCCGATCTCCACGCCGCTGCCCGCCATGATCGTGCAGCCATTGCCGATGCTGACCCGGTTGCCGAGGCGCAAGGGCCCTTCGGCGGCAACGACCGTGCAGCCCCGGCTGATCAGCACGTCGTCGCCCAGCACGAAGCCGCCGACCGGCGCCACCTTGGCGTCCAGCAGCGTGTCGTCGTCGACCAGGAGCCGGGCACCGATCCGCATCTTGAGGGGCTGGCGCAGCACCACGCCCCGGCCGAACACCGCATTGCCGCCACACGCGTGGAACAGGCGCTTCCAGAACAGCTTGCGGAACGCCAAGCCCAGGGCACCCGGCAGGGCGCCGCCGAAGCCCACCACCAGCTCATGCTGGATCAGCTTCAGCCAGGACCGGCTGCCGACCATCATGTCCTGGTAGGTGGCGATCGCACTGCCGCCCTCCAGGCGGGTGGACAGGGTGCTGCTCAGCAGGGCGCTGTCCGGGCGCTGATCGGTGCGGTCTGGATCCATGGCCTCGGGTTCGTTCGTGCAAAAATACGGTGCGGGGCCGGAGCCGGCTCAGGCCGCCTGCCGCTCCGGGACGGAAGCCTCGCCATCATGATGGACGCGCAGCCAGGCTTCCAGCACCGCCATCGCCCAGAGCCGGTGCGAGTGGTTGTGGCGCTTCGCACGGTGCTCGTCGATCAGGCGCTGGACGGCCGCCGGCTGGAACAGGCCGCGGCGGCGTACCGCGTCGGGCGAGAGCTGGCCGGACACCCACTGCCAGAGCGGGCCGGTCTCGCGCAGCCAGTTCTTCATCGGCACGGAGTGGCCGAGCTTGTCCTTGCGGTGGTTGATGATGTCGGGGAGCACCCCCTCCATCGCCTGGCGGAACAGCCGCTTGGTCCGCTCGATGCCTTCCAGCTTCAGCCTGGCCGGGATGCGGGCACCATATTCCACTAGCGCCCGGTCGTAGAAGGGCAGGCGGTACTCGATGCCGAAATGACGGAGCAGCATCAGCCGGCTGAAATAATAGGTCGAGGTGGTGGTGTAGTCGGAATAGAGGTGCGGCGAGAGCCCGTCGTCCGGGCCGTCATAGCCCCCATACGAGGCGACCACGCTGGCGAACGGGTCCTGGCCGCGGACCAGACCCTGCGCCGAGGGAGTGAGCAGGGCCGGGAAGTCGTCCGGCGCGTAATAGGCGCGCCAGCGGAACGGCCCGATCGCCTTGGGCAGGCCGGCTGCCGGCAGGATCCGCTTCAGCTTGACCTTCAGGTCGCGCTTCTGGTCGCTGTCGGAGAACAGGTTGAAGGCACCGGTCAGTGCCTTGTGGACGAATTGCGGGACCGGCAGCGAATCGTAGGGGGCCAGCAGCTTCTGTGCGGCATAGACAGGGTGGCTCGCCCAGAGCTCGTCGCCACCGTCGCCGGTGAACAGGAACGGCACCTTGCCCGAGGCGGCGCGCGCCACGATCCAGCTGCCCTCGTTGATGCCGACATCGGTGAACGGCACCTCCGACGCGGCCGACACATCGGCGACGCTCAGCGCCTCCGCCTCGCCGTAGCGGACGGTCTCGTGCTCCGTGCCCAGCTCCTTGGCGAGCTGCGCGGCATAGTGGGATTCGTCGAACCCGGCACCGGCGCAGGAGAAGGCGAAGCTCCGGATCGTGCCGGCCTCGTGCCGGCGCAGGAAGGTGACGGTCGAGCTGGAATCCATTCCGCCGGACAGCATGATGCCGACGGGCGTGGTGGTCATGCGCCGGACCACCGCCGCTTCCAGCAGCTCACGGAAGTTCCGGGCGATCTCCGCCTCGTCGGGCGCCACCGGGTCGGCGAAGGAAAGGCGGTACCAGGCCGCCTCCGTCGCCTTGCCGCTGGCCAGCTCGATCGTGACATGGCTGCCCGGCGCCACCCGGCGCACGCCCTTGTCGAGCGTGGCCGTGCCCGGCACGTAGCAGTAGGTCAGGAACTCGGCGAGGCCCAGCCCGTCCAGCCCGCCGGCCAGGAGGCCGGTGGCGCGCAGGTCGCGGATCCGCGAGGCGAACAGCACGCCGTCCGGCCGCTCCGCCCAGAACAGCGGCTCCGAGCCGAACCGGTCCCGCACCAACACCAGCCGCCGCGCCGGGGCGTCGTACCAGGCCAGCGCGAACACGCCGTCCAGCTCGTTCAGCGCCGCGGTGCCGCGCTCGATGAGCCTGGCCAGCACCCGGCCGGCCAGGTCGCCCGCCGCCTCGTCCTCGCGGGCCGAGGCGAGAATCGGCCGGCCGGACAGGGCCAGCCAGGAGCCGCTGGCCGCGTCCTTCGCCACCCGGTCGAGCGCATCGAGTGCCTGGACCTGCCAGGGCAGCACGGCCAGGGCGGCGCCTTCGGCCTGGAGCAGCCGGGCGCCGTCAGTCCCCGCCGACCATTTCTGGTCCTGGCGACGGGACAAAGCACCCGTGGCACCGAGCAGCATCTCAGCTTCTCCCGCCGGCCGTGGCGGCACCGACCGGTGCGGCCTGGGCGAGGCTGCGATACATCCGGGCGAGGCCGGCGGCGTTGGCGCGCACGCTGTGGCGGTCGGCCACCTCGCGGGCGGCGGCAGCACGGCGGGCCCGGTCGTCCGGGTTGTCGATCATGTCGATCATCGCCGCGGCCAGCGCCGCCTCGTCGTCCGGCTTGACCAGCACGCCCGCCGCCGAATGGGCCAGCAGCTCCTTCTGTTCGCCGAGATCGGTGGCGATCGCCGGCAGGCCGTGGGCAAAGCCCTCCAGCAGGTGCACCGAGCTGAACCGCTCGTTCTGGAACGGCACCACCACCGCATCGGCAGCGGCCATGTAGGCGGTCGCCTGGTCGAGCTGCTCGATCAGGTCGACCCGAGCGCCGATGCCGAGTTCCGCGATCAGCTTCTTCAGCTCGTTCAGCATGTAATCCGTGTCGCGGATCCAGCTGATGCCCTCATATTCCTTGGGCGTGCGGTGGTAGTAGGTCGGCTTGTAGACGAAGGCCAGCCGGGCCTCCGGCCGCTCCGCCAGCACTCTTGCGAACGAGCGCATCAGGTGCTCGTTGCCGCGCTCGGGCCCGAGCTTGGTCAGGCAGATGAACACCTTCTCGTCCATGCCCCAGCCGAGTTCGGCGCGGGCGGCCTCGCGGGTCACCGTGCGGGCCGCCTCGAAGCGCGCCTCGGGGATCGCATGGGGCATGATCGACAGGCGATCGGCCGGCAGGCGGCGCACGTCGCGCATATAGTCGCGGCACATTGGCGAGGCGGCCAGAGCGTGGCCGGTGGAGGACGCCAGCAGCCGGTCGGCGACCTTCAGATAGGTGGGGTAGGGGAAATAGATCTGCGTGTCGAAGTCGTGCACCACGGTGGGCACGCCGTTCAGCTTGCCGGCCAGCCGCCCGAAGGTGGAGGCCGCGTAGCAGAACAGGTGCATCACGTCGATCTCGTGCTGCTTGCACAGCGAGGTGATGGTCGTGAGGGTGGTGAGGTCGTACTTGCCCTTGTTCAGGTTGACGACCTTCAAGGGTGCCGTCTTGAACAGCTCCACCACCTCGTCGCTGGCGCGCAAGAAGTAGGGGAAGATCTTCACCTCGGCAGGATCGAACATCGGGGCCAGATTCATGAATAACCGGCCGCCGCCATGTAGACTGCCGTCATAGCAGACGTGGTCGATCAGCCAGAGCACGTTGATCGGCGCCATCTCTCAATCCCGGCAGTGAAGTTTCTATCGACGAGGCGAAGCGTGCATGCGCTATTCCGGCGAAGCACCCGTCACGGTCCGCAGCACCGACGCTCTATTAATGGCGCAGGGGCGTCAAAGCAATCACGCCGGCATCTGTGGCGCATCGAGATGGAGAGTGACGCAGACCCGACGCAGTGCCGGCCACCGGCATGCGTGCGCCGGAGATTGGACGGCAGTACGTCGGACGATCACGGGTTGGACATGATTGGGAATGTATTTTGGCGGATACTGGACATGCTGCCCGGAATTCACTGGCCGGGCTCATGGCACGGATCTGGCGACCGCCTACCAGCGCCATTCGACCGGAATCCAGGCGTAGCGGCGCCCGCTACGCACGATGTGGCCGAGGCCAGGAAACGGAAAATGGGGCATCAGGACCAGATGGCGGCCGATCGCCGCCTGGTCCAGCGTCCGGCGCCGGATCGCGACCGCCAGCACCGGATCCTGGTCGAAGCCGACATGCCATTCCGGATAACGCAGACCCAGGACGTGGTGGTGCGCGGTGTCGGCGGCGTAGAGCAGGCGCTCGCCAGCCGATTCGATCATGAAGGTGAGTTGGCCCGGCGTGTGGCCGAATGCGGCGAAGGCGACCATGCCGGGCACCACCTGGTAGCCCGGCCGCACCAGGCGGAGCCGGTCGGCCATGGAGGCCAGCTGGCGGCGGATCGGCGGGACCCGCCGCGAGGGGTCCGCCAGCCCGCGTTCGTCCTTAGCGGCCCGGCCGGTCCAGTAGGCCCACTCGGCCTCGCCCACCACGTAGTCGGCATTCGGGAAGACCCGCTGTCCGTCCGGGTCGAGCACGCCCATGACATGGTCCTCATGGGCGTGGGAGATCACCACGGTGTCGATCTCCCCGGGCTCGACCCCGGCTTGGCGGAGGTTGTCGGTGAGCCGGCCCAACTTCGGCCCGAGATAGGCGCCGGCCCCGGTGTCGATCAGGATCTTGCGACGGCCGTCATCGACCAGCAGCGTGTTGACCTGGAGATCCACGGCCTCCGGCGAGAGGAACCTGGAGCGCAGGGCCGCCGCGAAGTCGGCGGGGGGCGCGTCTGGCGCCAGCATCGGCTGGGCCGGCTCGGCGTGGAACACGCCATCGCTCACGGAGGTCATGGTGAGCTCGCCCAGGCGGAAGCGATAGAAGCCTGCCCCCTGCAGGTCGCCCTGCGACGATCCGGCGGCCGCCCATGCCGGTCCGGCCGGAAGGGATGCTGCCGCGAGCGCACCGGCGCCTGCGAGAAGGCCGCGGCGCGACGTCCTGGCGACGCTCATGGTGACACTCCAGCCCAAAGTTATGTGCCGGTCGTTATGAAACCCACGTTGCCAGTGTCAACGGGTTTTGTTACGAGCGTCACAAATCCACTGCGGTAGGGGGAGCACCGCGTTGGAAGCCGTGCAGCAGCGCAACAAGGGAGGACGGCCACGCAAGTTCGTGCGCGAGGAGGCGCTGGACCGTGCGCTGACGCTGTTCTGGGAACGGGGCTACGAGGCCACCTCCATGGCGGAACTGGCCCTGGCCATGGGCATGCACAGCCCGAGCATCTATGCCGCGTTCGGCTCGAAGGAGGAACTGTTCCGCGAGGCTGCCGCCCGCTACGAGCAGCGCTTCGCCTCCCGGCTGAACCGGCTGCTGGAGGAGGCGCCCACCGCCGTCTCCGCGATCCGCGCCTTCTTCGCCGAAGCGATCGAGACCTATGTCGAATGCGCCCGGGG
>NZ_DATMFZ010000299.1:0-6377 GCF_035556675.1 Geminicoccus sp. | reverse complement strand
GATGAAGCGCTTCGCCGAGCCGGACGAGATCGCGCACGCCGTCCTGTTCCTGGCGAGCGACGCCGCCAGCTACTGCACCGGCACCATCCTCCTGGTGGATGGCGGCTACACCTGCTGGTGAGGCCGGCTACAGGCCGACCGCGTCCGCGTCGTCGTCCGTCTCCGGGCGGAAGGCGACACCCGCATAGACCTGGTCGAGGGCGATCTCCGCACCCAGGAAGGCCGAGCGGAAGCGCGCTGAGCCGGACACCATCTCTACCGACCAGTGCGCTTCCTGCCGCTGCCAGACCTGGACCCAGGCCCGGCTGCTGTCGACCATCCAGATCTCCTGCACGCTCGGCAGCTCCGTATAGCGCAGGAGCTTGCAGGCGAGGTCGAACGACATGGTCGCCGGCGAGAGCACCTCGATGACGACCGCCGGCGGCGCGGGCTGACCCTGCGGCTCCCGCAGCCCGGAGCGGATCACCAGATCGGCCTGGAAGTAGTTGCGCTGGTCGATGGGGACGCCGGCCCCGGTCACGAGGCGGCAGGGCGGCTTGAGGTGCGGATGGATCGCCAGCACCAGATTGGCCCTGACCTCGCCATGCTCGTCCGGCGGCGGCACCATTGTGTGGACGGCCCCGTCCACCAGCTCATGGCGTGCGTCGGATCCGTCCGGCCGGGCCTGGAACTGTGCGACGGTCATCATCGGGGCATGCCCCTGTGCGAGAGCCATGGCGCCACCTCCTCCGACCGAACCCTAGCATGCAGCTGGCCGGGACGCAGCGTCCCCCTCAGGCCCGCCGCTCGGTCAGGAACAGCTTCACCGCGAGGCCGACGAAGAACAGGCCGGACAGGGCGTCGAGCGTCACCGTCACCCAGCGCACCTTCGAGAAGCGGTCCACCATCCAGCCGGTCAGAAGTGCGATCCCCATCAGCCAGGCGATGCCGATCAGGTTGAGCGTCAGGCCGAGTGCGAGGGTCTGCAGCGCCACGCTGCCGCGCCCGGCCGAGACGAACTGGGGCAGGAAGGCCACGAAGAACATGATGACCTTCGGGTTCGACAGATTGGTCAGCAGGGCGCGGGAAAACACGGTCCAGGCCGAAGGCGCCGCCCGTGCCGGTCGCGGTGCCGCATCCCGCTGCCCGGCGAGATGCAGGTTCGCCCAGGCCGACCGCAGCGCCTGCACGCCGATCCAGGCGAGATAGCAGGCACCCGCCCAGCGCAGCAGGTCGAAGGCCGTGGGCGAGGTGGCGATGAGCGCCGAGACGCCCACGGCCGCCAGCAGGCTGTGGCCGATATTGCCCACCAGGATGCCCAGGCAGGCGATCAGCCCGTTGCGCACCCCGCCCTGCAGGCTGTTGGCGGCGACGAACATCGTGTCCGGCCCGGGCGTGACCGCGAGCAGGAGGGCAGCGCCGAGGAACACGGCGAACAATTGGGCATCAGGCAACATGACTTCAGGCCGGCTGGCAGGCGATGCCCTCGATCTCGCACATGAGTTGCGGGCTGGCGAGGCCGTGCACGATCAGCAGCGTGGCCGCGCAGGCATGGCCCTGCATCCGCCGGTCGCGGATCTGCCGCCATAGCTTGACGTCGCGCTGGTCGACCAGGAACACGGTGATCTTCACCAGGTCGCGATGGGTCATGCCGGCATGGGCCAGCACCGCGAACAGATTGTCCCAGGTCAACTCCATCTGCTCGGCCACGCCTTCGGGCACGCTGCCGTCGGCGCGGACCCCGACCTGGCCGGAGACGTGCAGCCAGCGCGCGGGCCCGGTCACCAGGGCACCCTGGCTGTAGGCGGATGCCGGACGGTGGACGTTCGGCGGATCGAAGACCTCGATCATCGTCCTTCCTCCTGTGCCGCGCTCAGATGGCGGCCAGATAGCCGCCGTCGACGTACAGGCACTGACCGGTAACGTAGCGCGCGGCATCCGAACAGAGGAAGACCGCAGGCCCCACCAGATCGTCCAGCTCGCCGAACCGACCCTGCGGGATCTTGGGCAGCATCGCCTGCCGCCAAGCCTCGTCGGCGTAGAACGCCTCGGTCAGCGCGGTGCGGAAATAGCCGGGCCCGAGCGCGTTGACCCGGATGCCCTGCGGCGCCCATTCGGTGGCGAGCGCCCGGGTCATGCCCAGCAGGCCGGACTTGGACGAGCCGTAGGGGGTGGCAGTGGGCACGCCCACCTCGGAGGTGAGCGAGGCCAGGTTCAGGATGGCGCCCCGGCGCCGTTCCGCCATGCCCCGACCGACCGCGCGGGCGGTGAAGAAGGCGCCCTTCAGGTTGGTGTCGACGATCCGGTCCCAGAGCGCCTCGTCGACCTCGAGCGACGGGCGGACCTCCTCGATCCCGGCATTGTTGACCAGGATGTCGATCGGCCCGGTCCGCTCCTCCAGCGCCCGGATGCCGGCCTGGATACTGTCCACCGATCCGGCATCGACCGAAGCGGCCCAGGCCCGGCGACCCAGCGCCTCGATCGCCCGGCAGGTATCGGCAAGGCGCTCCGCGTCGCGCGCGGTCACCGCCACGTCCGCCCCGGCGGCAGCCAGCCCCCGCGCCAGCGCCGCGCCGATCCCGCGCGAGCCGCCGGTCACCAGCGCCACCTTGCCGGAAAGGTCGAACATCCCGCTCATCCTGGCAGCTTCTCCCGGGTCAGCCGGTACACCACGGCCTCGTACTTGCGATGCGAGCGGCTGCCGCACGGCACGCCGCCCAGCCCCTCCACCAGCCGCCGGCTCGGCAGGTTGGCCACGGCGACCGGGTAAAGCAGGCTCGCGACACCGAGGTCGCGGAAGGCGAAGCCGGCAAGCCCCGCGATCGCCTCCCGGCCCAGGCCCCGGCCATGCAGCGCCTCCCGGATCCAGATCCCGATCTCCGGCTCCGACGTGCGCAGCGCGTGGAGGCCCGCCATGCCGACGAAGATGCCGTCGTCCCGCGAGCGCAGGGCGAAATGCAGGTCGTCGCCCGCCATCCGGCCGGTTCGCCAGGACGCGACGATGTCCGCCAGCACCTCCACCGACGCCGGCGGGTCGAAGCTGAGATAGCGGGTCAGCTCCGGCGTGATTGCGGCGAACATCTCGGGCACGTCGGCCAGATCGGGCGGGCGGAGTACCAGCCTCGCCGTCTCGAGCCTGATGCCGCCCTGGCTCACACCGGCCGTTCCAGCAGATCCTGGAGCACCGCCGCGTCGACCTGATCGCTGGTGAAGGCCTGGCCCAGGCGCTGGAGCAGCACGAAGGTGATCCGGCCCTGGCTGGCCTTCTTGTCCCGCCGCATCGCGGTCAGCATCGCGTCTGCGGCAAAGCCCTGGTTGGTCACCTCGCCGGGCGCCGTCTTCAGTCCAAGCTCCCGGAGGTGGCGGCGCACCCGGTCCGTGGTCTCTGCCGGCAGATGGCCTGCGCGCACCGACAGCTCGGTCGCCTGGACCATGCCGATTCCGACCGCCTCGCCATGGAGCAGCCGATTGCCATAGCCCGTCAGGTTCTCATAGGCATGGGCGAAGGTGTGGCCGAAGTTCAGCAGCGCCCGGCCGCCCTTGGTCTCGAACTCGTCGTCGCCCACGATCTCCGCCTTGATCGCGCAGGACCGCTCGATCGCGAAAGCGCGCGCCGCCTGGTCGCCCCCGATCACGCCCTGGCCGTGCTCCTCCAGCCAGGCGAAGAACCCGGCATCGCGGATCAGCCCGTATTTCGCGACCTCGGCATAGCCGGCCTGCAGCTCGCGCAGCGGCAGCGTGTCGAGCGTGGTCGGGTCGATCAGTACCCGCCGGGGCTGGTGGAAGGCCCCCACCAGGTTCTTGCCGGCCTGGGCGTTGATGCCGGTCTTGCCGCCCACGCTGCTGTCGACCTGGGCCAGGAGCGTGGTCGGCACCTGCACGAACGGCAGGCCGCGCAACAGCGCCGCCGCGGCGAAACCAGCGAGATCGCCCACCACCCCGCCGCCCAGCGCCAGGATGGTGGTCTTCCGGTCGATGCCGGGCTCCAGCACCGCCTCGCAGAGCTGCGCGAAGACGCCGAAGCTCTTGCTCGCCTCGCCCGCCGGCACCGTCACGGTACGCGTCTTGAGGCCGGACTCGGCCAGGGAGGCTTCCAGGCGCGGCAGATGCGGCGTGGCCGCCATGGTCTGGTCGGTGACGATCACCAGCCGGTCCGACGGCAGCAGCCCTGCCAGCTCCTCGCCGGCCCGGTCCAGCAGGCCCGGTGCGATCCGCACGTCATAGCCGCGCTCGCCCAGCGGCACGCGCACCGAGCCGGTGGCCGGCATGGTCATAGCAGCACTCACGCCAGCACTCCCGCCTCGGCCAGCCGGCCGATCAGCTCGTGGACCAGCCGGTCGACCGGCTGGTCGCCGCTGTCCACCACCATGGCCGCCTCGGCATAGACCGGATGCCGACGCTCCATCAGCTCGGCCAGGATCGTGCGCGGGTCGCCCGCGTCCAGCAGCGGCCGGCTGCCCTTCTTGCGCGCGGTGCGGGCGACCAGCGTGTCGAGGTCGGCGCGCAGCCAGACCGAGAAGCCGCTGGCGCGCACCCGCTCGCGGGTGAGCGGGTCGACGAAGGCCCCGCCGCCCAGCGCCAGGACATGGGGCGGCCCGGCCAGGAGGCGAGCGATCACCCGCCGCTCCAGCGCCCGGAACTCGGCCTCTCCATGGCTCGCGAAGATGTCGGGCACCGACATGCCGGCCGCCTCCACGATCGCGTCGTCGGCATCGATGAAGGGGGCGTGCAGGACCGCCGCCATCCGGCGGCCGACGGCGGACTTGCCGGCACCCATCAGCCCGACCAGCACGACATGGCGGGTCAGGTTCAGGCGGCGGGCTGGCGGCGTCTCGATGGGGAGCGCAGCTTCTGGGTGCGCTTCGTGGTTGGTCATTCGTGTCAGCGTTGAACGGGCGGAGCGTCGCCTATATAAACCGGCGAAGGCTACCGACGGCAAGCCCGGCCTGGACAAAAACCACACGCGCGGGATCCACGCGGAACGATGGCGGCATTCGGACGGGCGTTGCTCGTGATCCTGATCGCGACCGTGCTGGGCGGCATTGCCTTCCTGATGTTCTGGGACGTTCCCGCACCCCGGCAGCCGGTCGAGGCAGTGGTCCCGGCGGAACGGCTGGCCCAGTGAGCAAACATCGACCGATCGCACGTGGGCTGCTGGCCTGCTGTGCCTGGCTGGCCCTGGCCGGCAGCGTGCAGGGCCAGCCGCGTCCCCTGTTCGAGGACCAGCCGTCCGCCCAATCCGCCGGCCCGGCATCCCCTCCTTCGGAGTTCACCGTGCGTCCTTTGGACGTGCCGAGCGCCGATGCCGTGGGCGGCGGCGACTGGCGGGGTTCGGCTGCCTGGGGCGACACGCCGCCCGCCGAGATCGCCCTGGCCCTGGCGGCCCTGCCGGCCGTCCCGCCCGATCCCGCTGCCCGCCGCCTCCAGGTCGAGCTCCTGCGGCTGCCCACGCCGGACAGCCAGCCGCCCGGCAGCCTGCTGGCCCTGCGCCTGCAGCACCTGATCGAGCTGGGTGCCCTGGACGTGGCCCAGGCATTGGTGGACGAGGCCGGGCCGGGTGCCATCCGCCTGCCGGCCCTGGCCCCGGTCGCGGCCGGACTGGATCTCGCGGCCGGACAGGATGAGGCGGCCTGCGCGCTCGCGCGCGACGCGGGCCTCGGCATGGAGGTCAGCAGCGAGGAAACCAGCGGCCAGGCGGGCAGTGGTGAGCTCAACCTGCTCTGCGCGCTTCTGCAGGACCGGCCGGACAGCGCCCTAGTGCTGGCCGGCGCCCTGGAAGAGACCGGCAGCCTGCGCGCCCAGCCATTCGGGGCGCTGGTCGCGGTGGCACTGGGCTACGGGCGCGCCGATGCGGTGGACTGGAGCGCCACGGTGACCCCGGCCGACCTGGCCCTGGCGCGCCGGCTGGGCCTGGCGCTGCCGGAGGAGGCGGTTGCCCAGGCCTCTCCCGCGGCCCTGGCGCGCCTTGCCGCCGATTCGGCCACCCCGCCCGGCCTGCGTGCCGCTGCCCGCGCCCGGATGGAGGCGGCGCGCGGCAACTTCGCCACCACCGGTGCCGAGGCCAGCCGCCTGCGCGCGATCACCGACCCGCAGGCCCGGGCCCGCGAGATCGTGCTGCTGTGGCATGCCGATGCCGATCCGGACAGCCGCCGGGCCTACCTGCCGCAGCTGGCCCCGCTGGCCGCCACGGTGGCGCCGCGGCAGGCCCTGGCGCTGGAAGCCGAGACGCTGGCCCGGATCCTGCTGGCCGCCGGCGAGGAGGGTGCCGCGCTTGCCTGGTTCGACATGCTGGAGGCGCAGCCGCAGGGCGACCGGGCCCGCGCCCACCGGGTGGCGGTCCTGATGATCCTGGCGGGCCTGGTCGATCCGTCCCGGATGCCGCCCACGCCGGACGGGCT
>NZ_DATMFZ010000298.1:0-16574 GCF_035556675.1 Geminicoccus sp. | reverse complement strand
ATCGAGGTGCCCTCGGTCAGGTTCAGGCCGCAGGGCTGGCAGTCGGGATTGTCGCGCAGGTCGACCGTGATCTTCCCGGCCGGGGCATCGACCGTGACATCGACCTTGACCGGGATGCCGTCCGGCACGCCCGGGAAGGGGTCGTGCGATGCCCGGATCACCCGGCGCCCGCTCTTCAGCCGGCCGATCGCGTCGACCATCTTCTTCTCAGAATAGTCGAACCAGGCCTCCGCATAGTTCTCAAGCACGTCCCAGCCGACCTCGCGGCCAAGGGCCAGCAGTTCCCGCTCGCCGATCCGCACCGAGCCCAGCGAGGCCAGGTAGTCGCCCCACCACTGCTCGGGCACGCGGATGCGCGCCTTGCACATCCGGATGATGTCGTCGTTGTTCTTATAGTCCGACTGGATCTTGGTCGCCGAGAAGATCAGCGCCCCTTCCTGGTACACGTCGACCACGTCGCCCAGATAGGTGGATGGCCGCGAGTTGCCGCAATCGGCCTGGTGCGCCTTGGCCAGCACGAAGAAGCGCAGGATCCCGTCGTCGTCGACCACTGGCACGATCAGGCAGTGGTCGGCGGCGTGCGAGTTGCCCTCGTAGGGGCTGTTGTGGAGGAAGCAGTCGCCGCGTTGCAGCACCGGATGGTGCTTCTTGACCGCCTGGCACATCAGGTCTGGTCCGATCAGCGTATGGATCGGCAGGCTCTCCGCCGCCGCCAGAAAGCGGCAGTCGGCGGTCAGGATCACGCAGGAGAAATCGTGCGCGGTGTTCAGGATGCCCGAGCGCGCGGTGCGGAACAGGGTGTTCTGCATCTTGCGCGCGATGCTCTCCATGCGGCTGGAGAGGATCGCAGTGCGCACGCCATCGCGGGCCTTCTGGGCAGCGGAAGCAGTCATGGTCGGCCTCCCGCTCAGAACGTGACCCGCAGGCCACCACCTTCGGTGCGCACTGCGGTGGTGTCCGGATCGACCACCACGGTGGTGAACGAGGATTCGATGACCGCCGGCCCCGTCACCGGCTCGTCCGCCGCCATCGCCTCGAACCGCACCACCGGCGCATCCACCCAGCCGGTGGCGGCGAAATAGATCTGGCGCCTGGACATCATCGGCCCGCTGCCTTCAGGCGTGGGCAGGCGGCCACTGCCGCCCTCGCGCAGCCGGCAGCGCACCTTGGTCCGCCAGGTGACGAACTCGACCTCCGAGTTGGGGTCGGAGATCTCGAAGATGTCCTTGTGCGTCGCGTGGAAGGCCTGCTTCAGCGCGTCCAGCTCCGCCTGGCCCTCGATCCGGCCCTTGGCCAGCGGTACCTCGATCTCCCAGATCTGGTGCGGATAGCGCGCTTCCACCGAGAACTCGGTGACGACCTCCAGCGCACCCTCGCCGGGCCCGGCGGCAAAGGCCTGGCAGCGGCTTTCCAGGTTCGCCAGCACCTCGTTCACGCTGTCGAACTGGAAACGGTCGCTCACCGTGAACAGCATCTGCGCATAGTCGGAGGACAGTTCCGACATCAGGGCGCCGGCGGCGCTGAGCACGGCTCCTGCCTCCGGGATGAGCACACCGGCGCAGCCCAGGCGCTTGCCGACCGCCACCGCGTTCAGGCCGGCGGCACCGCCGCCGCCGATCAGGATCGCGGTGGACGGGTCGATGCCCTGGTTGACCGTGATCTCGTCGATCGCGCCGACCATCTTCTCGGTGGCGAGCGCCAGGACGGCGGCCGCGGTCTCCTCGACCGAGAGGCCGAGCTTGTCCGCGACCTTTTCCTTGAGCGCCGCCACCGCCGCGTCGCGGTCCAGCGCCATCGTCCCGCCCAGGAAGAAGTCCGGGTCGATATAGCCCAGGATGATCGAGCAGTCGGTGACGGTCGGCTCCGTGCCGCCCTTGCCATAGGCGACCGGGCCGGGCGTGGAGCCGGCACTCTTGGGTCCGACTTGGAGCAGCCCGCCGGAATCGACCCAGGCGATCGAGCCGCCGCCGGCACCGATGCTCTTCACGTCCACCGACGGGAAGCCGGTCATGTGGCCGCGGAAGCGCTGGCCGAGCCAGGTCTCGCGGGTCCACGGGATCCGCCCGTCGCGCACCAGGCTCACGTCGTAGCTGGTGCCGCCGGTATCGGCCACGATCGCCACCGCGTTGCCGAAGTCGCGCTCGGCATAGTAGCGGCCGGCCACCGGTGCCATGGCCGGGCCGGAATTGATCGAATGGATGGGGGCGCGGGCCACCGCCTCGGCGTCCATGATGCCGCCGCCAGACGTGACCATCAGGGTGCGCCCGGCAAAGCCCGCCTCGCGCAGCCGGTTGGTGAGCCCGTTCAGGTACTTGAACATGAGCGGCTTCAGCGACGCGTCGATCACGGTCGCCGACGCGCGCCGGTACTCACGCAGGGTCGGGTTCAGGACGTGGGAGAGCGTCACCGAGACGTTCGGCAGGTGCTCGGCCAGGAGCTCGCCGATCCGGCGCTCGTGCTGGGCGTTCATCACCGACCAGAGCAGGCAGACGCCGACCGCCTCGACCTTCTGCTCCTTCAGCTTCTCGATGATCCGGAGGACTGCTGCCTCGTCCAGCGCCTGGACGACCTTGCCCGCGGCATTGATGCGCTCCGGCACCTCGAAGGTCAGGCGCCGCGGCACATAGGGCTCGGGATAGGGGACGGTGAAGTTGAACGGTTCGATCCGGCCGCCTTCCCGGATCACCAGCACGTCGCGATGGCCCTCGGTGGTGAGGAACGCCGTCTTCGCGGTGTTGCCGGTCAGGATCGCGTTGATCGCGCGGGTGGTGCCGTGGATGAACATCTGGCCGCGGGCCAGGAAGTCCTTGCGGTCCATGCCGTAATGCGCGGCAGCAAGCGCCAGCGCATCGAGCACGCCGCGCACCGGGTCGTCAGGGGTGGTGGACGCCTTGAACAGCCGGATCTCGTCGCCGTCCTCGACGACCAGATCGGTGAAAGTGCCGCCCGTATCGCAAGCCAAGCGCATCCCTGCTTTTCCCTCCCGACCTTTTCAGAAAAGGTAGCCACCGTGTGATCACAGTGGCAAGTGCCGCTGTGATCACGATGCAAGCGCTATGCCAGGGCAGGGCGCGATCGGCTGGCATGACCCGTGCTCTGGATCGGCCGGGCATGGGTTCAACAGGGGGACGTGATGGTCGCGAAGGTCATGCTGGAGGAGCTGCAGGCCCAGCAGGCGCTCGGGCAGGGTGTGGATCTCGCCGCCGATCTGGTGGCGACCACGCTGGGCCCGGCCGGGCGCGCCGTGCTGATCGAGCGGCCGTTCGCGACGCCCTTGCTGCTGCGCGACGGCTATGCGGTGCTGCAGCAGCTGGAGCGGGACGATCCGGCGGAGCAGATGGGCGTACGGGCGATGCGCGAGCTTGCCTGGCGCACGCTCGACCAGGTGGGCGACGGCACCAGCAGTGCCGTGATCATGGCCCGGGCCCTGCTCCGCGAGGGCCGGCGGGTGGTCCAGGCCGGCTTTGCCGCAGCCGAGCTGCAGGACGCGTTCGATCGCCAGGCAGGCCACGCGATCGCTGCCCTGGAAGCGCGTGCGATCACCGATCCCGATCAGGCGCAGCTCGCGCAGGTCGCAGCCCAGGCGGCCGGCGGCGACCTGTCTCTCGCGCGCAGGGTGGTCGAGGCCCATCTGGCGGCTGGTGCCGACGGGGTCGTGCAGGTGGAGGAAGGGCGCGGCAGCCGGGACGAGCTCGACGTGGCGCCTGGCCTGCATTTCGACCAGGGCTGGATCTCCGCGCATTTCGTCGAGGACCAGGAGACGCAGAGCGTCGAGATCGCGAACCCGTTGATCATCTTTCACCTGGGCGCGCTGACCGAGCTCGGGCCGATCCTCCCGGTGCTGGAAATGATCGCCAAGGCCGACCGCGGGCTGGTGCTGGTCGCCGACAGCGTCGGCGGCAATGCGCTCAGCACGCTGGTGGTCAACCGGCAACGCGCCGGCTTCAAGGTCGCGGCGGTCAAGGCACCCGGGACCGGCATCTGGCGGCAGCTCATGCTGGAAGACCTGGCGATCGCCACCGGGGGCATGGTGATCGGCGAGCAGATGGGCACTACGCTGGAGAAGCTGCGGCCGCACATGGCCGGACAGGCCCTGCGGATCCGGATCACCCGCACCGGCACCACGATCACCGGCGGCAAGGGCGATCCCGAGATGGTCCGGATCCGTGCCAATGAGATCCGCCAGGCCATCGCGCGGGAACGGCACCTGGCCTATGACCGCGAGCAGCATCAGCGCCGCCTCGCCAGGCTGGAGGCCGGCATCGCCACGCTGCGGATCGGCGGGATCACCGAGAGCGAGATCGCCGTGCGCCAGCGCCAGGCCAAGGCCGCCTCGGCCGCGGTGCAGGCCGCCCGATCAGGCGGCGTCATCCTGGGCGGCAGTGCTGCCTATCTGCGGGCCGGCCGACATTGCCTGGAAAACTGCGCGGACGACCCGCTGGAACGGTTGGCGGCACGAATCTTCGCTGCGGCACTGGCAGCGCCGCTTCGCCAGATCGCCGCCAATGCCGGCGGGGACGGGCGGATGGTGGCCTGGCAGCTGGCCGAACCGGATGCCGTTGGCCAGTGCTACGACGTCGGTGCCCGTGGCCTGCGGCCGGAAGCGGTGCTGGTGGACGCCCTGCCGGTGGCGCGCGCGGTGGTGCAGAACGCCGCCTCGACCGCGGCCCGGCTCCTGGGCGTGGCGGTCGCCATCACCTCGCGTGCCGCATGACGCCGCTCAAATAGGCGATTGCCTGAGATGTGATCACAGCATAGCTTTTTGGACAGGGAGGCGCGGGGATCCACCCCGCGATCATCAAGCAAGAATGCTCTGGCACAGCGGTTGCATGCTGTGATCACGGAGTGTGGAGGAACGCTTTCGGGCGTCCGGGTCTCTGCTGAAAGGTGCCGCATGCCGAATGGCCAGTCAGCCCTTGCAACCCCGACCATGGAGCGGGCGCCGGCCGCAGGCCGGGCCGCGGGCGCCGTGCCGGGCAGGGAGGGGCCAGCCAGGCAAGGGAATGTCCAGCCGATGCTGGAGGTCATCGATGCGGTGCACGCCTATGGCGACGTGGTGGCGCTGGACAATGTCACGGTCACCGCGGCGCCGGGCGAGTTCCTGACCATCCTGGGTGAGAGCGGCTCGGGCAAGACCACGCTGCTCCGCCTGATCTCCGGCCTGGAGAAGCCCTACAAGATCGGTGCCCTGCGCCTGAACGGGGTGGATGTCAGCGAGGTGCCGGCGTTCTCGCGCAACTGCACCACGGTGTTCCAGAACTACGCTTTGTTCCCGCACATGACGGTGGGCGCCAATGTCGAGTACGGCCTGCGGGTGCGCGGCGTGCCGCCGGCCGAGCGCCGCCAGCGGGCGCAGGACGCGCTGAAGCTGGTACGCTTGGCCGACAAGTACGACCGGCGCATCCACCAGCTCTCCGGCGGCGAGCGCCAGCGTGTGGCGCTGGCTCGCGCCCTGGTGCCCCGGCCGGCGATCCTCCTGCTCGACGAGCCCCTGGGCGCGCTGGACGAGAAGCTGCGGGTCGACATGCAGGTCGAGCTCATGGAGATCCACAAGTCTCTAGGCATGACCTTCGTCTACATCACCCACAGCCAGGAAGAAGCGCTGACGATGAGCGATCGCATCATCCTCATGCGCAAGGGCAGGATCGCGCAGGCCGGCACGCCGCACGAGATCTTCGACCGCCCGGTCAGCCGGTTCGTCGCCGGCTTCATGGGCGTGGAGAACCTGATGGAGGCGACGCTGGTTGGCCTGGACGGCGACGATGCCCTGGTCGAGGTCGACGGGCAGCGCATGGCCGGCGCCTGGTCGGGCCACACCAGGCCTGCGGTGGGCGACAAGGTCGTGGTCGGCATGCGCGCCGAGCGCCTGCACATCGCCGACCGGCCGCCGCAGGACCCGGGCCTGAACGTGCTGCCCGGGCGCCTCGACAGCGCGATCTACAAGGGCAAGTACCTGGACCGGACCGTGCTCACCGAGGTGGGGCCGATCAAGGTGCGCTTGTGGGATTCCTCCTCGTCCACCGCGGAGCAGGGCTTCGTCTGGTGGAAGAAGGCGGATTGCATGGTGATGAGCGCCTGACGCGGCGCAGGTCACCCTGCCGGATAACAGAGCCCTCCACCAGTCGAGCAGGGCCTTCAGCAACGAAAAGGGGAAGGAAACGCCGATGACGCAAGGGAAGTTCGATCCGCGCCTGTCACGCCGCAACTTCGTGGAGAGTGCGCTCTCTCTATCCGCGCTGACCGCGGCCGCCGCCACGCTCCCGGCAGCGCTCCCCGGCATGAGCCAGCAAGCCTGGGCCGCCGGCGCCCCGGTCAAGGGCTACGGTGTCACGACCGCCCAGCTGAAGGACTGGTCGATCATGACCAAGTCCAACGGCGTCACCATGGACTACACGCCGACCAATGCCGACATCGGCGTGTTCATGCGTGATGTGATGTCGAACGATCTGGGTGACACTCACGACTTCTTCATCTTCGATGGCGGTACCGAGGACGTGCTGGGGCCGGAAGGCTACTACGCGCCGATCGTCGAGGATCATCCCGAGCTGACCTTGTGGGCGCGCACGCCGGACACTTGGAAGCGCTCCGACCTGATCCGGGCCGACGACACCCAGTGGGGCGTGCCGGTGATCGGCAACGGCGACGCGTTCGGCTACTTCCCGGAAGTGATCGGCGCCAATCCGAACGGCCAGGACGAGATCCCCTGGACGACCTTCTTCGAGGGCGAGCAGGTCAAGGGCCGGGTCGCGATCGACCGCTCCTGGCTGCAGTCGATGAGCGAGACCGCCAACTTCCTCAAGCATCATGGCCGGGCGCAGATCGAGGACCCTGCCGACCTCACCCAGGAGGAGGCCCGCGCGGTCGCCGACTATCTGGTCGAGCGCAAGCAGGCCGGCCATTTCCGCACGATCTTCACCGCGTTCGAGGAGCAGGTCCAACTGCTCTCCAACAAGGAGATCGACATGATCAACTGTTGGGAGCCGGCGACCCGCGACGCGAACCTGGCACTCGGCCCCGGCACGGTGATCTACGCCTTCACCGTCGAGGGCTACTACAAGTGGGGCCACGGCGCCTACGTGGCGACCGCGGCGATGGACCGGGACAATGTCGACAACATCTACAAGGTCCTGAACTATTTCCTGGGCGGCGAGTACCGCGCCTATCAGGCCAAGGAGCGCGGCTATGCCGGCCCGAACATGGACCTGGGCGTGGAGTATGCCATCGAGCATGGCTGGCCGCAGGAGGACGTCGACCTCCTGAAATACACGGCCGAGAAGGTCGAGAGGAAGTTCGAGAAGCCGTTCTGGGGCAAGACCACGCCGTCCAATGCGGACGTCATGGAAGAAGAGTGGCAGCGTTTCCTCAACGCCTGAACCGAGTGCCGGCCCGGTGCCGCCGGGCCGGCCAGCCTCTCTACTGACACCACGGGAGCATGACGGATGGCGGCAGCCGCGATCCCGACAAGACGAGCCTGGAGCCGGCGGATGCTGGACCGGCTGACGCCCTCGGGCGTCGCCGTGCCGGCCTTCCTGATCACCTGGTCGCTGGTGGTCATCCTGCCGCTGCTGGTCATCGTCCTGTTCAGCTTTCTGCAGGTGAAGTCCTACCGGGTCGTGTACCTGCCGACCCTGGGCACCTGGGAATCGGTGATCGATTCGGGCCGCTGGATCGTAGCGGTGCGCACCCTGCGCATCGCCATCACCATGACGCTGATCGAGCTGCTCCTGGCCTTCCCGTTCGCGCTCTGGCTGGCCAAGGGCTGCAAGTCCAAGCCGGCCAAGGCCATCATCATCACGCTGCTGACGATCCCGTTCTTCCTGGACACCTCGTCGCGGATCATCGTCTGGCGCTCGATCCTGGGCACCAACGGCATCGTCAACACCGTGCTGACCTCGCTGGGCATCGTGGACGAGCCGATCAGCTGGCTGCTCTACTCGGAATTCGCCGTCCATTTCGGCATGCTCGGGTCCTACTTCCCGACCATGGTGTTCCCGATCTTCATGATCATGTCGCTGATCGATGACGACTATCTCCAGGCGAGCAGCGACCTGGGCGCCAGCCCCGGCCAGACCCTGCTCTACGTGATCCTGCCCATGTCCCTGCCGGGCGTGGTCGCGGGCGTGGTGTTCACCCTGGTGCCGCTGATGGCGGCCTTCGTCGAACCGCAGATGCTGGGCGGCGGCTTCGTCAACCTGCTCGGCAACTCGGTGAACTCGGCCCTCCAGGAACTGAAATACCCGACCGCCGCAGCCCTCTCGACCATCGTGGTGGTGCTGCTCGGCGTCTGCCTGGCGGCGCTGATCCTGATCACCCGAAAGCGCTTCGACATGTCCACCATGTTCCAGGCGATCCGCCGATGATCGGCACTTCCGACCTGCCCACCCTGGCGCTGATCGACGAGCGCCAGCTGGCCGACAGCAGCCGGTTCTGGCGCCGTGTCAGCCGCTGGAAGGGCTGGCCCGCCACTGCCAAGTGGCTGGGCTTCTTCGCGATCGCCATGATCTACGTGCCGCTGGTCTGGCTGGCGGTCATGTCGATCTCGCAAAGCCCGCTGTCCGGCATTCCCTATCCGCTCACCACGGCCAATTACGCGGCGCTGGCGGCCGATTCACGCTGGATCCCGCCTTTGCAGGTCAGCCTGGTGATGAGCACGCTGGTGGCGATCGTCTGCATGGTGATCGCCACCATGGTCGGCCGCTCGATCACCCGGATGCGCCGGCCGGGCGGCGTCCTGCTCCTGACGCTTCTGCCCCTGTTCGTGCCGGGCCTGACCATGGGCGCTGCCCTGTTCATCTTCCTGCGCACCATGCTCGGGCTGAAGATGGGCTACTGGTCGATCTTCGTTGCCCAGCTGGTCTGGGCGCTGCCGTTCGCGCTGCTGCTGGTCCTGGTGATCGCCAGCCGGTTCGACCTGCGCCTGCTGGAAGCGGCCGAGGACCTGGGTGCCACGCCGTGGCGGCGCTTCTGGGACATCGAGATGCCGATCCTGCGGCCGGGCGTATTCGGTGCGGGTGTGTTCGGCTTCCTCCTGTCGTTCAACGAGCTGCTGCGCTCTTTGTTCCTGCGCGGCGTCGAGACGACCATGCCGATCTACAACTGGGCGATGGCCGCCTCGCAGCAGTCCCAGGTGCCGATCATCTTCTCGCTCGCGACCATCATCCTGGTGGTCACCCTGCCGGTCATGGGCGTGTTCTTCTGGTTCCTGTTCGTCAAGCTCGACCGCAGCTGATCCGGCTGCGGCGGCGCCGGCGTTGACGTCCTGGCTCCGGAAGGAGCACAACTGTGATCACAGCGCGATTTGGCAGCGCCAGCGCGCTATCTCCTAGAAAGTGGAAGAACCGATGCTGGATGCGCTGGACGAACGCGCCAACTACAGCCTGGAAGACATGGATCGGAACAGCCTGTTCCATCCGCTGACCTCCATCGCCACCCACATGGACAAGGGACCGGCGATCATGGACGGGGCGAAGGGTGCCCGCCTCCGTGATCACAGCGGCAACGAGCTGGTCGACTGCTCCGGCGGCCTGTGGTGCGTGAACATCGGCTATGGCCGGCCCGAGATCGCCGAGGCCGCCAAGCAGGCCGTGCTCGACCTCAACTACTGGCACCTGTTCGGCTCGGCCTCCAACGAGGCGACCATCCGCCTGGCGGACAAGGTCCTGAACCTGTTCCACGAGCACGCCAACGCCCGGCACCTCAAGCGGGTGTTCTTCGGCACCTCCGGCTCGGACGCGAACGACACCAACTACAAGCTGGTGCGCTACTACGCGAACCTGCGCGGCAAGCCCGAGAAGTGCAAGATCATCTCGCGACAGGGCGCCTATCACGGCCTGACCGCGGCGGCCGCCACGCTCACCGGCATCTCCTCCTACCATAAGGCGTGGAGCCTGCCGGACACCGGCGTCATCCATACGAGCTGCCCGCACTACTTCCGCTTCGCCGAGGATGGCGAGAGCGAGGAGGCGTTCACGGACCGGATGATCGCCGAGATCGCCGCGATCATCGAGCGGGAAGGGCCCGAGACGATCGGCGCCTTCATCGCCGAGCCGATCATGGGCACGGGCGGCGTGCTGATGCCGCCGAAGGGCTATTTCGCCAAGCTCCAGCCGCTCCTGGACCAGCACGACATCCTGCTGATCGCGGACGAGGTGATCACCGGGTTCGGCCGCACCGGCCAGTGGTTCGGCACCGGGCTCTACGAGCTCAAGCCCGACATCGTGACGCTCGCCAAGGGCATCACCAGCGCCTACTTCCCGGTCTCTGCCTCGGTGATCTCCGAGCGGATCTGGAACGTGCTGGAGCATGCCTCGCCGGAATACGGGCCGGTGATGCACGGCTTCACCTATTCCGGCCATCCGGTCGGCGCCGCGGTGGGCCTGGCCAACATCGCGATTCTCGAGAACGAGAACATGGTGAGCAATGCCGCCACCGTGGGCGCCTATCTGCTGGACGGGCTGAAGTCGCGCCTGGCCGAGCATCCCTACGTGGGTGAGGTGCGCGGTGCCGGCCTGATGATCGGCGTGGAGTTCACCGCCGACCGCGCCAGGCGGACCCCGTTCCATGCCGCCAGCAACGTCCATCGCCTGGTCGCGGGCAAGGCGGTGGATCACGGGCTGATGGTCCGGGCGCTGCCGTTCATCGAGGTCGTGTCCTTCTCGCCGCCGCTCTGCATCACCAAGGCCGAGTGCGACCTGGCGGTGGATCGCTTCGCCGCGGCGATCGACGATCTGACGCCGAAGATGACGGAACTGGCCAAGGCGTCCTGACGCGGCCTCCCAGCGGCCGCGGCGGGAAACGCTGCGGCCGTGTTTCATGAGCGTCCTGCCCGGCACCGGCCGGTTGCGGGCGGTGCCGGGCGACGCGATGCTGTCGCCCGGCCTGCTCGAGCCTGGCTGGACGAATGCATGCACGAGGTCTCGAAGACGTTCATGACTGCCCTTCTGCAGCCTGCCGGGCACCCCCCCGCCACCATCGACCGGACCGATGCCGCGCCTGGGGACGAGAACACGCTCGGGCAGCAGGTCTATCTCGACCTGGAACTGCGCATTCTTTCCGGTCACCTCCTGCCCGGCGACAAGGTGAGCCTGCGCAAGCTGGCGACCACGTTCCAGACCAGCATGCAGCCAGTGCGCGAGGCGGTCGGCCGGCTGGTGGCCGCCTCGGCGCTGGAGGTGACCCAGTCGCGCTCCATCCGCGTGCCGCCGATCGAGCGGCCGATCGTCGACGAGATCTGGTCCACGCGGCTGCTGCTCGAGGGCGAGGCTGCCGCGAGGTTCGCGGCCCGGAACGTACCCG
Source organism: Geminicoccus sp. (assembly GCF_035556675.1). GTDB lineage: Bacteria > Pseudomonadota > Alphaproteobacteria > Geminicoccales > Geminicoccaceae > Geminicoccus. The sequence continues at coordinate 5,279 of NZ_DATMFZ010000298.1, read as the reverse complement.
AGGAGGCGCGCGCCCTGTTCGCCAAGACCAGGACGATGCGCTCCTCCCGGTTCGGCATCGACTTCCATCAGACCGTGCTGGGCCTGATGGAGTGGAACCGGCGGCTGCTGGACGGCTCGGCGGCTCCCATCCTGATCGACATCGTCCACCGCCTGCACCTGCGCTATGCGCCGTTCCTGGCGCTGGCGATGAGCGTGGACCAGCCGCATGACCCGGAGTTCCTCCAGTTCACCCTGCACATGCAGGACGAGCTGGGCCTGGCGATCGAGACCGGCGACGTCGCGGCCGCCCGGCATCTGCGCTGTGCCGACATGCGCTCCTTCCAGCGCTACCTCTACCGCCGCATGGGCTGGTAGGCTCCGGCCGGCAGCTTGGTGCAGGAGCGGGCAGGGGAGCGCGCGATGCAGGTCTTCGATGCCGAACAGGTGCACCGCCTGCTCGACTATCCCGCGCTGGTGGCGGCCCTGCGCCGGGCGCACCGGGGCGGGATGCCTGATACCCACCGCACGGTCATGGCCGAGCCCGGCGGCGGGCCCGATCGGTTCGTCGCCCTGTCCGCCTGGGCGGCCGGGGAGATGATCGCGGTGAAACTGGTCGGCGTGTTCCCGGGCAATCTCGCTCTGCCGGTGCCGGAACCCTCGGTGCAGGGGCTGGTGGCATTGTTCGACGGCCGGACCGGCGCCCCGCTGCTGGCCGCCGACGGTGCGGCCATGACCTTCCGCAAGACCGCGGCGGATTCGGCGCTGGGCGTCGACTGCCTGGCCCGCGCCGATGCCGAGACCCTGCTGATCGTCGGTGCCGGCGGGCTCGCTCCCCATGTGGCACTGGCGCATACCAGTGTGCGGCCATCCCTGCGCCGGGTCCTGATCTGGAACCGCACGTCCGGGCGGGCCCGCGCCGTGGCCGACGGGCTGGACCTGGACGCGGTGCGGGTGGAGGTGGCGGCCGACCTGGAGCTGGCGACCGCCCAAGCCGACATCATCACCACCGTGACCATGTCGACCACGCCGCTGGTGCAGGGCGACCTCTTGCGGCCCGGCACCCATGTCGACCTGATCGGTGCCTACCTGCCCGAGATGCGCGAATCCGACGACGCGGTGATCCGACGTGGCCGGCTGTTCGTCGACACCTATGCCGAGTGCGACCGCTGCGGCGACCTGGGCCAGCCGATCGCCCGAGGCCTGATCACCCTGGAGGCGATCGAGGCCGACCTGTTCCAGCTCTGCCAGGGCAGGCATCCGGGCAGGACCTCGCCGGACGACATCACGGTCTTCAAGAACTCGGGCGGCGCCCATCTCGACCTGTTCACCGCCCGCCACCTGATCGCCCAGGGCCGCGCCCAAGTTCGGGCTTGACGGGCAGGGGTGCCGGCAGCATCGCCGGCTCGGCTTATGCGCGGTGAGCTCCGCGTAATGCACTGGCCTGCCGTGGCGGCCTCCCGCGCGCCTGGGGAACCATGCTTCGAGAATTCTTCGCCTACTACCGTCCGCACCGGCGGCTGTTCATGCTCGACTTCGGCTGCGCGGTGCTGTCCGGCCTGCTGGAGCTGGGCTTCCCGATCGCGGTGAAGATCTATGTCGACATGCTGCTGCCCGGCCAGCAATGGCTGCCGATCCTGCTGGCGGCCGCAGCCTTGCTGCTGGTCTACCTGCTCAACACCGGCCTGATGGCGATCGTGAACTATTGGGGCCACGTGCTCGGGATCAACATCGAGACCGAGATGCGCCGCCGTGCGTTCGACCATCTGCAGAAGCTGTCGTTCCGCTTCTACGACAACCAGAAGACCGGCCATCTGGTGGCCAGGGTCACCAAGGACCTGGAGGAGATCGGCGAGGTCGCCCATCACGGGCCCGAGGACCTGTTCATCGCGGTGATGACCTTCATCGGCGCCTTCGCCCTGATGGTCTGGGTCCATCCGCCCCTGGCCCTGCTCACCGCCCTGATCATCCCGGTCGCCGTGTTCGTGACCGCCCATTATGGCGGGCGGATGACCCGCAACTGGCGGGCCCAGTTCGGCCGGGTCGGCGCGTTCAATGCCCGGATCGAGGAGAATATCGGCGGCATGCGGGTGGTGCAGGCGTTCGCCAACGAGGAGCACGAGCGCCGGCTGTTCGCCAAGGACAACGCGCTGTACCGGGCGACCAAGCTCGACGCCTACAAGATCATGTCGGCCAGCATGACCATCAACTATCTGGGCATGCGCCTCGTCCAGCTCGTGGTGATGCTGGCCGGGACCTATTTCGTGGTGACCGGCGGGCTATCGGTCGGCGGCTTCGTCAGCTTCCTCCTGCTGATCGGCGTGTTCTACCGCCCGCTCGACAAGATCACCGCGGTGATCGAGACCTACCCCAAGGGGATCGCCGGCTTTCGCCGCTATTCGGAGCTGCTGGCCACGGAGCCCGACATCGCCGACCGGCCGGATGCCGTGCCGGCACCGCCGCTGGCCGGCGAGATCCGCTTCGAGCACGTCACCTTCGGCTACGGGACGGCGCGGCCGGTGCTGCGCGACATCTCGCTCGCGATCGGGGCCGGCGAGACCGTCGCGTTCGTGGGGCCCTCGGGTGCCGGCAAGACCACGCTCTGCTCGCTGGTACCGCGCTTCTACGACGTCGACGCCGGGCGGATCACGATCGACGGCATCGACATCCGCGACCTGACCCTGGAATCGCTGCGCCGGCAGATCGGCATCGTGCAGCAGGACGTGTTCCTGTTCGCGGGCACCATCCGCGAGAACATCGCCTATGGCCGGCTGGATGCCAGCGAGGCTGAGATCCTGGCTGCCGTGCGCCGGGCACGGCTGGAAGAGCTGATCGCCAGCCTGCCGGACGGGCTGGACACGGTGGTGGGCGAGCGGGGCGTGAAGCTGTCGGGCGGGCAGAAGCAGCGCCTCGCGATCGCCCGGATCTTCCTGAAGGACCCGCCGATCCTGATCCTGGACGAGGCGACCTCGGCACTCGACACCGCGACCGAGCAGGCGATCCAGCGCTCCCTGCACGAATTGTCGCTGGGACGGACCACGCTCGTGATCGCCCACCGCCTGTCCACCATCCGCAACGCCGACCGGATCGTGGTGATGACCGAGGATGGCATCGCGGAACAGGGGCGGCACACCGAGCTGGTGGGGGCTGGCGGGATCTACCAGCAGCTCCACGAGGCCCAGCATGCGGTCGAGATCGGCCGGCTGCCGCCGGATGGATTGACCGCCTGACCCCTCTGCCCGGAACAAAAGCGTCCCGTTACTGTTGATCCGTGTGGAACCCGCGGGGCCGGACGTTCGCTTCACGGTGGCGACCGGCCATCATGGCGCCACCGATGGATCGGACCGAACAGCGACGGGACACTATCGTGTCAGCAGCAGACGATCTTCTTCTCGATGCCCCGGTCACGTCGACCGCGCAGGCGACCGGCTCGCCGCGGATCTACTATGTCCACCCGCTGGTGGCCGGGCCGCTCGAGCGCTGGAGCGAGCTGCTCGATCACGCGGCGGATCTGGGCTTCGACACGGTGCTGACCGCACCGCCCTTCCTGCCCGGGCATGGCCAGAGCGTGTTCCTGCCCAAGGACATGGACCAGCTCCATCCGGCCCTGGGCGGTGGCAATGCCGACGAGGCGCTGGCGAGGCTCGCCGACGAGGCGGGCCAGCGCGGCCTGCGGCTGATGGTCGACCTGGTGGTGGACCGGGTGGCGCGCGACAGCCGGTTCGCCATCGATTCCGGCCTCGCCAATGCCGGGGTCGACGTGCTCGACCCGCGCCGTGACCCGGCCGAGCGCGAAGGCCTGCTCCTGTTCTTCAACGACGATCCGCAGCAGCACCCCTTTCTCGGCATGCTGGCCGAGCGGCTGGGCCGCCTCGTCCAGGCAGGTATCAGCGGCTTTCGCTGCCTCCATTGGGACCGGGTGCCCGAGGCGGGCCTGCGCCTGCTGGTCGAGGCCGGCCGTGCCGCCGGCCAGGACACGCGCTTTCTCGCCTGGACGCCCGGGACCACGTTCGAGGCACGCAGCGTACTGAAGCCCGCCGGCTTCGATGGCGCCTTCTCGTCCTTATGCTGGTGGAACCTGCGCGACAGCTGGCTGGTGGACGAGCACGAACTGCACCGGGCGATCGGCGACGACATCGGCTTCCCCGAGGCGCCGTTCGACAAGCGCGTGACCCACGAGGTGGAGCCCGACCTCGTGCTGCAGCGCCGCGCCGTGCGGGCGCTGCGGCTGGCCGCCGCCCTGGGCGACGGGCTGCTGGTGCCGATGGGCTTCGAGTTCGGCAGCCGGGTACGGCTGGATCCGGCGGGTGGCGACGGGCGGGGCCTGGCCGGCCTGCGCGAGCAGGGCAACCTGGACCTGGTGGCGGAAGTGCGGGCGGCCAACCGGCTGGTGGCCGAGGCAGGTGCCGCCCTGCGCGGCCATCCGCTGCTCTTGACCCGCGACGACACCGCACCCTTCACCGCGATCCTGCGCACCGATGCCCCCGATGCCCGCCGGGCGGGGCGGGCCTGGCTGGTGCTGGCCAATGCCGATCTGGCCCGGACGACGCCTGCGGATGCCGACATCATCGCCACCGATGCCGGCGCCAGGTTCTTCCCGTTCCGGGCGGAGGAGGCGGGCCTGGAGCTGCCGCCCGGCGAGAGCATCCTGCTGGAGCCGGGCGAGGCGCGGGTCCTGACCGGCCGGGCCAGCGACATGATCCGCGGCGTCGTGAGCGTGCCGGACGTGGCGGCCGCGGTCGCGTCGCCGCGCCTGATCATCGAGAAGGTCACGCCCGCGGTGGACGACGGCGCCTTCCCGGCCAAGCGCATCGTCGGCCGGGCCGTGGAGGTGGAAGCCGACATCTTCGGCGACGGGCACGACGTGCTCCAGGCGGCCCTCCTGTGGCGGCCGCTCGACCAGGCGGAATGGCAGGAAGTGCGCATGAAGCTGGTCGTGAACGACCGCTGGACGGCCAGCTTCCCGCTGGAGCGGGTCGGCCGCTACGAGTTCGCGGTGGAGGCGTGGCGCGATCCGTTCGCCATCTTCCGCTACGAGCTGGAAAAGAAGCACGCCGCCGGGCTGGACGTGACCCTGGAGCTGGAGGAAGGCCGGCTCCTGGTGGAGGCGGCGCTGGACGGGGCGCAGGGCGAGGTCGCGGGGCAGGTCCGGGGGCTGGCCGAGCGGCTGGCGCGCGCGGACTATGACAGCCGCCTGGCCATCCTGATGGGCAGTGAAGCGGCGGACGTGATGACCCGGGCCGACCGCCGCCAGTTCCGGCTGCGCTCGCGCAGCTATGCGGTGGATTCCGAGCGCACCGG